>JAGCRI010000001.1 GCA_017964755.1 Bacteroidales bacterium | reverse complement strand
GTTGAATGCAAGTTGTGTGATTCCGTAGCGGTCGCGGAGATCTATAAAGGTCATGCCGCCCAATTTTCTGATTTTCTGAATCCAGCCGCAAAGGGTAACCTCCTGATTGATGTTTGTGGCATTGAGTTCGCCGCAAGTGTGTGTCCTATACATAGTTATGTGATTTTATTTTTTTATGTGATTATTTTTTACTGAAAATTATTTAGCCAATTTTTTCGCAATAAATTCGATTATAAAAATGATGGCGAATCCGAAAATGACAAGCAGAATTGCCGCCAAAATCTGAGGGTCGCCGTCATAATTCTGAGGAAGCACATTCAGTTGTGTGAGTGGGCGTACCACATCGTGACGGTCAATGTAGGTCTCCAACGTCTGTTTCCACGGCCAGATTTTGTTCAACGATCCGAGCATAAAGCCTGTGAGGGCTGCTAAAGTTATCATTTTGAAATGCTTGAAGAGCCATGAAAGCAGATTGGCGAAAGAGAGCAACCCTATGACTGCGCCGCACGCAAAGATAATGATTGGCACAATGTTTAAATCTGAGATGGCTTTAAGCATGAAAAAATATTCGCCCAGAAGCACGAGAATAAAACTTCCCGAAATACCCGGTAGAATCATGGCGCAGATTGCAATAGCACCGCAAATGAAGATGTACCAGTTTGCGTCTGTAGCGTTCAGAGGCTGGTTTTGCGGCGATGTGATGAAGTACGACAACACCGCGAAAATGCAAAATGTCAGCACAGTTTTCCAGTTCCATTTCACATCTTTCCCGATAAAAAGAGTTGAAGCCATTATCAGACCGAAGAAGAAAGCCCACACTAAAACAGGGTGGTTTTCAAGAAGATAAGTCATAAGTTTGGCAAGGCTCAAAAAACTCGTGATTATACCGGCGATGAGGCAAAGCAGGAAAGAGCCGTCAATATTTTCCCAAAACTCCTTAAAATGTCCTGTGAAAAAGAGTTTTATATTAGGCCAATTTACATTTTTTATAGCAGTGATAAGTCTTTCGTATATTCCTGTAATAAAGGCGATTGTGCCGCCGGAGACACCCGGGATAACATCAGCTGCGCCCATTCCCATGCCTTTCAGGAAAACCATAATCCATTTTTTCATAATGACTTGTTTTTAAAATACAAACGGCAAAGATACAACTTTTTTCAGTAGGGTGGCGGGAAAAAATGAGGGTGTTTATATCAGGAGGTTTTAGATTTCCCAACAAAAATTAGGTTATTCTTCCTATTGGATGAAATTTACGACATAATATAATAGTAAGTTGCTGTATCTCAGAAATATGCCTTAACCTGTACATTGCCGGTGTGTATGACTTTGCCTGTCTCGCCGACACGGCCTTCGTAGAGAAGGTTCAGCCTCAAATAGTCGCCGATGTTGGTTTCATAAGCCGCGCTCCAAAGTCCGTTATGCCCCGGCTGCAACGCTTCCAAAAGTTCGTAAGTCAGTGTGCCATTGTTAGTTGTATTAATATTAAGATTCACATATTCCAACTTCACATTTACCGTTCCCCGCTTCGCCATCCTGTACGCCGCCTCAAAATTGAAGCGGTTTTTTATGCACTTTTCAATGTCTGTTTTGTTTCTTTTCACTTGAAAATGATAGATCAATGTAAATGAAAAGTTGTTTTTGAATGTGAAAATCAGCGAGTTCTCTATGCCTTCTGATTCAATTTTGTAATTCCGGCTTTCAAGATATTCCGAATAGTTTTTTCTTACAGAATGAGTTAGATTATTTCTTATTGTGAAAAACGAAACTGGCGTTGATTTTAGCATAACTTCCTGCTGGTCAAGAGTATTGCTTTCGGCTCCGTAGTAAAGCAAATTCTTATTTTGGTTCTTCTGGATGATGAAATCAAACCCGAAATACGCGCTTGGAAGATTGAAATCGAAGTCGTTTTTGAAATTTGAAGAGTGGGTTACAAGAAGCGAGTCGGCGAGGTTGCTGTTGAAAGGGTTTAGTGCTGTGGCAATGTCGCGAGACGTGTTTTTTTGCTGCGTGCGGAATGATGTGGTGTTGCCGAACATTGACAGAACCTTGCGGAATCCGTGGCTGTTGTTCCACACCGCCGCCGGCCGCAACTGCAATGAAGTGGTCAGTTGGTTGTTGAACGTGCTGACATAGTCATTTCCGACAAGCCAGATTTTTATGTAGTTCGCCTCGTCTTTGAACACCGCGACCTCAAACTCGCCAAGTTCTTCAATCCCGTTGCCGTTGTAGTCGTTCCAGACGTGCGTGCCCTGCCCCGCCGCCACCTTCAGGAAACTGAACGTACGCTTCGGCTCAAGCCCGCTGCCGGCTTCGTAGTAAGCGGCAAAGATAATTGCATTCTTGCAGAACCGCCCCGTATAGTCGAGCGATCCCACAAAATTGTTCTCGCTGCGGAAGGCTGCGTTGTCACTCGAATCGCGGAGCCGGAGATTGCGGAACGTGAAAAGCGCGCGGATACGCTGGTTGCGGATTTTCGTCAGTTCCAAGGAACTCTGCACCTCATTTGCCATTGAGCGCATTTGCAGTCGCCCGTCCATCGCATCGTGGTCAATGCGGTTTTTGTAAGCAATACTATACGTTACAACCGATGAGTCGCCGCTGCCGATGAAAGCCCCCGCTTCGTTGAAAGCATAACTGTTTTGTCTTAAATTATTGTCATTCTGATTTTTAAAAATATTATATTCAAGATTTTCTGTTATCCCGAATCTGAATTTTTTAAAACTTTTTGAGAAAAGATTATCTGTTTTCAAGAAATCAGTATGCTGGATGCTGTCATTTGAAAGAAGGTATGATGTGTTTGTACTGACATTCCATCCTTTTGTTTTCATATTAATAATCAACTCATTACGGATAGTATTCAGATTTTTATGAAGGAAATAATAGTTGAGTGTATATTTTGAGATTCCGATTTCGGGGTGCGAAAAACCTGCGGCGGCTGACAACATCTGCTCATGCCCATCTGCCTCAACGTCTGTCAGATTATAGTTTCTTTTAAATTCAATGTCGCGGAAATTTTCAATCGGCGTGAAATTCTTATGCACAAATTCATAATCCAAATTTGCAAAGAAATCCCAATTCCCATTTGTTGTATCTTTCTTTTTAAGTTCTTGATTATGAGTAATTTGAAATTTTGTAGCCATTCCAACATTATCTCCATTGTCATGTTTTGAAAATGTGTTCAAATCGTGATTCGACAATGCAAAATCAATTTTCATGGTGCTTTTTTTGAGAAAATCATATTGAAGGGCGACCGTTGCCATCTGTGATAATTTTGGTGTAACAAGTTGGATGACAGGTTCATAATCACCTTGCGGAATGCCATCTTGCGGTGCAACCCATGCAAAGACGCGTCCGTTGGCAGTTGAGGTTGTGAGTATGTAGTTGCCGCCTTTCGCACCGGTGTAAGAAAATTTCAAACGGTAGCAAGTCGCCGAATCGTTCAGTGCGCGGATGTAAACAGGAGAGTATAAAATTCCGTCAACAATAGTATCTATTTTATTGTATAACACCTCGTTAGTATTAAATACAACACTATCCGCCGATGGGTAGAGTGCGGCTTCGGTTCTGTCTCCGAGCGCAGCCAAAAAGAGTTTCTGCGCATCGTCCAGCTCCGGCTGAATCGACTGGCTTTTCAAATCCTGTTCGTGATAGAAATTGACATTAATCTTTATTTTTGAATTTTTTTCGTGAACAAATTCATTGAAAGTGTAAAGCGAATATTTTGTGAATGCGTAATCGCTGTATTCAAATTCTACAGTAATACGTTTTTCTTTGGTAATCAATATTTTAGGGGTAAAAGTAATTTCACCTGTATTATAATCTATAGTATAGTCGTTTTCCTGACCGCGTGTAAGCAGCTGACCGTCAATGTAAACGCGCTCGCTTCCAGAAAGGATTATAAGGTTTGTCTCGCCGTTTTTGCCTGTCAGTTTGTAAGGTCCCTGCACGCCTTCGATGGCGGTGATTTTATTGGTGACATAGTTGCCTTTGCCCACGCCGCCGCCGACCGAATTTTTCATTTTGTTGTTATTTTTGAAATCGAAGCCGGCATTAAGTTCCATTCCGAGGAAGCGTTTGTTTAGTTTTAGAAAATAGTCGTCAGGCTGGGCCGTCTCTATGTCTCCAGCTGTCACGCTATATTTTTTCTTGTAGTTCAGATTGATGAAAATCTTATTGAAATCCTGCACGAGGCGCGTATTGCCTTCAGGCTGTATCGGAATGTTCTTGTCGGTGATGTTCGCCATAATCTCAATATCGTCGCTAAGCATTCCTGTAAGTTGCAGATTAAGAGAAGATTGCAGAGAGAAATCCTGATTATTCCCAACCATAATGCCGCGGGATACGGAGCCGTTGCTCTGCAGGTTCGAGCCGGCATCCAAGTCCAAAAGCGAAGTCTGCGGAATCTGGTAAAGCGGCGGGGCTTCGTGGCGGCGTACGGGCTCGTTGATAAGCGACAGGGGCTTGTTGCGGCGGGGCTGCGCAAAGTTTTTGTCAAAGACACGATATTTTACATTTATATCTTTTCCTATAATGTCATTGTTGATTATTTTCATCTCCCCTTTAATGGGGTCAATGATGTAATCTCCACTGTCAATGCCTGTTAAGGAGAATGAATTTGGGATTATTGAGAGCGAATCAAGAGAGATGACGTTGCTGTCGATAGTCAGGGTTTTGGTTTTGAGGTTTGAAGTGAAAGTCTGTGCGTGCAATTCAGAAGTTATGAAAAGCAGAGAAATCAGAAGAAAGAGAGAGCCGATTTTCTTTTCAGCCATCTTTCCTGTTTTTTTTGTTGTGCAGGTGCAGGGTGCGGGCGCGCTTGTCTTTCCAGCTCACGAAGTCGCAGCCGTATGTCCACTCAATGTAATCGACTGTGCCGGCGTGGGCTTTGAGCGCCATTCCGACATAGTGGTTATATTTCGGGCCGAGCATGATTTTGAAGCCGGCGCGCTCATAGTAAGGCGTGTAGAAGTCGGCGTATCTGTAAAGATAATAAGCCAAAGCCGTATGAAGCACGAAGCGGTTGTACATCACTTCAAAAGAGATATATGCGGCGCAGGTCATGAATTTCCACTCGGCAGACTTGTCATTCGGTTCAAGGTGGCGGCGGAGCTCCGAACTGTACATCAGGTCGATGCCGGCTCCGTAGCGGTATTTCGGGTGGAACTGCCGGTAATAGCCCAGTTGTATCATGCCGGCAAAATAGTTTGGATTGCCTTTATAACGGTCAACGCTGCCGTCATCGGGTTTGGCCTGATAGTCTTTTTTGCTCTTGCGCCATGTAGGCACCACAGTTATATGGAAACTGTTGATTGGGTGGAACTTGGTGATTGTGTCGATGGTGTAAATGGGTTGCGGCATCGGATTGAAGTGGTAGCGCAGAGCAACATTCACGGAAATCGGATTTACGCCGTAGTTCGGATATTTTATCGCTCCGTTTGAAGAGTGGGAGAAGTTTCCGCGGAGGGCGAGTTCCATCTGTTTCGACACACGGAACATCAGCGACAAATTCAAATCGATGTGCGCGGTGATGTGCGACCCGATGATGATGTTCTCCGGATTGAGTTTCCAGTCGTAGCAGTTTGCGAAATATGCTGCCCCGAAGCCGTACTGGTAACGGAACGAGAACCATTTCGTGCGTACAAACTGCCCGTCAATGAACCAGAAGAGCGCGAGTTTTGAACCAAACATCGGATGGTCTAAACAGCCGTAACGCAGCGCGAGTCCATACGCCGGATAGTTGTGCCATTGTGTCCACTGTTTCCGCCCGAATGTCTGTTTCCCGATTCGGACATCAATGCCGTATGTGTAGATTGTCCAAAAATTGTTGCCCGGAAAGTTCGGAATCACCCGCCCGAATCTCAAATTATATTCATAAAACCAGTCATTCTTCAGTTCCTGTCTCTCTTGTGAGAAAATATCAGAAAATTTCATCATAAAAATGATGAAAAGAGTGAATGCAAGAATGAAAAACCGACGGTTATTTTTCACGTTTTATAGTTTTTTATACTTCTGCAAAGATAGAGTCAATTTGTCTGTAAAGATTGTCGAGGTCGCCGCCGTTGTCGATTTTGAAGTCGGCTTGTGCGATACAGGCTGCAAGGTTCTGTTTGTTAGGGTCTTGCGTTGACATTTCGCGTTGTTCGTCAGACAAGAATTTCTCGAATGAGATTTTATCTGTTTCAGAGTTTCTGATAACAATGCGGTCATAGCGGATTTCGGGCGCAGCGTCCACCGCCAAAAGAATGAAGCCCTCTTTTGTTCTCAGCGAAGCCACTTCACCGGGTGTTCTAATGCTCTCAATTATAGCGTTTTGTCCATTTTGTGCCGCCGTCTTGAAAAGTTCGTCAATGATGTATGAGGGGGAGTGTTTTGCGCGCAGGTCGTTGCCTATAGCTGTGAAGACGTCCCTGTTCATCTCCTTGTACCCGCGCCTTTCGGCCTCCTGCCTCAAATAGTCGCGCACGGAGTAGTGTGCAAATCCGTATTTTTCTTTAAGATATTCAACCACAGTGCCTTTCCCTGCCCCAAGCGTTCCTGTTATTCCTACAATTTTCATTTCAAAAAAAATTTTTCATTGTTTATTCTGATTTTTTCTCAAACATTGGAGAAGATATTCGTCTTTCCATCCCTCTTTTGTGTAAACCCACTCTTTTTTCACACCAACAATTTCAAAGCCAACTTTCTGGAACAGAGCCATAGAAGCCTTATTGTCAGCCATCACATTGCAATAAATCTGATGCAGGTTAAGTCTTTCAAAAAGATAATGTTTCAATATTTCGAGAGTCTCTTCTGCAAAGCCTTTGTTTCTGTATTTTTCCTGAATGAGTATGCCGATTCCAGCGCGCCCGTGCAGTGGGTCGAACTCAAAAATATCTACAATGCCGACTGTGGCATCGCTGGTGTTTGAGTCAATCATAAGCCGCCACTGTTTTGACTCATAAATATCAGCAGTTGAAGCATTTATAAATTGTTTCAGAGTGTATTTTGAAAAAGGTTTGAGCGTATTGCTGATGGTCCACACGTTAACATCGTTCTCCCATTTATATAGAAGATTGACGTCTTCAGGTTCCAATGCCCGCAAACTGACCAAATTCCCTTTCATAATCATCTTACCAATGTTACTGTTCCTGATTTTTCAAAATAGTCGTCTTTCCCATACGAAAAACTTATTTTATAGATGAAAATCTGAGCCGGGTAATAGACATCATTTTTCAGCTTGCCGTCCCAGCCGATTTCGGGATTGTCTGTTTCGAAAACCAAATTTCCCTCGCGTGAATAAATACGGAAATTGTAGTCTTTAAGATTTACGAAAGAGGTGTAGGGCTTGAAAGTTGTGATGATGCCGCCTAAAGGGCGAAAGCCGCTTGCAATGTAAACAATGGGCTGTTGGTAGGCGATAATCTGGTTTGAAACACTCACGTCTTCAAAACCGTATGGATTCTGAGCTGAGTAAGCCTTTATCTGGTAAATAAACTGGTCGCCTTCATCGGGGCAACCGATAACATCGTCTATGTAATTCGTTACATTCCCATATTCAAATCCTACCTCCTTAAAGGCATTGTTCAGGTAATCCATACGTTCCACGATGTAGTGGGCAACGCCGTTCTCCCAATATCCGTAGTCATTCCATTGCAAATAGTTCTTGTACTCGTGAGTCGTGCCTTGCAAAATTATATTGTGTGCAACATTCGACTCTGCTGTCTGCATTCCGCATCCGTTTTCTATAGCAGCCTTGTAGTAGTAGTGAAGTCTTGCCACTTTTGCGCTTTCATCGGTGAAAACGTATGTGTCGGAGCCGTTGTTCGCTATTGTCTTGAAGTAAGAGAAATTATCGGCTGAGTCAACACTCCGGTAAAGAATGACTTTGTTGAAGGAGATTGTGCTTCCTGTCGAAACTTTTATGCTGAGATAATCATTATCCACCACCGAGACGCTGCGGATATATACAAAATCCTTGTTGTCTTCAGGTGCAAAAGTGAAACTTGTCTTTGCAGATGAGGCAGAAACAGTTTCAAATGTATTAACGGCTTGGACGAAGAAAGTGTAGTCGCTGTTCGGGATGAGGCCGGGAAAAGAGAAGTCGTGTTCGGTTGCGGAGGCCGTTCCCGCCAACGTCCACGCTCCGCCGTCCACAGAGTAGTAAATTCGGAACTCTTTTATGCCGTCTGGCATATTACTATATGCTGTCCATGAGATGAATGCTGTTTGTGTGCAGTAGTCAAATTGCGAACTTGACTGCATATTGAATATTTCGTCTGTCATAGGGCTCACATTGGCGCAGTCGTCCATAGCGGCTATACGGAAATGATGAATCTCGTCAGTCGGATTATAATCGGTTGTATTCCAGTATGTTGTATTATATCCAAAAACAGTGTCAATAGGAATCCACACATTATTTTCAAAATGGTAGATAACGTAAGCGGCGGCATCGGCGGATATGGAAGGTTGCCAGCCGAGTTGCAGTGTGTTGTCGCTGATGCTGACTGAGACGCTGTCGAAGCGCGGTTTTTTGGGCGGTATGAGGTCGTTGAAAATGTCGCGTTCGGGGCGGGAGACGTTTTTGCAGCCGGAGGCGTCAGCAAGTTCAATCCTGTATCCGACAGTTGCCTGGCAGAAGTCATTGGTGTCTTTTGCCATAAGTGCGGTTGTTGTCTTCGACAAATTCCAAACAGTAGCAGGATATTCTTTCCAGACCTCGTAGTTTGTTGAATAAGAAGGTTTTGGTGGTGTGATAGGCGCATTCCAGTTCAATTGGGCTGAGCCGTTGGCGAGATTTGTGAGGTAAAGTTCGATGCTTGAAATTGTGTCAGACGAAAATTGTGAATTTGATGATATGGCTATGACGCAGTAAGATGAACTTTGTGTGAGGGCTTGTGCGGCGGTGTCGCAGTATGAAGTCTTTGTCGCATCCATTATCACTGCAATGCGAGAATAGTTGCCGCCAATTGTGGCGTGGTAAATCTCATAGCGCGCAAAGTCCGACATGTCAGACGGAGCGAGCCAGTGCAGGGTGATATGTCCGGCATCATTAACCTCAAGACAGCGCAAATCAGGCTTGCCAAGAGGAAAAAGCTGTAGGCAGCACAACAAGGATACTATGACAAGAAGCCCTTTTCTCATAACAAACTATAACGCTTTTATAACAAAATTAGTATAAAAGCATTGTTCTATAATTCGCGCAAAATTACAAATAAGTAACGGACAAAAAGGACTTTTCTTTTAAGTTTTTTCAACATCAGATGCTTAAATTTCAGGCCTATTACACTTTTTTCAAAAAAAATTTTACTAAATTTTGAAAAATAAGCCCTTTGTATAAAAAAAAAATATATTTTTGGCAAAAATATAAATATATCACTTAAAAAACACAATTTATGACGCCAGAACAAGAAAACACAATCAGTTTCTTCAGATTTGAAGATTTGAGGATTTATGCTAAAGCAATTGACTATATAACTTGGCTTTACGGTGTAACATCCACATTTGCAGAAGCAAAGAGCATCAAACTTAAAGAGGACTTTATGAAATCGGCACAGGGGATTGCTCTTAATGTGGCAGAGGGTTCAGCCCGCAACAAAGCGCAGTTTGTCTATTATCTGAAAATGGCTAAAAGTTCAGTGAGAGAATGCGTTGTCTTTACAGAGTTGGCATCAAAACTCGGAGTTATGGATGACGAAGGTAAAGAATATTCGCGCACTCAGCTGATGGAACTTACCAAGATGATAGGATCATTGGTCGCATCGCTGCAAAGAGCCGCCGCATCGAAAGATGAGAATATCGCTGACGATGACGACGAACCCGATATGATCTAAAATCCGAAGGGGTTTTTTACAAAACAAATGGATGGAGTTACATGGCTTCGTCTGTTTGTTTTTTTAGCATTATTAAGACAATAAACATAAACACTTAATAAAAAACAATTTAAAACTCAAACGCTATGGCAATAGTAAAACCGTTCAAGGGACTTCGTCCACCGAAAGAAATTGTTAAGCAACTCGCTTCACGTCCATACGACGTGCTGAACTCCGAAGAGGCGCGCGTTGAAGCCGCCGGAAACCAGTATTCCCTCCTCCACGTTACCAAGGCCGAGATAGACCTGCCAAAAGGCACAGACGAACATTCGCAGGCAGTTTACGACAAAGTGGTTGAGAATTTCAACGCTTTCAAGAAAAACGGCTGGCTGGTAAAAGAGGATACGGAGAAATTCTACATCTATGCCCAGACAATGGACGGCCGCACCCAATACGGCATCGTAGGCTGCACCCACATCGACGACTATCTCAACAATAATATCAAGAAACACGAACTTACGCGCAAGGACAAAGAGGAAGACCGAATGATTCACGTCCGCATCACCAACGCAAACGTTGAGCCAGTCTTCTTCTCATATCCCGCCAACCCGAAAATAGACGCTATTGTCAGCAACATCGTGAAAAACGAGGAGCCGACTTACGACTTCACCGCTGATGACGGATTCGGGCACCACTTTTGGGTAATCAACAATGCGGAGACTAACAAAGAGATAGCGAGGATTTTTGCAGAAGAGATCCCATACCTCTATGTTGCTGACGGTCACCACCGTACCGCTGCGGCAGCACTCGTGGGCAGCGAGAAACGCCGCAACAACCCCAACCACACAGGTAAAGAGGAGTATAACTATTTCATGGCTGTCATCTTCCCCGACAACCAGCTGAAAATCATTGACTATAACCGTGTTGTGAAAGATTTGAACGGACACACGCCGGAAGAGTTTGTCAAACTCCTTGAAAAGAATTTTATCGTAGAAAAGAAGAGTGCGGCAATCTACAAACCGGAAAAACTGCATGAGTTCAGCATGTATCTCGACGGCTGCTGGTACAAGATGACAGCGAAGCAAGGCACTTTCAACGACAGCGATCCGATTGGCGTGCTTGATGTTACAATCCTCTCAAACCTCGTCCTTGACGAACTTCTCGGAATCAAAGACCTCCGCACAGACAAGCGCATTGACTTTGTCGGTGGAATCCGCGGTTTGGGCGAACTCCAGAAACGCGTTGACAGTGGCGAGATGAAAGTCGCTTTTGCCCTCTATCCGGTTTCGATGAAACAACTCATCAATATTGCGGACTCAGGCAATATCATGCCTCCGAAAACCACTTGGTTTGAACCGAAACTCCGCTCAGGACTTGTAATTCACGAATTGGAATAATAACTCTTTGAGATGAAATTACTGAAAAGGTTAATACAATATATTTTCCCGTTTAAGAAAAATATTGTATTAATCTTTTTTTCGCATTTGTTGTATTCGCTATTCTCCGTCGTCTCGCTGTCGATGGTAATTCCTTTTTTGTCAACACTTTTCGGAACTGTCCCTGCCGTTGCCGCGAAGCCGGAGTTTGCACTCAACTCGCAAGCCATCAGCGATACGTTCAACTACTATATGGCGACAGTCATCGGGAGTTACGGGAAAATCGCAGCCTTGGTGGCGGTCGCGGTTACGATGGTTGTCTTCTCTTTTCTCTCAAATTTTTTCAGGTATATGGGGCTTTATCTTATTGCGCCAATACGCACAGGTCTTATAAAAGGCTTACGCAGAGATATTTACCATAGACTGATTATACTTCCGCTATCTTTTTATGCGCACGAGCGAAAAGGCGACATTATGAATCGGATGGGCTCAGACGTGCAGGAGGTTGAGTGGTCGATTGTGTGTATGCTGCAAATGCTCTTCCGCGACCCGCTGCTGCTTACGGCGTATCTGATAACACTATTCGCCCTTAACGCAAAACTTACTCTTATAACTTTGGTGGTGCTGCCGCTCTCCGGCTATCTCATTAGTCTGGTCGGTAAAAAAATCAAGAAAAATTCGACAACAGCACAAACAATTCTCGGAAAATTATCGTCTAAGTTTGAAGAGACAATCAGCGGTTTGCGTGTAATCAAGGGCTACAACGCCATTGATCATGCTTCTGAAAAATTTCGGGAAGAGAACAGGATTTTCTACAAGTTGAACAAAAAAATATTCATCAGAACTGAGTTGGGCGCGCCGCTGATTGAAGTTTTGGCTGTGCTCTGTATGATGATAGTCCTCTTTTTGGGCAGCAATTTCATAATCGGCGAGGGAAGCGTGTTCACAGGTGAACTTTTCGTCTTTTATATTCTAATCTTTGCCCGCGTTATTCCACCTGCAAAGTCTTTAGTATCATGCTATTACAGTATTCAAAAAGGTCTGCCTTGTGCTGAAAGGATTTATAAGATAATTGATGGAGACGAGAAAATTGTAGAAGTTGAAAATCCGGTTCATATTAAAGAATTAAAAGATAAAATTGAGTATAAAAATGTGAATTTCAGTTATGACGGTCATTCTGAAGTTTTGAAAAATGTAAGTTTTACTTTGAAAAAAGGAAAAATCATCGCTATAGTCGGACATTCGGGAAGCGGAAAATCCACGTTGGTTGATTTGCTGCCGAGGTTTTACGATTACGATGGCGGTGAAATACTTA
Source organism: Bacteroidales bacterium (assembly GCA_017964755.1). GTDB lineage: Bacteria > Bacteroidota > Bacteroidia > Bacteroidales > WCHB1-69 > RUG11942. Next base: position 5,319 of record JAGCRI010000001.1, on the reverse strand, counting down.
TAGATGATGTTGATAATAAATTGTTTAGTATCAGAGATTTGCGAGGTTTGTTCGGTATTGTGAGCCAAGATGTGATACTTTTCAATGATACAATATATAATAATATAGCATTCGGTTGTGAAGGTGCCACGAAGGAAGCGGTGGAGGCTGCCGCGCGCGTGGCCTGCGCTCACGACTTCATCACGGAGATGGAGAACGGCTATGACACAATCATCGGCGACCGCGGAGCGAAGTTGTCGGGTGGGCAGCGGCAGCGCATCAGCATTGCCCGTGCTGTCCTTAAAAATCCGCAGGTGCTTATCCTCGACGAAGCGACTTCAGCACTTGATACTGAATCGGAATTTCTTGTGCAGCAGGCACTTAACAATCTGATGCAAAACCGTACTGCCATAATTATCGCACATAGGCTTTCTACAATCCGCAACGCCGACAATATACTTTTCATGGATAACGGCACCATTGTTGAAAGCGGAACTCACGATGAACTAATGGAAAAACACGGGGAGTATTACAAATTCTACACTATTCAGGAGATAAAATAAAAATCACTCAAAAAAATACAAATATGGCTATTCTAATTAAGAATATCAAAAAGTTGGTCCAAGTTGAGACAAAACCGGTTGCTAACCGCGCCGGAGAGGATATGAAAAACGTTAACTGCATAGATGACGCATTTCTTCTGACAAACGGCGACAAAATAGCCGCTTTTGGAAAAATGGCGGATTTCTCCGAAAAAATTCTTTCGGGAATAAAAGAAAAAATTGAGACAATAGACGCAACAGGGCGCATGGTCTATCCCTCTTTTTGTGATTCGCACACGCACATTGTGTATGCTGGCAGTCGCGAGATTGAGTATATTGACAAGATTAAAGGGTTGAGTTACGAAGAGATAGCGAAACGCGGAGGCGGCATCCTCAATTCGGCGAAACTGCTCCACGAGACTTCTGAGGATGAACTCTTTGAAGCGGCGCGGCTTCGTCTCATCGAAATGGCTGAAACCGGCACCGGCGCCGCCGAAATCAAAAGCGGCTATGGCCTTAACACTGAAGACGAACTGAAAATGCTGCGTGTCATCCGCCGCCTGAAAGATGAGACACCGCTTACGATAAGGGCGAATTTCCTTGGCGCACACGCAGTTCCTGCGGAGTACAAAGGCCGCCAGTCGGAGTATGTTGACCTGATTATCAACGAAATGATACCTATGGTTGCGGCGGAGGAGTTGGCGGATTTTGTCGATGTCTTCTGCGACAAGGGATTTTTCACTTGCGAAGAGACGGAACGTATTCTGATGCAAGGTATCAAATACGGACTCCGCCCGAAAATCCACGCCAACGAGTTGGACTATTCCGGCGGTATTCAGGTGGGAGTGAAATACAACGCACTCTCCGTTGACCATTTGGAATATACTGGAAATGAGGAGATTGCGGCTCTTAAAGATTCGGAAACGATGCCTACAATTTTGCCAGGAGCGGCGTTCTTCTTGGGAATGGTTTACGCGCCTGCCCGCAAAATGATTGATTCAGGGCTGCCCGTTGCTCTCGCCTCCGATTACAATCCGGGGTCTTGCCCGTCAGGAAATATGCAATTGGTTTCATCAATGGGCTGCGTGAACTACAAAATGACTGCTGAAGAGGTGATTAACGCCACAACTTTGAACACCGCCTATGCAATGGGCGTGAGCGATATTTTGGGCTCAATTGCTGTCGGAAAAATTGCAAACTTCTTCATAACCAAGCCAATGAGTACAATTGAATTTTTCCCATATTCTTTCGGAAACAATAAAGTTGAACAGATATTCTTAAATGGTGAACATTATAAAGGATTTTAATATAAAATATTAAAAATCAATAAAATATGAAAAGAGAAATCCTCATCATAACGCTATTGTGCATAATTTTCGCATCGTGCGACAAAATTAAGCCGCCGTACATTAAAACCGATAATTCAGTGAATACCACTGTCGTATTTCCAGACATTGACAAAGGGCAGGTTGTGCGGCATATTTTGATTGAGGAGTTCACGGGGCAGCAGTGTCCAAACTGTCCGTCTCAGGGACACGTTCCGTTGGCTGCACTTTTGGAAAGCGACACCACGATTGTTGCGGTTGCCGTTCACGCCGGAAGTTTTGCCATACCAACATCAAGCTATCCCAACGATTTCAGGACAGATTTGGGAAACAAACTTTACGCTCAATTTGTAACCGGCGGCATCCCGTGCGCTGTGATAAACCGTACAAAATATGACGGCAGTTTTGCCATTCAAAGTCCGAACTGGAACAGCGCGATTTCTGCAATTGACAGGGAAAAGATTGTGGGCGCGATTCAAGTCATCAACGAAGCAAAAGCCGGGAAGCTCATAGTACACACTAAAACCACAATTTTTGAAAATTATCCTAACAAACTGATACTCTTTGTTTTGCTAACAGAAGACGGCATAATCGGACCTCAGTTGAACGGCTCTGAGCGCATTGAAGAATACGAACACAACCACCTGCTCCGCACAGATGTCAACGGCCTTGACGGGGCATACCTCACGGAAAGCGGCGAAGTGGAAAAGGACTCCTCTTACACAAAATCATACGAAATCTCATTTGAAGGAAAAGACTGGAAGATGGAAAACTGCAATGTGGTCGCCCTTATTTTTGATTCGGAGACTAACGAGGTGCTGCAGGTAACGGAAAAACGTGCCTATTAGTTTTTGAACACCTCCATCATCGTAATAATCTTATACACCAACACCGCCGCCAGAACATCTGACGACTTTTCCGCAGGATTTGGGCAGAGTTCCACGACATCAAAGCCTACAACTTTTTTTGTTTTTATGAGAAGTTCCAAGAAATCAATCACTTGATACCAGCCGAGGCCTCCGGGCAGCGGCGTGCCTGTAGAAGGCACCACGGAAGGATCGAAACCGTCAAGGTCAATTGTGAGATATACATTGTCAGTGAGGCGGTCGATTGCGGACTGCATCCATACATTATTATTATAAATGTTGTGTGCGTAAAAAATATTTTCGGGTACGATGTTAGGCTTTTCTTCAATGCAGACGTTACGGATTCCGACTTGCACCACGCGGGCGTACTCTTGTGCACGGCGCATTACGCAGGCGTGGTTGTATGGCGAATCGTGGTACTCGTCACGCAAATCGGCATGGGCGTCAATCTGCAAAACCGACAGATTTTCAAAACGTTCGCTCATCGCTTTTATAGCACCGACAGACACAGAATGCTCGCCGCCGAGAAGAGCGACTTTCTTATTTATATTAAGGAAATGGTTAACCCTATCGTAAACTTCTTGCACCATTTGTTGCGGCGAAGCAAATTTAAAGTTCGGTTTATCTGTATGAATACCAATCTTATACGCCTCATACTCAAGCGGTACATCATACAACTCAATGCTGTCGGAAGCGTCTATTATGGCTTGCGGCCCCTTGTCAGCGCCTTTCACAAAAGTGCTTGTGCCGTCATACGCCACAGGTATCAAAACATATTTTGAGTTCTCAAGCAGTGAAAACTCAGGTTCCATATCCAAAAAATATTCCATGATAAAGTGATTATGATGTTGCTAATTCGATGAAGCAGTCCTCGATAGTTGGAGATATTGGTTCGAGCCCTTCGTAGTTGTGCTGTTGTTCCTGTAAAAACTCCTTGAATAGTGGCAATGCTGTTGCCTCATCATCGTAAAAGGCAATGTGGAGGTATTCGCCGTATGGGTAAAAAATTGATTTCAAAGGGAATTGCTTCATGTCGCGCAGCAGCCCGAAAATGTCAGCAACTTTTATTGTGAACAGTCGTCCTTTGAAGCCGGCGATTATCTGTTGCGGTGTGTCAATTTTGATAATGTGCCCGTTTTGTATCAGCGCAATCCTGTCGCAGCGGGTGGCTTCGTCCATGTACGGGGTGGATACTACAACCGTAATGCCTTGTTGTTTAATATTTTTAAGTATGTCCCAAAATTCTGTTCGCGAAACAGGGTCCACGCCGGTAGTCGGCTCGTCGAGGAAGAGTATTTTCGGTTTGTGAATCAGCGCGCAACAGAGTGCTAATTTCTGCTTCATTCCTCCCGACAGCTTTCCTGCCCGCCGCTTTTTGAACGGTGCTAACTGCTTCCATATTGGCCTGATTAGCGGCATGTTATCTCTGATGTTGCTTTTGTACATGGTCGCGAAAAAAATCAGGTTTTCTTCAACAGTCAAGTCGGGGTAGAGCGAAAATGTGCCGGGAAGATAACCTATTATCTGTCTTATCTCCAAGGTGTCTTTTGTAATATCCAATCCCATTATCACAGCGCTTCCCGAAGTGGGCAGCAGCAGCGTTGTGAGGATGTTGAAAAATGTGGATTTGCCTGCTCCGTCAGGACCGACCAACCCGAATACTTCGCCTTCTTCAACTTCAAAACTGATGTCGCAGAGAGCTTGTATATCCTTCCCGTAAGTCTTGTTGAGATTGTCAATCCTGATTATACCCATAATTGTTATTTGAAGATGACGTCTCCAGGCATCCCTATTTTTGCGCTGCCGTCATTCTTGAACGATATTTTGACGGCATATACAAGATTAACACGCTCTTTTTTTGTCTGTATCATTTTCGGAGTGAATTCGGCTTTGGGTGAAATCCAGGAGATTGTCCCGTTGAATGATTTCTCCGATTTTTCGGGAGCGTCAATCTTGATGACAGCCTTTTGCCCGAGTTTCAGCGTTGAAAGCATATCTTCGGCAACATATACTTTGATGAACATATTGGTAAGGTCAGCGATTTTGAAGAGTGGCTTCCCTTGGAATGCAAGTTCGCTTTCGTTGATGTATTTTTTTATCACAGTGCCGGTTATGGGGACTTTTATTTTGCATTTCGAGATATGGCTTTCAAGTTGCATCTTTTGAAACCGCATGGCTTCAACCTCTTCCAGAATGGCTTGTGATTGTGTGGATAGCGTGGATTTGGTGGCAAGCATCTGGCTCTTTGTGATGTTTATTTCCGCGTTCACATCATCAAGGTCTTTTGTGCTTGCGGCGTTTGCCTCAACAAGGTTGGATATTCTTCTCTGCTCTTTTTCCAAGGTGTTCAGTTTGTCCTGCAAAACCTGAATCTGTGACGGTATGTCAGGCTGTTTTGCCAACGCAGCTTTTATAGATGCTTCCAACTGCTTGATTTGCAGGTCGAGTTGGCTCGAATCAATGCAGCCTACAATTTCACCTTTTTTGTATGTCCTGCCTTCGTCAATGTCGAATTCTATCAGTTTGCCGTTGTTTTCTGACGACACTGTGATTTCAGTCGCCTCGAACACCCCGTATGCATCAGATTTGTGCTTCTTTGATTTGCAG
>JAGCRI010000093.1 GCA_017964755.1 Bacteroidales bacterium | reverse complement strand
GGCAAGAAATTATAACCCCATGAAAGCAGTATTGAGAAAATTGTAGCGACAAACAGAGCCCATTTGTAAGGTCCTTTCACAATGCAAAGGCCGAGTACAAAAAGGAAACATACAATTGCCCCCACGTACACCGGTCCCGAAGTGCCTTCATCGCCGCCCCAGTATGTAGGCATGTTTTTGCAGTAATTGGCGGCGTCACGTTTCGACATGCCGTTTTTCACCATCGCTTCGTAAATGTGGGAATCTGTGCCGACATTGTATGCGGAGGCGTAGCCTTTTGCCCCTGGGATCAGCAGCGTGGCGGTTTCTCCAATACCGTAGCTGTACTGTGTCATGTATGTCAGATTCAAACCTTCGGAGTTTGCTTCCTCTTTATTCTCACTGCTAAGTTCAGAGTGACCGCTGCGCATCGTCTCTTTCAAATACTCCTGATTTGCGAAGAACGGTGTTACCTGTGTCCCCACGCCAAGCGCAAAACTTCCACCAAAAACCAAAACAGCGATTATCAAATCTTTTATTCTTTTTTCACGGATATGGATATACAACTCGGCACACGCCATCACCCCTATCAGCATAAACATATAGTAGGTCATTTGCGGGTGCTGCATCACTCCAAGACATGAATATATGAGGGTAATGACCGCCGCCCAGCCGTATTTTTTCTGGCAGGCGAGGTAGAAGCCCCCAATTACCGGTGCAAGGAACGCCAAACCTACCACTTTTGCGTTGTGCCCCGCCGCAATGATTACAAAAAAGTAAGAGGATAAAGTCATTGCAATTGCCCCGACAATAGAAAGCCACTCGTTGATTTTAAAGGCGCGGAGCATTATGAAAAATCCGATGAAATAACCCAAAATAAGTGCGACTGTGCCGGTGAAACCCAAACGTACGATTTTGCCATACGGAATGTCTATGGCCGGCGCAGGATACTTGCCACCTCCAATCTGGTAAGTGGGCATTCCTCCGAACATGCTTCCCGTCCACCACGTGTAATGACCCTGATCGTTATATAGCTTGGCTTCGTGCCCCATTCCTTTCCCGCTTATCTGGTCGCCTGCCTGAAGCACTTTATTGTCAACCACTTCCGGAGAGGCATATACTACCGCAAGTATAATAAAAATGACTGCTGCAGCTATATACGGCAAATATTTTTTTAAAGTCGTTTTCATAGTATTTGTGATTTTATTTTACAGCTTTTTCTATTTTTCTTGTATTCTTTTGATTTTTGATAAATATTAATCTCGAAAGTTCTATTTTTATGCAAAATACGCTAATACAGTCTTTTGTGTTCTCACCGGCGTGCCGAGTTGGACGTTTATTTGGGCATCAAGAGGCACAAAGACATCCACGCGTGAGCCAAAACGGATCATCCCCATCTCTTCACCTTGGTTTGCCGTATCTCCTTTTTTGATGTTGCATACGATACGGCGCGCCAAAAAACCGGCAATCTGCCTGAAAAGCACCACACGGTTTTCGTCTTTCCGCACCACAACTGAGTTATGCTCGTTATCGTTAGAGGCTTTCGGCAGGTTCGCCACATGATATTTTCCGGGATGATAGCCCACATACTCAACAGTTCCGTCTATCGGAAAGAAATTCACATGGACATTGAAGATAGACATAAAAACCGAAATCTTTATTCTTTCGTCTTTAAAATATTCATTTTCAAAATCTTTCTCTATAGCACAGACAATCCCATCTGCTGGCGAGATGACACCGTTTTCCACCTTGTGTGAGAAGCGCATCGGAATGCGGAAAAAGCGCAAAGCCCATGCGAAAAGCAGGAAAAAGACAACACTGACAATTATGTATGCAGTGAAATGCAGATAAATCGGATATAAAAGCAGATTGAGCAGAAAAAGCGAGCCTGTGACTGTGATAGGAATCAAACCTTCTTTATGAATTCTCATTTTCCAAAGTATTAAAGATTATGATATTGTATCATGAAAAACCAAATTACAAAAGCGGCCGGTGCAGCGAAAAACATTGAGTCGAAGCGGTCGAGCGCGCCGCCATGGCCGGGCAGGATTTTGCCGCTATCTTTCACGCCGCAACTTCTCTTGAAAAGCGACTCCGTCAGGTCGCCCAAGGTGGAAGCGACAATGACCACCAAGGCAAACACAACCCATTGCATAGCGTTCATGCCCACCTCATCGAACAACGGGATTTTTGCGAAGAAAAACGCCAAAACTGAAGTGAGGACAAGTGATATTATCGCGCCTTCCCACGATTTTTTAGGCGAAATGCGCTTGAAAAGCGGGTGCTTTCCGAAAAGCGAGCCGCCGCAGTAGGCAAAGGTGTCGTATGCCCAAATCAGGATGAACAACGCCAAAACCAACATCGGCATTTGCCAGAAATCTGTTAGAAAGACAATGACATCGAAAGGGGCTGCTATCCAGAAAACCGGAAGCAACGCTACAGAAATGTTGAGTATCGGGTCTGTTTTTTTACGGAAGAGTTCACAAATGAAAATTGCCGCCACAATCAGCAGCGCGGCGGCGGTGAAAATGATAAACCACGACAGTTTCGTGTCGTCATAGCTGCAAAGTGCGGGCACTCCTACCATGAGATAGACCGCCGCCGCTAACGACATTGATAGACCGTAGTGCGGAGCCGCCTTTTTGCTTGTCATCTGCAAAAACTCGTGCGTGCCGACCATCGTGAAAATGAAAAACAGCAGCACCGCATACCACACCGGCAAAAAGAATGCCGCAATCACAAGCGTAATGAAAATAATCCCTGTTATAGTGCGCGTTATCAGTGTCTTCATTTCCGTAATTTTTATTCTTATTAAAAACAGATTACTCTTCCGAAGCGAACATAGGATCCCACGGCGGAAGCATTATCGGTTTCTGTTTTGTCATTTTCAGGATTTTTGCAGGAATATATTTTTCCTCGACAACCAACCTGAACATATATTCGTTGAACCATTCGTCAGTCATAATCAGAAAACCGTTATGGCCGTATGAACTTCCCCAACTGTTTTCAACCATCCACTTCAGCGGTTTGCCGTTTTCGTCCAAGTCAACGGCGCAAAGTGTCATGGCATGCGATGAGCCGCTTGCGAAAGTCTGCACACGCTCTTTCTTTGTCATGTTGAAAGTTGTGCCGAAAAGAGAGCCGTAATCGTAATTATTCACATCCAAAAAGCCTTTGTCGCGGTCGAGGAATTTGCCGACATCGCATGAAAAATACATCATGGTGCTGTCTTTGATTGAGGCGATTGCCATTTCTGCAATATCCTCCATCGGCAGGTTCAGATAGAGCCAGTTTTCACCGTCATAGACGTGGCGGTCGTATTCAATTTCATAGACTTTATAATATTCCCTAAGCGGGTCATTCATAATCATATAATATTTTGAAAAATCGATATCAAGATATTTTTTGAAGAATGACATCGGAGTATATTTTTCAGTTGAAACCACCTTATCGGAGGCGTTGCGCTGTGTCCAGACGAACTCCGCCGGCGGCTCTCCAATTGTGAGTGCAAGCATTCTGTAAACAGTCTGAAGCATTTCAACTTTGCGTTCCTCCAACTTGTTGAGGTCACCGCCTTCAGCCGCTATCTTGCGCAGTTCGAGACCGTATTCGCGCAATTTGAGAGAAAGAAGGTTTGACATTCGGGAAGTGTTATTGCTGCTAAATGTCTCTGGCATAACATCTTTCGGTACAATACCATATTTTGCAATGAGATTTGCCACGCCTGTAAACTGTCCGCCGTCACCAATCGGGTTCTTGAAAAGCCATTCAACAGTCTTGTCGTCCATCGGCTTTTCGCGGGTGTCGATTACAGCCTGCAAAAAAAGATTTGCCTTTTCGAGTTGGTCGTAGAAGAAAGTATAAGCCTGCGAAAACTGGAAATCGGAAGGAAGATTATGTTTTGCGATGGCCTTGGCGCGGAGGACGTTCATGCCCGTAAACATCCAGCACCGGCCTGATGACTTCTGGTCGGTGATTGCCTTTGAGTTCACCTTATTTGAAAAATGTGCATCAAAGGCTGTGCTGTTATCAGCATTGACCGCCAACTTGTTGATGTCATTGGTGACGATAGCATTGCGCAGAGCCTTTGTTTCTGGAGTCGCTTTGTTGGCTTCCTTGATTTTTGACAGAATTTCTGGTGAGATTCCTCCATTTTCTTGAGCTTTTGCGAAAAACAAAAAGCATAAGACAGGCAAAAGCACGAATAATTTTCTTATCATAACGCATAAAAAATATCAAGTGCAAATTTACACGAATTTTTAATATGCACAAACAGCTGATAATGTCAAAATATCATCTTCCTTCAAATATGAGACATGAAAATTTGTCTCTGCAAAAGAGTTCATTTGCAACTTCGAGCACATCTTCAGCTGAAACTTCATTAATGTGGCCAATTGTCTCCTCAATAGTCTCAACCTCGTCAAAAAAGAGTGCTGTGCGGCCTAATGAGAGCATTTCGTTGAGTTTGGCTTCATTAGTCAAAGCCATCTGGCCAATCAGCTGTTTTTTTGCGTAATGCAGCTGCAATGTCCCCAACTTGCATTCACGTACATTTCGCAGCACCTTGAAAACCTCTTCAATGCACTGCTCCGTTTTCTGCGTTTCGCAGCCGAGATAGACGGAGAATAGACCTGTGTCGGAAAATGCGGTATAATTGGCTTCGACAGAGTATGCCCAGCCGTGTTTTTCACGTATTGCCGTATTCAGGCGGGTGTACATCCCCTGCCCTCCTAACAGATTGGTAAGCAGAGTGAAAGCGTTTCTTTTCTTATCCTCGCGGATAGAATAAGCCAAAGTCCCCAGCATAAGATGCGTCTGCGATGTTTTTTTTCTCACTTTCAATATGTTGGGCGAAAAAAGTGTAAATGGTTCACGTGTACGGCGACAGCTGTCAAGAGGGTGCCCGCCGAAATATTTTTCACAAAGGGTTTTAAGTTTTTTTAATGAGATGTTTCCGACAGAAGAAATGACAATATTGTC
>JAGCRI010000092.1 GCA_017964755.1 Bacteroidales bacterium | reverse complement strand
GTCAACAACCCCACGCTGATACTCGCTGACGAGCCGTCAGGCAATTTGGATTCCGACAACGCCCGCAAACTACATCAGCTATTTTTCGACCTCAGGGACAAATTCAAGCAGACTTTTGTAATTGTAACGCACAACGAAGAACTTGCACGCACATCAGACAGGGTGATTGTCATGAAGGACGGGCTTTGTGAGTAGGAACGACTTCTTATCTGACAGCAGTTTTTAAAGATTATAACTTATTTGTCCTCAATGCTTTTCAGCTCATCAAGGCTGTAGTTGATACTATCCTCGTGTTTCTTCTGGTTTATTATCGCAAATTCTTCAAGGGTTTCAGGCATTTGCCCTTTCTTGTTCATCTCAATAATTTCGTTCACCTTATCCAAAGGAATTGCGAATATCGTTGAATTGTCATCGGCATACGAATACCATACTATTTTCTTGAATATGTCGCTTTTGCTGTAGAATCCCTTGCCTTTTTTTGTTTTGAGATGGACATTCGGGGCGGGGAAGCCTTTCATTTCTTCAAGGTAAGTTGACTGTTCGAAATTGAGGCAGCATTTGAGTTTGCCGCACTGTCCCGCCAATTTTTGCGGGTTGAGTGACAGCTGCTGTGTACGCGCTGTGGCGGTGGAGACAGACTGGAAATTGGTGAGCCATGATGAACAGCACAGTTCGCGGCCGCACGAGCCGAGCCCGCCAAGCCGCCCCGCTTCCTGTCTGACACCTATCTGCCGCATCTCAATTCTTATCTTGAATTGCTCCGCCAAAATCTTAATCAATTCACGGAAATCGACACGCTCTTCAGCTGAATAATAGAAAATGGCCTTTGAACCATCTCCTTGATATTCAACATCATTTACTTTCATCTTCAAATCAATGTCCCATGCAATATATCTTGACGAGAGCATGGTGAGGTGTTCCTGTTTCACTGCCGAAATCCACTTGTCGATGTCGTTATAGCGTGCGTGACGATATATTTTCTTGGTGACGTCAGCTTCCTTGACCTTCTTGTGCATCATCTGTTTGCGCACGCTCAGTCCGAGCATAGAGACAATGCCTATGTCGAAGCCTGGCGCAGCCTCAACTGCAACGATGTCGCCGACATGGAGCACAAGTTCCTTTGGAATGACGAAAAAATCTTTCCTGCCATTTTTAAAACGCACCTCTGCAATCGGGTAATCAAGGTAGTCAACAGAAATGTCTAATTTTGAAATCCAGTCGTAACTGCTTAATTTACAAGCCTGTGTGTTGTATCCCGAACAATTTGTCTCATTTATGTCAGGAATATTGGACACTCCTCGGGAAAGGAACGGGTTTTCTGCAATTTTTTTTGTTTCGTTGCTCACACCCGAACGTATGTCCAAATCCAAATATTCCTCTAAATTTTCAGTTTGTGGGAGTCCGTTCTCGTTATTTTCCTCTTTATATTTTTCCATTTACATTCAAAATTTTCAAATGCGAAAGATAAAATTCGCACTTGCAAAAATAGTCAAAAAAATGACACGAAAATTTTGTTTAAAAACATTCGGTTTTATGAGGCATATTAAAAAACCGCCATACGGATTGGTAATCTGTAACTTTTTATTATTTTTGCGGTTGGAAAATTCAAGATGAAAAGCGTGAAACTGTCGGTTGTTATCGTTAATTACAATGTAGAGCATTTTTTGGAACAGTGCCTTTTGTCGGTGCAAAAGGCGATGGCAGGCATCGACACTGAGGTCTTTGTAGTTGACAATGCCTCGAAAGACAACTCGCTTGCAATGATAAACGATAAATTTCCGTGGGTGAAAGTGATAGCGAATAAGGAGAATGTGGGGTTCGCCCGCGCCAACAATCAGGCTTTGCGCGCAGTTTCCGGCGAATATGTTCTGTTGCTCAATCCCGATACTGTCGTGCAAGAAGACACTTTCGCAAAGACACTCGCGTTTATGGATGCTACGCCTGACAGTGGGGGAGTGGGTGTGAAGATGGTGAATGGCAAAGGTGAATTTCTTCCTGAGTCGAAGCGCGGGTTGCCGGTGCCGAGCGTGGCGTTCTACAAAATATTCGGGCTTTCAAAATTTTTCCCGAAGTCAAAAAGATTCGGCACCTATCATCTGACCTATCTCAGTAACGATGAGGTTCACTCTGTGGAGGTGCTCTCCGGTGCGTTTATGATGCTGCGCAAGTCTGTGCTCGACAAAATCGGCGGCTTGGATGAAGATTATTTCATGTATGGTGAAGACATTGATCTCTCGTATATGATTCTTCAGAATGGCTACAAAAACTATTATTATCCTGATACAAAAATTATCCATTATAAAGGTGAAAGTACAAAAAAAGGAAGTCTGAACTACGTTGTGGTCTTCTACCGTGCGATGCAGATTTTCGCGAAAAAGCATTTCTCGCAGCACAATTCGGCTATTTTCAATTGGCTCATCACGGTGGCGATATGGCTGCGGGCTTCGTTGGCTATCGTCAAGCGCATTTTCAAGGCGTTGCTGCTGCCGCTGCTCGATTTCGCCGCCATTTTCTGCGGCCTCGCTGCCATTGCAAAATATTGGGAAAGTGCTGTGCTGCTTCCGCGCGCGAGTTCTTTTCCTGACTACTACTTCAAACTGATGCTTCCTGCCTATACTCTCGTGTGGATTGTTTCTGTCTTTATTTTCAAAGGTTACAGAAAACCGATAAAACTGATAAACACCAACAGAGGGCTCGTTTGGGGTACGGTTTTCCTATTCCTCACTTATGCCGTGATGCCTGAAAGCTGCCGCTTTTCAAGGGCTGTGCTCGTTTCTGGAACCATGTGGGCTGCAATTGTTACCAATGTCGTAAGATATGCGCTTCACAAATTGAAAGTGAAGGATTACGAATTGGGCGATAGTGGAAATGGTCGGATAGTGGTTGTGGGCAGCGGTGCCGAAGCCGACCGCGTGCGTCAGCTTGTACTTATGACTTCCTCCAAAACCGAATTTCTCAGAATCGTGTCAACCGGAAACGATGTGAACAGCGATGATAAATGGATTATAGGTGATATGTCTGATTTTGAGAATATTATAAAAAAATATAAGATAGAAGAGGTTGTGTTCTGTGCGGCTTCGCTTTCCATAAAAGATATTATCTGTCTGATGGAAAAAATGAACCATATTCATATAGAGTTCAAGATTGCCCCTGAAAACACAAATTCCATTATAGGAGCCAATGACATCAGAACATCAGACGACCTGTTGCTTAAAACAATATGAAAATGCAGATAAAGGATTTTATTGTTTTATGTATAGTCGTGCCGATAATACTCACAATATTCCCCTATTTTCTTGTGGCTCAAACCGATTCGGCGGCCTGTTATGCGTTTGAGCTTCCGGCTTCTTGCGGCAATAATCAGATAATAAATCATTTTGCATATACATTATCTTATAATGAGCAGCATGAGCAAGCCGATTGGGTCGCATATATTCTGACGCGCGGGCGTGTGAGTGACAAAGTGACCGGGCGCACCGACAACTTCCGCCCAGATCCGCTTGTGACGACCGGTAGCGCAGAACTTGCTGATTATAAGGCTGCTGACACTAACGGAAAGCATTACGACCGCGGGCATCTCGCACCGGCAGCGGATATGGCATGGGCGGCGGAGGCAATGGACGAGTCGTTCTATCTCAGTAACATGAGCCCGCAGACGGCCGGCTTCAACCGTGGAATATGGAAATATTTGGAGGAGCAGCTCCGTGCTTGGGCTCTTGAGTACGACACTCTGTTTGTGGTCACCGGCCCCGTGCTCACAGACGGACTCCCGAAACTTGGGCCTAATGATGTTTCAATTCCCGAATATTATTACAAGGTTATTCTTCGTTTTGCGCCAAACGACACACTCTCAATCGGTTTCATACTGCCTAATGCTTCGTCAAAATCACCGCTTAGTTCATTTGCTGTCACTGTTGACAGCGTGGAGATGCTTACGGGAATTGACTTTTTTATAGCTTTGCCTGATTTTACGGAAGAGAGTGTTGAAAGCAGTCTCTGTTGGTCTTGCTG
>JAGCRI010000091.1 GCA_017964755.1 Bacteroidales bacterium | reverse complement strand
CAATTAGCAAATGGACGAAAGAACTGAACGAAAGAATTGGCAATGGAGAGCCTGTTCATATCGAAAATTTCGGAACTTTTTTGAAAAAAGATGGAAAAAAGGAATTTGAAAGCGATATAATTCCTGAACTTAACGAAGCCTATGAAGGGATGTCTCCAATCGGGATTCCCGACAAAACGACAGGGGCAGTCAAAACAAAAGGCAAAGGTCGCAAGCATGCCGCCATCATTACATTTGTCATATTACTGGTTATCTCCTGCGGATTTGTAGCATACATTTTCAGGGAGCAGTTAAAGGATTTTGCTGAAGACGCCATGTTCCACATCGGCCGCGAAGTTACACTGCCTGCTGTGAGCGGAGCACCATACGCTTCCGAGTTTGCCAAGACAAACTACATAGATTCATTAGTCGTGAAAGAAGAAGAAGTTGAGATTGAGGATATTATAATTCCTTTCATTGCAAATAATGAAACTGAAGAAAAAAACAATTCCGATAATTTTGATTCAAATATAATAACAGAAGAAAATCCTGATTCTCAATCAAATACAGAAACAGAACAAGAAAAAGAAAAAACAATCACAGTTGCGCAGACCAATAGCGAAGAATATCCGCGAATAGACTACGAGCAGGGGAAATACTATGCCATTGTCGGCAGTTTGGGCAACGAGCGCGATGCAAAGACTCACGCCGCATGGAAAAAGCGTATCGGCTATGAGCCACAGCTTCTGTATCAGACCGGAAGCAAGCGCATAAGAATATGTGTTGCTGTCTTTGATAACGCAGCCGAAGCCGCATCATACAAAGAAAAGCATCCCGACTGTTGGATTTTGGAATAACAATACAAAAACATCAACATCATGTCAACCTACGTTCCCGACCCGGAATTAGAAAGAAGAACCATTCTCAAGAAATACAAGGAGCTGCTCACCATAATGTATGACAGGACGAGCAAGGAGCAGCGCCAGAACATAAGGAAGGCATTTGCTTTGGCAGTAAACGCCCACAGAGACATGCGGCGGCGCAGTGGCGAACCGTACATCTACCACCCTATCGCAGTTGCAAAAATCGTATGCACTGAAATCAACCTCGGCACGACATCAGTGATTTGCGCGCTCCTGCACGACGTTGTTGAAGACACCGACTACACGCTTGAAGACATCAGAAACATTTTTGGCGACAAGGTTGCAAAAATCATTGACGGGCTGACAAAAATTGATGTTTTGGCGATGAATGATGAAGACATATCCATTCAGGCTGAAAACTTCAAGAAGATTCTGCTTTCCATGTCGGAAGATGTGAGGGTGATTCTGATAAAATTAGCTGACCGTTTGCACAACATGAGGACATTGGACGCCATGCCATCGGAAAAGCAGTTGAAAATAGCCTCTGAAACGGCATACTTCTATGCCCCTATCGCCCACCGTCTCGGACTATACAGCATTAAAAGCGAGTTGGAGGACTTTGCGATGCAATACACCGACCCCGTTGCCTACCAGTCCATTTCAAGCAAACTGAAAGAGAGCGAAGCAGAAAGGAAGACACTCATCGCAGATTTTGTAAAACCAATACAGCAGAAGCTGAAGGAAAAGGGAATCGAAGCAGAGATGTCAAGCCGTGTAAAATCAATATACTCCATCTACCAAAAGATGAAGAAAAAAGGCATTCCGTTTGAAGACGTGTACGACATTTTCGCGGTGCGCTTCGTATTCGACAGCGAAATTGAAGACGAAAAGCCAATCTGCTGGGCAATCTACACAATAGTGACAGAACTATACAGGACAAATGCGGAGCGCGAACGCAACTTTCTCACGACCCCGAAGCCAAACGGGTATCAGGCGCTGCACGTCACAGCGATGAGCAACAGCGGAAAATGGATTGAGGTACAGATCCGTTCAAAGAGAATGGACGAAATTGCGGAAAACGGTTTTGCAGCGCACTACAAGTACAAGGAGGCCAACCGCACCCCTAAAGAGTATGAAAACCGCGTTGAAGACTGGCTCCAAAAAATACGCGAAATACTAAAAAGCGATGACGTGAACGCCGTGGATTTCCTTAGCGAAGTTAAACTCAACCTCGGCTTGAAGGAGGTCATTGTCTTCACACCGAAAGGCGACACAATCACGCTGCCTGCCGGCGCGACTGTGCTCGACTTCGCTTACGCAGTGCACTCAGAACTTGGCAACAGGTGCATCGGAGCAAAAGTGAACTACAGCATAGTGCCGGTAAACCACATTCTGAAAAACGGCGACCAAGTTGAGATCATCACATCGAAAAAACAGGTGCCGAAAGTGGAGTGGATAGAGATAGTCCAAACCTCAAAAGCAAAAGAGATAATACGTGAGAGCATAAAAGCCGAACAGCGCAAGGCATACATGCAAGGAGAGCCGCGCCTGAAAGCATATTTTGAGGAGCTCGGTATCAAAAACACTTCCCAGAACAAAAGCAAACTGCAGGAAAAACTCAAAATAAAACTGACATCAGAATTTTGGGCTCAGATAGCAAGCGGAAAAATAACAAAAGAACAAATCAGAAAAGTATTCTTCAATGAGGAAAGCATTGACCTTGAGGAATTTCAGAAAAAGATAACTGACAACAAGGAGAACAGGACTTTGGAAGAACTCATAGACGAAGAGCTGAAGATAAATCCAGAGATCTTCATGCTTGACGACTCATTCTCCAAAATCAGGCACATAACCATTGCGAACTGCTGCAAGCCGATACCGGGCGACCAAGTTGTCGGATTCATGGTATCGAAAAACGAAATCATGGTGCACCGTGTCAACTGCCCGCAGGCAATAGAGCAGATGTCGAAATACGGGAACCGCATCATCAAGGCACGATGGCGCAAAGAACAGGCCATTGCCTTTCTGTCAGGTATAAAGATAGTCGGGTTCGACAGGAAAGGTCTTCTGCATGACCTCATTGAAATCATATCCACAAAATTTGAAGTCAACATGAAATCAATAAACCTTGAGACGAAAAGCAATGTGGTGAAAGGCACGCTAATGCTTTACATTGAAAACGCCCAAGTGCTGGACTCTCTAATTAAGACGCTTTCAGAAGTTGACAATATTGAAAAGGTTACCAGAATCGGTTTTTAACACTACAACGAAATGGGGAAAAACAAATTAGAACGATTTGCTGAAAACAAGACATTTGAAAATCTGTTCCAGCATACCGATTATAAGCTGCGTGAAGGTGAAGTGTTTCCGCTGAAAGGGCGCTGGTGCAGCGACTACTTCAAGAACGGGAATCCAATAACCTTGGAATTGGGCTGCGGCAAAGGTGAATACACTCTCGGCCTCGCGGAACGGTTTCCCGACAGGAATTTCATAGGTATTGACAGGAAGGGTGCCCGACTGTGGCGCGGCTGCAAAAACGCGACAATCAACGAACAAAAAAACGCAGCATTCATACGCACCAAAATCGAAGACCTGCACTACTTTTTCGGTGAGGGCGAAGTTAGTGAAATTTGGGTCACATTCCCCGATCCGCAGCCGAAAAAACCGAGAAAACGGCTCGTCTCCCCACATTTCATCGACATTTACCGCCCAATTATGAAAAAAGGGTGTGTCATCCATCTGAAAACAGACAGCAGACTCCTTTACGAATTTCTTATTGAGACAATAAAAGAAGAAAACTGGACGTTAATCAGCTGCACGGAAGATATTTACAATACAAATTGTGATAACCTGTTAAAAGAGATTCAGACTTTCTACGAAAAAAAATGGTTGGAAGAAAATTCAATTATATCTCATATATCTTTTAAAATCAATTAATTGCAATGAAATTTAAATTTATCACTATAATAACTCTTTTAATTGCCGGAACTATTTCAGCACAAAACGACAATAAAAAAAACATTTCAAGCCAACTTCCTGAAACATACATCAACGTAACTCTTGAAACAAAGGAAAAAATCGCTTTGTTGGCGAAAGATTTTAACATAGACAAAGTAAGCTACGACACAAAAGAAAACAATTATCAGGTTAGGGTGTGGCTGCCGCAGCGGCAATACGATGATTTTGAAAAGCTCGGAATCCCTTATCAACTCTGCGAACCTGAACGACCTGCCATACAAATGGCGACCACCGTTGACGAGATGCTCCAATGGAACCGCTACCCCACCTACGAGACTTACACCGCTCTGATGGACACTTTCCAGAAGCGTTTCCCCGACCTCTGCCATATAGACACAATTTTAGCGGCACCGCCAAACGGGCACGCTCTTTTGGCGGCGCACATCACCGCAAACGTGAACACACCGAACTGCCGTCCACAATTCTTCTACACCTCCACCATGCACGGTGACGAAGTAACCGGCTACTACTGCATGCTCCGTCTCATCGACCATTTACTGACAAACTACCTGACAGACATTCAGGTAACAAGAATTATCGACAACTTCGACCTTTGGGTCTGTCCGGTAGAAAACCCTGACGGCACTTACAGAACAAGCAACAACACGCTCGGAAACTCGCCAACCTCGACCAGAGCAAACTCAAATGGGGTTGACCTGAACCGCTCGTACCCCGGTCCTAACATGAACATCTCTAATCTTGAGCCTGAAGTGGCAGCAATGGTCGCATTTGCAGGTAACCACCGCTTCGT
>JAGCRI010000090.1 GCA_017964755.1 Bacteroidales bacterium | reverse complement strand
GAGGTGTCGCCCCGTTTCGATGCCGTCAAAGAGGGAAACTCGTTCATCGGATTCCGTAATATGGAACAATTATCGGAGAATCCGTACGAGATGGATTTTGAAATATTGCGCCGTTTGAAGCAGAACTATCCTTCGAAGGTGGTTATTGCCAGCATTATGGGACAGACAGAGGCGGAATGGGTGGAATTAGCCAAGATGGCGGAGGCGGTGGGCTGCGATGCTGTGGAACTGAACTTTTCGTGCCCGCAAATGCGTGAGAGCGGTATGGGTAGCGATGTCGGACAAGATACGGAACTCGTCACTTTTTTCACAGCATACGTCAAGCGTAGTGTAAGCATCCCCGTCATTCCTAAGATGACCCCAAATATTGCCCATATTTCAAAGCCGGCAATAGCTGCATACGCAGGTGGGGCAGATGCCATTTCGGCAATCAACACTATCAAGAGTGTGACACTCGGTGAAGGTTCTGAAGTGAACGGCTGTCAGACAGGTTCGGGCTATTCCGGCAAAGCGGTCAAACCAATTGCCCTGCGCCATATTCTATCTATGGTCAAAAATCCCATTATGAAGAATGTGCAATATAGTGGCGTTGGTGGCATCGAAACATGGAGGGACGCGTTGGAGTTCATCCAAATTGGCTGCCGCAACGTGCAGGTGTGTACTGCCGTGATGCAGTACGGTGCCCGTATCATCGATGATATGATTCTCGGATTGCAGCAATATATGGCTGAACGAGGGGTGGAGAGAGTTGAAGACCTCGTGGGTGAATTGCTCCCGATATTCTATTTGCCATCAGATTTGGATCGTGACACAATGGTTTATCCGACTATCAACCGTGAGAAATGTATCGGGTGCGGACGCTGCCACGTCTCTTGTATGGATGGTGGCCATCAGGCCATCACCTTTGATTCGGAGGCACGCCAGCCGCACATTGTCGGCACCAAATGTGTCGGCTGCCATTTATGCCGCCTCGTTTGCCCAACCGGCGCCATCGGCCTCGCAAAACGGATTCCACAACATCATTCTTAAAAACAAACGATAAGAGCCGTGTCATGACACGGCTCTACAAAAACATCTTCTAACTTCTAACTTCTAACTCCTAACTCCTATCTCCTAACTCCTATCTCCTAACCACCTCACAACCTCAACAATCTTCTCCTCATCGTACTTAGGCGAAAAATGATATAATATCTCCTTGATATTCACATTTTTGCCTTTGGTGTATTCTTCTATTTCCGCTGCAATTTTTTCAAATTCTGATGATGGAATTCTGGAGCGCGATTTTTTGAGGCAGACGTCACAACTGCCGCAGGCGGGGCTTTCCATCTCGCCGAAGTATTGCAGCAACTTCCGGCTTCGGCAGATATCTTCGCCCGTGACATATTCAATAACGCTTTTCAACCGGTTTTCGGCAACTTCTTTCCGCCGCGCGTAAATTGCAGGGTCAAAGTAGATGTAATCTTCTTCAATTCGGTCTTCCAAAAATATTATCATCGGCTTTGAAGTCTTCGGCCTGTATGATATAACTTTCTGTTTGTGAAGTTCTTTCAAATTTTCAATCGTCTTTTCTTCATCTAAATCTGTCCTTCTGGCAATTTCTTCTTCATTTATCTTTACATAATTAACAAAAAGTCCTGAGTATGAGCGCAATATGGTTTTCAAAAACTCGCTGAGGCGCGGCTGGGTCTTTTCAAAATGCTCAAAATGGTTCATCAGCACTTTGACGACCGAAAAGCGTGTTTCGTCTTCAAGCAGCATGACAAGCCCCATTTTTTCGAGAAACCGTATCGAATTGTAAGTCTGGGTTATGTTAAGTCCGTTTGTTTTTGTAAAAAATTCAAGGTCGAAGATGTGGCTGTAGCCTTTGCCTGCGTGCATTGAGATATTGAAATGTGTGCAGAGGGTGAGGTAAACCTTTTTTATCACTTCAATAGGCGGGAACGACATCGTGAAATTGCGCTTCAGCTCGCGCAGGTCGTTGTTGTCGTAGAGCATAATTGCGACAGCGGGTTTCTCGTCACGGCCGCCGCGCCCCGCCTCCTGAAAATAGGCCTCCAACGTGTCGGGTATGTCAATGTGGATGACGAATCTGACGTCAGGTTTGTCAATGCCCATGCCGAAGGCGTTGGTTGAAACAATGACGCGCGTTTCGCCGCGCATCCACGCCTCCTGCTTGCGGTCGCGGGTCTCGCCGTCAAGTCCGGCGTGGTAATAATCGGCTGAAATGCTTTGTTTCCGTAAGAACTCCGCCACCTCTTTCGTCTTCCTTCTGTTGCGGACATACACCACCCCCGTCCCTTGGTATTTGTTCATTATCCGCAGCATCCTTTGGTTTTTATCTGTCTCTTTTACAACATAATAGGTGAGATTTTCGCGGCGGAAACTCTTTTGGAAGACGTTCTCTTTCTTGAAAGCTAATTTCAGTTGTATGTCTTTTACGACTTCGGGCGTTGCGGTTGCGGTGAGGGCAAGAACAGGCGCTTCGGGAAAATATTTTCTGATTTCGGCAATTTCGAGGTACGGAGGGCGGAAGTCGTAGCCCCATTGCGATATGCAGTGTGCCTCGTCAATGGCAAACATCGACACTCTCATCTTGCTGATATTCAGACGGAAAGAATCTGTCTTCAGACGTTCTGGAGAGACATACAGGAACTTGAAATCTTTGTCGAATGCGGCGTTGTTCACAATGAGGTCGATCTCGTGCGCTGATTTGCCACTATAAATCGCTTCTGCCTTAATGCCGCGTTTCTTCAGATTCTCAACTTGGTCTTTCATGAGTGCGATGAGCGGCGAGATGACGACGCAAAGCCCCTCCATGGCGAGAGCGGGCACTTGGAAGCAGATTGATTTGCCGCCGCCGGTCGGAAGCAGCGCAAGCGTGTCGCGCCCCTCCAATACAGATAGGATAATATCTTCCTGCAATGGCCTGAACTTGTCGTAGCCCCAATATTCTTTCAGAATCCGATGCGCCTTTTGTGAGTTGGTGTTAGTGTCGCTTCCTGCCATTTTTCATTCATCTTATTAATGTGCAAAGATAATTTTTATTTTGTTTGAATGTGGAATTAAAAAATCATTATATTTTTTCGGAATGACAGCGGCACAATGGCGGGCGCAGAATCCCAAACGTACAGGCAATATCCGTGACTATGCCACCTTGCAACAGCTGCTTGTTTTGGCTAATATGGAATCATATAACGCACTGCTTATTGATCAGAAATGTCCGCAGCAGGAACGCCTTCAAGCATTACGCCAGATGGCCGTCAAACAATTGCAGACGCTTGCCTCGCTTGACATTACACACCTCCAGCCTGCGATAATCCCATGGTGATATTCCATTCCTACCGCGCCGCGCAACCCTAACGGGCTGCTGGCGGCTTCTGCAATATTATCCAGGGGGGCAAATTTATTAGCCCGCACGCCGTAGGTGTGCAGGGCTCTGTAGGAAGCAATTTGCGGGAAAACAATCTATTCGCAACAAATGCCGCGATATGTGTCCAATCAAGGTTGCAACGCCGCAATTTCTTCTTCGCTCATTCCGGAAATTTCCGCTATTGTAGGGATGTCAATGCCTTTTTTCAGCATCCCCATAACCATTTGGCGAAGATTTTCTTGTCTGCCTTTTTCAATTCCTTTCCTCATACCTTTCTCAAAGCCTTCATCAATCCCCAATTTGCGGTGGTATTTCATCGCATCCTTCACGTCTTCATACTCCAGCACGCTCTTCTCGTAGTCCTGTTTTTCCATGGCGTTCAGTTTTGAAATGTTACACTCCTCAAACAGTTCGTGGAATATCCCGTATCTCTTCGGTATGTCCGTCTCCTTCATCTGCCACATGTTCTTTATCGCGTAGCACCATTTCTCCTTGTCATCGGCATACTGCACGAACTCCTTTCGCCCGGCAAATTTACTCAAATCTATCAAAAGAAATGACATCTTGTCCAAAAAAATGTTATTGTCGTCGTCTTTTAGCATCACATGCTGGATGAACTTGTCGCTGTTTTTCAGCTCCAATATCTTGAAATTGGCGAGGATTATAGAAATGACTTTGGGGTATCGGTACTCAAGGTCGCCGCTTTCAAGCGCGCTGCTGATAATTCGTGATGAGTATGCGACAATTCTGCTTTTGAGGAACTCTTGGTCAGCCTTCTGCATCTCCACAATGATTTTTCATCCTCATTTCTTTCGCAGAAGACGTCAAATACAAGGCGTTTCTCGCTTTCATGCAGGCCGAGTTGCTCCGTAGGCAAATACCTGATGTCTTTGACAGGTCCGATGTATTGTCCTAGGAATGCGTTGAGGAAGTGGATTAGATTCTTCTTGTATTGTTCTGTCCCGAAGAAGCGTTTGAACCCGAAGTCCGTCAGCAGATTGATGTTTTGTGATTTGTTTTTTGCTATCATATTTGTAGTATTAGTTAGTTATAAATTGACTCATCAAATTTGCTGCAAAGATAATATAATTTTTAATATAAAATTAATATTTAAGAAAATAATTTACAATATTTTTATAAATACAAGACGGTTTATAGATAAATCCAACATAATGTATTGATAATCAATCAACATACAATTATGATTCCCCGCAGGCCTACAGCCTGCGCAATAGTGGTCTCCGCATTTGTTCATGGCCACCGAGCCGAGCAGTCCTAACGGGCTGCTGGCTAATAAAATGAATCACATCGTAAAATATTGCGTCCCCGACAGCTGCCTTTCATGGCTGTATAGGCCCTGGCATTTCCTGCCATTTTTCATTCATCTTATTAATGTGCAAAGATAATATTTCATATCAAAATTATATGTATTTTTGTGCTTCAAAAATATGATTTAACATAACGTGTTGGTATGATTCTTGAAACTGTAACTTGGACCGTTAATCCGGTGGCATTTTCTCTTGGTGATTTAGAAGTCCGTTGGTATGGTATTATGCTCGCGACAGGGTTCTTTTTGGCATATCTTACTTTGCAGAAGATTTTTAAAGTGGAGAATATTTCCCAGCAGCTGCTCGACCGATTGTCAATTTGGACGGTGGTTTGGACTATTGTGGGGCTGCGTCTCGGACACTTTTTGTTTTATGAGCCTGAACAGTTTGTTATAGCACCATTGGAAATTATTCTGCCGTTTCATAATGGAAAATTTGTTGGTTATCAAGGACTTGCAAGTCATGGTGCCGTCATTGCAATAATCTCTTACTTGGTTTATGCTTCACGGAAATACAAAATGAACATGTTGTGGCTGTTAGACCGTTTTGCTCTTTCAATCCCAATTGCTGCGGCGTTTGTGCGTTGTGGAAACCTTATGAACCACGAGATTGTAGGGAGTATAACAACCATGCCATGGGCTTTCGATTTTACTTTGGGCGGATACGGCATTGCGGGAACGTTCCGCCATCCGGCTCAACTTTATGAGGCATTTGTGTATCTTCTTCTTTATATTGCTTTTGTGATATATTATTTCAAATTTGCAAAAGGCCGCGTTTATGCCGGCTTGCCGACAGGTATGCTGCTTACGGTGATTTTTACGGCACGCTTTATTATAGAATTTTTCAAAGAAGTGCAAGTGGCAAAGGAGAATTCCATGTTGCTTGATATAGGGCAGCTTTTGAGCATTCCTTTTGTCCTGATAGGGGTGGTCTTGCTTATATACGCTTTCAAGAAGAAGTTTATTCCGCAATATGTTGAACCAAAAGAAGATACGAAAAAATAGGAACTCCAATATTTATTAACACAAAATAATTTTTTTATGAAAAGAATCACTGCTTTATTTTTAGCAATTTTGTTGCTGGGGAGCGCTTCAGTTTTTGCGCAGACCGATACAGCCAAAAAAGATGAAGGGTATGTGTTTACAGTGGTGAAGGAACTTCCTGTCACATCTGTCAAAGACCAGCACCGCGCAGGCACCTGCTGGTGTTATTCCGGACTTGGTTTCATTGAAGCGGAACTGCTTCGTATGGGCAAGGGCGAGTATGACCTTTCGGAAATGTTTATTGTTTATAATACGTACCTTGACTGTGCCCGCGCT
>JAGCRI010000089.1 GCA_017964755.1 Bacteroidales bacterium | reverse complement strand
GGTGATGTATTGCAATGGATCAATGTTGTGAATGTCATCGCAAATGATTGGTGTATCCTTGTGGTTATAACGGTATGTCTCTGCGGCATTCTTGTCCTTTTCAACAGCAAACATAATGGATGCACCAGCCATCTCAGCACCTAAACTGAGACCGCCCGCACCACTGAATATGTCAATACCGTATAACATCCTTTCCTAATTAGTTTTCAACGGGAAATACATTTCCCCATCCTGCTTGATACAAACCAAGCGACAACCCTCCCGCTTCCGCGAAAAGGTCTATCACCGTAGGTTTTATATCTCTCTTATTTGCCGCCATTTACCACAAGTTTATGTATTTAAAACAAACTTACAAAGATACAACTTTTTTTGGCAAAATTCCAAAGGAAATTTTTTAGCACAAATGCGATTTTCTACAAAATCTCATTCTTTAAGATACATTTGGTAAAGTATCGGCTTTGGTGATTTGATTGGCGAATAAATTGTCAGACACTGTCTGACAATTGGGATAATACAAGTAAAACTTTCTCATATTCACAAGATTAGGCCTACTAAAACCCCTTCCGAAACGTGCTGTGAGCTGCTTTGACAACTCAGTCAGAGTGGAGGTGCCGTATGCCACTTTTGACTGTCCTCCTTGTTCATATTCAACAATGTATTTTCCAATTTGCCAATAAGTTTCCGTCATCGTGGAATTGATGTGCGAAGCTATTTTTTTACGAGCATTCCGAATGGCTTCGGAAATGCTATCAACCAAAGGCTTTAACCGGTTGTCTTTTTGCAATATGTCCAAATCGTTTTTCATTAGAATCCGTTCTTTTTGTTTTTTGCCGTTTCAAATACCGTCTCGCAAAGATACAACTTTATTCCCTCACATATCTTCCAATTCCCAGCAAAATCCGCCGTTGCCGGCGAACCAAATTGAACGATTAACAAAGATACACTTTTTTCTTCTGGAATTTTTCTGCCTTTCTAAAATATTTTCACATAAATTTTCTCAAAAATCATTCTACTTTTTCAATTTTTTAGCATTCCCATTCTCCATTCAAAAAAACGGTTGCTCCATTCGTCTAAAAAAAGTATTTTTGCCAAGTAAAATGGCGTGCCGATGAATAAGAATTCTCTAATTTACAATAATAAGAAAAAATGGAAGTTATGGCTTTTCGTCTCTGCGGCGATTGCCTTTGTGCTGATTATTTATGCCTCGAAAGTGCTTCTGACCGATATTGCTAACGAGGAACGGCAGAAGGTTAAAATCTGGGCAGACGCGGTCTCCGCCAAGGCTGAACTTGTGAACTATACAGACTATTTTTTCAATAATATAAAACTTGAAGAGGGTAAAAGAGCCGCAATTTTAGTCAAGGCAATGCAGAAAGTGAATGATGCCTCGTGGGACGAGGATATTACTTTTTACGTTGACATTATCACCGCAAACTCAACAATTCCGTCAATTATCACAAACCCTGACGGCTCAGTGGATTATGTGGTTAATGTGGATACCGCGACCGCGAAAATAAAACATATTTCCGAACTCGGCGATAAGATTTGCGAATACGACAGTCTGAAAATAATCTACTATAAAAACAGATATAAAATACTGTATTACAAGGAGTCGCAGATATATTCGCATCTGCGTGCGATGCTGAACGACCTTATCGAGTCATTTTTTCAGGAGGCGGTCATCAACAACGCAACCGTGCCCGTCATCATCACCGACAGCACTAAGAGCAACGTCATTGTCTATGGCAACATCGACTCAACACGAATAAAGAGAAAAAACTTCCGTTGGGAAGATATGGTGAAGAATATGGAAAAGGCGCACCAGCCCATCAAGGTTACACTGCCTGAGCAGGGCACCTGTTACGTGTTTTACGAAGAATCGCAGATACTTACACGGCTGCGCTATTTCCCTTATATACAATTTGCCATTATTGCCATTTTTGTAATCATTGCTTACCTGTTGTTCAGCTCGGCGCGGCGCTCGGAGCAGAACCGCGTCTGGGTCGGAATGTCAAAGGAGACTGCCCACCAGCTTGGCACCCCTATCTCGTCACTGATGGCTTGGACTGAATTGCTGAAAGAGCAAGATATTGATAATAATATAATTACGGAAATTGAAAAGGATGTCCACCGACTTGATACCATTGCAAAACGGTTTTCAAAAATCGGGTCTGCTCCTGAACTGAAACCGGAAAACCTGCTTGAGGTCATCGGTGATTTTGTGCCGTACCTGCAAGCCCGCATATCGAAAAAAATAACAATAAAGTTCAACAAGCCGGAAGATGCTGAGATAATACTTCCTATGAACCGCTATCTTTTTGAGTGGGTTATTGAGAATATCTGCAAAAACTCAGTTGATGCAATAGAAGGCAACGGCGTGATTATCATCGACATACAGCATGAGGGCGAATATGTGAACATTGACATTGCCGACACCGGAAAAGGGATGCCCGCAAACGTGCAGAAGAATATTTTCAAGCCCGGCTTCACCTCCAAATCGCGTGGCTGGGGACTCGGACTGGCATTGGCAAAGCGTATCATCGAGGAGTACCACAAAGGCCGGATTTTCATTCTTTCGTCTGTGGTCGGAAAGGGAACGACAATGAGAATTTCGCTAAAAAAAGGTAACAACTAAACTCTGTCGGCAAAGGGGAAATCTGGCGGGGCCGGTGCAATAACGGATACAGGCAATTTTGTTACAGGGTGGACAAAAGAGACTTTGCGCGCGTGCAACGATATCGAACCGTCAGGATTTGACCGGCGCGCCCCGTATTTCAGGTCTCCCTTTATGGGCACTCCAATCGCCGACAACTGCGCCCTTATCTGGTGATGCCGCCCCGTGTGCAGCGACACCTCCAGCAATGTGTATCTGTCGCCTTGGAAAAGCGTTTTATACGATAACGCCGCCTGTTGCCAACCGTCTTTCTGAATATCAGAGACAAAGGTTTTGTTTAGCTTTTCGTTTCTCCTGACAAAATGGGTAAGCTCGGCTTCAGGCACTTCAGGCCGCCCTTCGACCACCGCCCAATATATCTTTTCAATTTTCCTTTCTTTCACAAGCAGATTCATCCGCGCAAGAGCTTTTGACGTTTTTGCAAAAATGACGCCGCCGCTGACAGGCCTGTCGATGCGATGAACAAGACCGCAAAAGACATTGCCTGGTTTGTCGTATTTTTTCCGAATATACTCTCTCACGTCATCAACAAGAGCTGTGTCCCCGGTTTTGTCGCCTTGCACAATCTCGCCCGAAAGCTTGTTTACAACAATCAGGTGGTTGTCTTCAAATAATATTCTCTCTTCCAAAAAGTTATCCATATTCAAAAAACTTTGCAAAAATAGTAAAATTAGCATACAAAGTGTAAAAATATATTCCGATAAAAATTGTATTTTTGCAGCCTTAAAAAATAAAGATGGACGACAATAAAAAATTTCTGATTGTGGGGTTAGGCAATGCCGAAGACAAATATGCTGGCACGCGTCACAACATAGGTTTTGAAGTTGTCAGCCATCTTGCTAAAAGTTTCAATGCCGGTTTTTCATCAGAACGGTATGCTTACGCTGCACATGCAGCTTTCAAAGGCCGCAACCTTATTATGATTATGCCGACTACCTATATGAACCTGAGCGGCAACGCAGTGCGCTACTGGCTGGCTTTGGAGCAGATCCAAATTGAGAATATGCTTGTCATTTCCGATGACATCGACCTTCCGGTTGGCGAGCTGAGGCTGAAACCCAAAGGCGGCGGAGGCTCCCATAACGGCCTGAACCACATAATAGAAACAATGTGCACCACAAGCTTCCCGCGCCTCCGCTTCGGAATCGGGAAGGATTACGCATACGGCTATCAAGCCGAATATGTGCTGAGCAAATTCACTTCGGAAGAACTTCCTATTGTGAACGAAAGCATTAACACTTGCACAGAACTGATAAAATCCTTTGTTACTGTCGGGATTGAAAGGACAATGAATTTTTATAATACAAAGGCGAAAGAAGATAATACTGAAAAGAAAACTGATACGGCTGAACAGAAATGAACGACACTCTGAATACCATATTATCACACAGAAGCATCAGAAAATTCAAAGAGAAGAAGATAGATTCTGAAACTTTGGATATGATTCTGAAAGCGGCGTGCTCCGGCTCAACGTTAGGTAATATGCAGCTGTTCAGTATCATAGTAACCGAAGACAAGGAGATGATGCGCAAGGCGGCGCCGTTCCACTTCAACCAGCCGATAGCGACAAACGCCCCGCTGATGCTGACTTTCTGCGCCGATGTTCACCGTTTTAACAAATATTGTGAGTATCGCGATGCCGAAACCACCGCTTACAGCAACCTACAGTCGTACCAGTGGGCGGTTACAGACGCAATAATTGCAGCGCAAAACGCCTGTGTCGCCGCCGAATCGTTGGGGCTCGGTCTCTGCTGGCTCGGCACAATCACCTACAACTGCGACGAATTCATAGAGCTGTTCAAACTGCCGAAAAACGTCTTTCCAGTCGCCTGCATCGCATTTGGCTATCCGGATGAGAATCCGCCGCTTACAGACAAACTTCCGGTTGAAGCGATGATTCACCATGAAGTGTATGAGGATTACAATGAATTGAAAATAAACAAATTATATAAAGAAAAAGAAGAACATCCAAATACTATTGCATTACTGAAAGAAAACAATCTTGAAAATCTTGCAAAAATATTCACAGAAAGAAGGTATGTGAAAGCCGACAACGAGCACTTCGCCGAAGTTTTGGAGAACGCGCTCAGGCGGCAGGAGTTCAAGAAATAGCAAAGGCCCTGTAGTTCAATGGATAGAACGGAAGTTTCCTAAACTTTAAATTCGGGTTCGATTCCCGGCGGGGCTACAAACAAAAAAGAGGCGGAATACGACCGCCTCTTTTCTATCTCCTATCTCCTAACTCCTATCTCCTTCTAATGATTATACATTTCATCAATCAGAGTTGCGTACTTCTTCTGAAGGAAATGGCGTCTGAGCTTGAGCGTCTGAGAGAGTTCGCCCGTTTTCACATCCCAGATGTCAGCCACAAGTTTGAACTTGCGTATCTGCTCGTGTTCGGCCAAAGTGGAGTTGAGTTTGCTCACTTCGCGCTGCACACGCTTAATGACCGCCGGATTCTGCACCATATCCTCGTGGGTGTTGAAGTGCACCTTATGCTTGGCGCACCAGAAGTGGAAAGTATTGAAATTTGGGACTATAATGGCTGAAGCGATTTTCTCGTTTTCGCCAATCACCATGGCATTTTCAATGAAATAGGACTCTTTCAGGCGGTTTTCGAGGACCTGCGGAGCGACATATTTGCCTGTTGAAAGTTTGAAAATCTCTTTCTTCCGGTCAGTGATTTTCAGGAAACGCCCTTCAACCATTGCACCGATGTCGCCGGTATGGAACCAGCCATCCGCATCAATAACCTGCTTCGTATATTCCTCATCTTTGTAATAGCCCATCATAAGGCAGTCGCCTTTTGTGAGAATCTCCCCGTCATCGGCGAGCTTGAACTCTATGCACGGCAATATTTCGCCCACAGTGCCGATTTTCAGAATATTTTTTCTCGGATTGTTCACGGCGATAACAGGAGATGTTTCGGTGAGCCCGTAGCCTTCGTACACGCGCAGTTTCGCTGCCGACAACAACCTTAAAATTTTCTCTTGTATGGACGAACCTCCCGACACGATAATCATCGGATGTCCGCCGAGATTGTCGCGCCATTTTGAATAGACGAGCTTGTCCAATAATTCTATCTTCTTTTTATAAAACCAGTTATCGTTATAATAATCATATTTTGTAGCGGTATTGAAAGCCCAGAAGTAAATCATTTTTTTAAGGCCTTTCAAATCTTTCCCTGCTTCGTAAATTTTATTGAACATCATTTCGAGCACACGCGGCACGGCGCAGAAGCCGTCTGCATGAATATCCTTCAAATCCTTCGCAATGGTGGAGAGACTTCCTGCATAATATATGCTTGCCCCCAAATACTGGTACTTGTAGTTTACAATTCTCTCGTAAACGTGGCAGAGAGGCAAAAAACTCAATATCTTCGAGTTATGGTCATTCGTCTGAACCGGAACGATTCCCAAAGTGTTTGTAACCAAGTTTTTATGGGAAAGCATAACGCCTTTTGGAACGCCTGTTGTACCGGAAGTATAAATAAGCGTAGCCAAATCATCAGGGCGCACGGAAGCCTTCATCTCCTCAACAACAGGCATCCATTTTTCGCGTGTGGAACGGCCGAGTTCAACCAAGGTTTTGAACTGTTCCTGCCCTTCAATCGGGTCAACCGTATAGATTTTCGGGTTGTTAGTGAAAGAGCTGATAGCCGGCTCCACACGTCTGTAAACCTGCTCTGCCCCGATTATTATACATTTTGCGTCTGAGTGGTTGATTATGTGGGTGTAGTCATCGGTGGCGAGTGTCGGATAAACTGGCACATGCACCATTCCGACCATTGTTATTCCCATATCCACAAAGTTCCACGCCGGACGATTCTGCATAATTGAAGCTATTTTGTCGCCTTTTTGGAATCCTTTTTCGAGGAGCCCGCAGGCTATGGAGTGCGCTATTTCTACGTAGTCGTCAACACTGTATTTTTCCCATTCGCTGCCGTGTCTTCTGCACAGCATGTCATCTTTTTTATAGTTTTTCTGAAGGTGTTCTAAAATATCAAAAATACGAGTTACAGCCATAGTAAAAATCCATTTTTATTTTGAAATGCAAACTTACAACTTTTTTATGGATTTACCTCATTTTGTGTGATTATTAATAAAGTATAAAATGAATAAAGGAATCAGGCAAGGGAGAAATGCTTTGGAGTCAATCATACCAAAATATCGCAAAATTTGCGACAGTTCACGAAGAATAGGATAGGTCGCTTTCTCTAAGCTGGATGTTTATGCAAAATGGTTGGGCCTATAACGCAAAGATGGTCGTTTCTTTTTTTCTCACGCCGTATATGTGCGTGAAAAATCCATCCGCAATAAATATCGCAATAAATTGGAAATCAAGGTTACAACGCCGCTATCTGTTCTTCGGACAAACCGGTTGCTTTTGCGACATCAGCAACGGAAATACCAAGCTTCAGGAAATTGCGGGCGGTTTGTAGAATAGCTTCTTCCCGTCCTTTCTTCATGCCTTTCTCTAAACCTTTCTCGAAGCCTTCATCCATCCCCAATTTGCGGTGGTAT
>JAGCRI010000088.1 GCA_017964755.1 Bacteroidales bacterium | reverse complement strand
TCCATAGCCAGTGTTCCCATGTGTTTCCGCCCTTTTATAGCAATTTTCCCGCCGACTTTTCACTCAGTTTCCACACTTTTCGGGGCGAGTTTTTGGGTTACATACACACTTTTCCATGTGACTTTTTTGGAACTGCAAAGATAAATTTTTTTTGAATACAATAAAATGAATTCAAATAAAAGAGAAGGCGTTGTCGTCCACTCGCTTTTTTCACCCCAACGGCTGGCAATGCTCCTTGCCCACCACACGGTCACGCATGAGACGAGGGTCGGAAATGTTGCGGGCAATATTGCAAATGAGATCAAAATAATTGTCTTTGCCGTCTTTATCCCTGTAATAATAGGGTTTGATGGAAACACAATTCTTGTGCTCAAAGAGCGTCTTCAGCAGTGTACGGTCGGAGATTCCGCAGGAGTGGCCCATGATACAAATCTGAAATGGAGCTTCCTCGATGAAACCGAGCATATTGCGGTAATCGGATGACTCCAAATAGTGGAACGACTTGATATGGCGTAAATATTCGTTGTCGTTTTTCTTCATTAATGGTTGATATTCATCATCACGCTCGTCCCCATATCCAAAAATCACGCTCTCAGGATTTGAAAGTGAACCATGAATATGATTGACTTGAAATTTGTCAAACTTCGGTAAGTACAAATCTGCCGTGTTGGTGTAGTTGAAATTCAGCAGCAGGATATTGTCGGGCAATAGCAACATGGAATATATTTTATCAGTTTTTCCTTTTGCCTCATTATCAATAGCTTTTTCCAATATATTTTTAAAATATTCCACATCAGAAGTTGAACATTCATCATCTTTATAGCCCAGAAACAGGCTGTCCCAATCTTGAGTGTCATACTTCTTCCTATTCTGTAGTAATTCTTTCCATTTTTCTTTAGATTCGACAGAGATGTCTTCTCTGTTGATGGGTGCCCAAATCTGATTCTTGACGTTAGGATTCAAAGTGGGTTCTGGCAATAAACTCAAATACTCAACAAGTTTGTCTTTAATGAAATCCAAATCTTCATTGAGTTGTTTGGGGGTATCACTTTTCTTCAAAAATTCGTAATACACATCCTCAATATCAACCCAATTCTTCGTTTCCACTTCCTCACAAATTTTCTCAAAAAAAAGACTTTTGATGGTGAAGTTACACAAGTTCCAATCTGTCTTTGCTGTTTCTGCCAATTCATAGCCACTTTTTGGCGATAGTGGATTGATTATCGGATACAAAAAATGCAAAGTATTCAGCCAATTCGCTCGATCATCCCGCAACTTAAAGGAACATAACCTATCTTCCACTACTGACATTGAGCCAGATGACAATTTTTCTCCGAATTCATTCCAATACCACTTGATGAAATCCGCATAGCTGGTTTTCAAGCCGTGTGCCAAGTCGAAGCCGTTGCCGATAAGGATGATTCGGTTCATAGCGAATTACTGTCTATCTGATTGATTTACATTAGACATGATCTCACTTGCCATATTGTCAACCCATGTATCAAATTTGCGCTCATTTTCATAAATATAGTTTGTCATTTTTTACGGAAAGTTTATTTTGAGTTTTTCAGGTATGATTGACGTATTAGCTCCATTGTGTATTCAATTTGTGATTCATCAGAAATTCTCACACAATAATCACCATTTCCCCAATGTCCTCTATTGGAAACATCCATTGTGACGCATTCAGGATCCTTAAGCGATCCTTTGGGCATATTGATGAATATTTTTAGATTGTGTTTTTGAATCTGAATATCGGCAAAATTTCTTTTGTTTTTGAAAGCAACATATAATTTTTTTGCCTGAATAGTAAGAGCTCCTAAACTCAGAATTTTTGTTTTTAGTTGATTATAAATTGAGATAATATCATCATCACCATTTGAAAGTAGATCTTTTTCAGAATAAATGGTGCTGTTTTCAATTTCTGCTGCAATTTTTTCTTCTTTTATTTCTTCGCCCGTGGGACTGAGTTTGCGCAGTTTATCAGTAGTTCCGCTGATTTTAGCAATGGCTTCAAGTATATTATATGCATCATCAACAGTCATTGCAAAAAATTCCTTTGTTCGTTTCTTACCATCAAAGGTATCTATTGCCCGCAAGTTTGGGTTTATACTATCAATCATACTATGTAATGCTTTATCTTGCAAGCGTTCAGCCACTTCATATTCGGCATACACCCTAAAAGCAAATGGGATACATTCGCTGCGATTAAGCTCTTTTAATCTTTTTTGTAAATCATCGGCATATCCGATTTTTACATATTCTGGAAAACTTGGATTTGTGAGTATATATATCACCCCCTTGCTTTGTGAATTATTTTTTCTCATATTACTATTTTTTGAAAATTATCCTATTTGGTCTTGTAAAGTTAGTCAAATTAAAGTTTGCGTATGACCACAATCCTTAATGACTATTATGATTATATGAGTGAGCAATATTTGCCTACAACCGCAACGCGAACTATTTCAATACTGCAAAAATACAAAAAATATCTATATCATATTCCTCGTCGAAAATACGCATTACAATACGCACTATCAATCTCAGTACATTATTTATTGGTATTATTTTTGCAGTTCTGACATTCAGCCGTAAGTAGCAGCAACATATTACCAATAATTTGTATTATCGGAAGTTATAAAAAAAATACTATTTTTTTCTTTCCAACCTAATCTTTTTATTGCATTTTTCCAGCAAAAATAGCATTTTTCCAGCAAAAAATCGCAGAATATAGATTCAAGTGATAAACCTACAATTGCGGACGTTTTCTCCAATGAACATATAATATGCGACAACCGCCGCAACGATTTGCCCTGCGTTACATTTCGGTGTCCTTCCCATCAGGTGTGAAATTGTCGTCTGTAGGGCTGTCACAATGTGGCAGCCCTACACCTTTCCCACATCTGTCAGTTGCATTATGCCATCCACCCCTACAATTGCGTCCGTTTTCTCCAATGAACATATAATATGCGGGAACCGCCGCATCGATTTGCCATGCGTTACATTTCGGTGTCATTTCCCTCAGATGTGAAATTGTTGTTTGTAGGGTGGACGTTTGTATGGCCGTTGTCTGTAGGGCTGTCACAATGTGGCAGCCCTACAAATGGCAATTGTAATTTATTGGAAATTTGTATTTTGTGGCAAAATCAAATATGGCAGATACGAATAAATTGATTGTTGATAGGTGAGAACGGAATTCAAAAACTCCCCTCCACTATCGCCGAGGTCATCAGGGCGGTCATGGAGACGCCGAGAATGCCGTGCAGGTTGAGGTTCTGCCCTGTGAGAAAGAGATTTTGCAGCGGTGTTGTGGGCGATAGTACTGTGAGCATTGCCCGCGAATAGTCCTTCCGTATGCCGTATGCCGAGCCGTTTATCGTTCCGGTGTAGTCGCGGTAAGTGAGTGGGGTGGAGGTGAATGTCCCTTCTATAGTCCCTTTTAAATCAGGCAGATACTCTTCCACGCGTCTTATACAGATTTCTGCTGTTTTGGCTTTGAAATCCTCGTACTCTTCACCGCGGCGGAATAGTTTTGTGCCTTCCCACTTGCTGACTTCATTCCAGTACATTGGCATCAAAATGTCAATGTTGTCAGTGTGAACCGCTTCATTTTCAGGAACTTGGAAAGAGACCATCAGACTTCTGTTTTCAAAATTCTCGCGCTCACCGTTTTTGTTCCATACGGTATCGGTGTTTTTGTTTATGAAGATGTTGCGGTTGAGGTAGGGGACACGTCCGGCCTTTAGCGCGAGGTTTACTGTGAACATTCCGAATGTGTTTTCCAAGTTGCAGATGCGCCTTCTGAAGATGTTTTTTATTGAACTGTTTTCCCTGTTTATGAGCGAAAGTGTCAAAGCAGGGTGGAGATTTGATATAAAAGCCTTACCTTCAATATATTCACCTGCTCCAATTTCAACGGCTTCAGCTTTGCCGTCCTTTTCAACAATCCGGGTAACTTCGAGTCGGGTGAGTACCTTGCCGCCCATCCCCTCGATTTTTGCCGCCAGCGTGGTTGCGATTTGCTCGCCGCCGCCACGAAGCCGCCACGCACTCTGCACAAACGAACTGTTGATTTGCGAAAATGTGTATAGGGGCAGCGTCTTTTCTTCCAGTTCCATCTTTAGTGACGTGCCGCCCAATATCCCGATAAGTAACTCATTGTAAATGGTTTCTTTTAAATATTGGTATATCGGTTTTGAAAAATATGATTCCGCCGCAAGATGTTCCAAGGATTTTTTGTTAAGCCTGTCGAATGTTGTTTCCCCGATTTCTTTCAACAGGTTGGCGTACTCTTTTAGCCCACTTTGCGCTTTTGCGTTTATTGTGTGTCCGTTTTTTTCGCAGTCGTGGAGCAGGGTTTCTGTGAAATTGTCGTATCCGTTTGCGAACCGGTAGCGTTCCCCGTTAAAAATGACTTCGTCGAAGCAGTCGGTGTCAAGTTGTTTCCAAGGAAGGTCGAGCAGGCCAAGTGCGCTGAAAATTTTGTTGAGAGGTTGCCCTTCGGCGAGACCGCCAACATAATGGAAGCCTGTGTCGAAGATGTGTCCGTTTCGGGTGAAATTCTGGAGACAGCCGCCTGTGCGCGCATTTTTTTCTACAATGCAGACACTCAAGCCTTTTTTGGCAAGCATATATCCGCATTCCAAGCCTCCGAGACCTCCTCCGATAATGACCACATCGTATTTCATAAAGACTTCATTATCAGATTTTTGTCATTTTACCTTTGAAATCCACAAATATTTTTCCTGATTTATCGCTGATATTTGCGGTTACATTATACGACAAGTCGTCTTCTTCCGCCATATTGAGGCTGACAGTCAGTTTTGGGGTGTTTTGAGGGGTGATAAGTGAGAGAAAGCGGCAGTGTGCGATCTCTTTGATACGGAGCCGCGAACCGGTGATCTTTTCTGC
Source organism: Bacteroidales bacterium (assembly GCA_017964755.1). Taxonomy (GTDB): domain Bacteria; phylum Bacteroidota; class Bacteroidia; order Bacteroidales; family WCHB1-69; genus RUG11942. Next base: position 4,388 of record JAGCRI010000088.1, on the reverse strand, counting down.
ACACTCACGAATCATGTTCATGTTGCAGACTCCGGGAGAAATAGGATTTCCGGGGAAATGTCCCTTGTAAACTGAACATTCATCATTAAGTATGACGTCAATTCTATAATTGTCTTCAGTTTTTTCAGGTTCTGACTCAAAAAAGAAATATTTTTTCATGATTTTTTTCTTCCATTCAGAAAAGAAAGTCGGATTGGACGCTGTAAATTCACCATTGACGGAGACAAACAACTGTGTTGTCTCTGCTTGCATAATGAGTTGGTTATCAGATTCTTTATAAAGTGAATAAAAGAAGTGCAGTTTTGCAGAAGAGTGAATTTTGAGAGATGTTTCGAGGCGGAGTCTGTCGCCGGCGCGCGCCGACACCCAATAGCGGATGTGCATATCCACGACAGGGACAACAAAGCCGTTATCGTAAATGCGCATATACTCCAGCCCGAATTTTTGCCCGAACGATTCGCGCCCTCTTTCCATATATTTCACATAGTTGCCGTGCCATACCACACTTAAAGCGTCCATGTCGTAAAAAGGGACAGTAAAAAATAACGTGTCGGTAAGCATGCTTTTCTGATTTATAAGGAAATCTTTAATTTGCAAGAAGTTACGAGCTTGTCGTTGCAGTAAGTTTCGGCCGTGGCGAGTGTGACGCCCATTGCTTCGGAGAGGAACTTAATGTGTGTGTGCAACGTGTCGCCAGTTTTCGGCAGGAACTCAATGCGGCATTTTTTCACTTCGCCGATATAGCCGATTGCAGCCTCTTCGCTGCGTTGGCGCGCATTCCAGCCTACAAGTACAGAACACGATTGGGCTATATGCTCAATCAGTCCCGGCTCGGAGAACATACCGTCATCACCAATAAAAAAATTGTCTTCTTTAATGGTCAGCGAGGTGGTGCATTCCTTTTCAGAAACCTCGTCCAACGTGTTAACCATCAGTATCGGTTCACGTTGGAGCAAGAAATCAGTAATTTCATTTTTCGCCATTGATCTTCGCTAAAATGAAGTCATAAAGAGCATCGAAATTCTTGATTTTTGAAATGTCCTGCCCTTTGATTTCAACATTGAAAGTCTCTTCAATAAGCGCTACCATATCAACCAGACTGAGGCTGTCGAGTTCGAGTGTTGATTTGATGTCTGCATCAGGGGTAATGTCTTCGATTGCGACTTCAAATTCTTCTGCTAACACTTCATTTGTTTTTGCGATTAATTCTTCTCTGTTCATTATTTTAATTTTTTAGATTATTATTATCGGTTTAAAAGATTTTTTGCAAAGATATGATTTTATTTTTAATTGTAAAGTATTGATTTATAGTATTAAAAACTACATTGAAAATTGTTTTCGTTTAGCTTTCTTCGTTTTTACCGCACTTTTGGAATGAGATTTCACAGGCTTGTGTATCACCGATGACTTTTCCTGCATCCGCTTGTATTCGGCTTCAGTGTTATCTTTTTTTAGTGCGGGGTCGTAGGCGTTGTAGCCGCCTTTTGTTGCGTGTGATCTTATGACAGGGAAGTCGAACTGGTAGCTGACGCCGATGCTGCTGGTCCACACGCCTTCAAATTTCCTGCTGCTTGAGGAGTAGGCGTCAAGGTAATCGGAATTAACCCAAGTCATTGAGGTCTCGAAAAAGATGTTTAGTTCTGGCAGAATGCGGTATCCGACACCGACACCGAAAGGTATTGCAAAAGCATATTGCATGTGAGTAGGAGAGGTGGGGTTTGCTGTTTCGGTGCCTGTAACGCGCACAGGATAGGCGTTGATTGTTACGCCGGTCTGAGTGTTCCACACCCGCGACTTGAATCCGTAAACCCCGACACCAATGCGCGGATATAGCGACCATGGCGAATAGACTTTGCAGAGTTCCAATATGTCAACGGTTGTGGTGAAGACTATCTCGTTGTTCATATGAGAATAGAATTGCATCGCGGTCTTGTAGTTTTTGCCCGCCAAGTTTGACAATTTGAACTCAATGTTGATATTCCAATAAGATGTGAGTCTTTTTCCGAAGAAGCCGCCGAGCACGAAGCACCGCTGCTGGTAGAATGAACTCTGGAACGGTGTGGTCGGCAAAATCTTGTTGGTGTAGTCGTTTACATCACCCCAAAAAGAGTTAACCCCAATACTGAGACTTCCCTGCCATGCCTCGTTTATATCGAAAAACTCAATTTTTTCCTGTGCCTGAGAAGCAAAAGGAAGTAGAATTATTAATGCTAATATGTTAATTTTCAATAGTTTATTCATGATTGACTGCTCATAGGAATAGGGCTGCAAAGTTACGAAAATTATAGAATAGTGATAGTTCCTTTGTAAACATAATCAAAGCCGTTACGTCCCAAAATGAACACTTTGTATGTGAAAACATGGTTTGCGGGAACAGTTTTTCCGTTTATTTTTCCGTCCCATCTGAAATGCGGGTCTTTAGAGTGGAAAGCGAGTTTTCCCCATCTGTCGTAAATGTTAATCTCGAATTTTTCTACATTGGACAGGGCAGGCCAGTTAATGTAGAATTCGTCGTTGATGCCGTCAAGACGGGTGGGCGAGAAGGCATTCGGGATGAACAGTTCAAGGGTGCACGGCTCAATAGTGAAGCCCGCATCGGCGGCGCATTCGCCAGCTTCAACGTGCACGGTGTACCAGCCGGAGTTGTCAACAGTGATCTGCCGTGATGTGTCGCCGGTGTTCCATACAAAATCCAAGAGCGTTGTTTGGACCTCCAGAGTGACAAAGCCGTCATTGCAGAGATCCCCGTTCACTTGTGTGATTTCAACTTCAAGGTCTGTAACCGAAAGATTCAGGGTGATAATACTGTCGCAGTTTTCCTGTGTATGCAGGAATTGCTGGTAGGTGAGCTCTCCGCTCTGATATTGCGGTGGCAGTATGAAGCCGTCTTTGTGGTATGTATATCCTTGACATACAACGTCATATAGTTGTACATCGTATGATTTTTTAACATAAAGATGGAGATGAACCGTACTATCGCAGCCGTGTTCTGTTTGTAGAGGCAAGTGGTAGAGCAGGTCTCCTTCGTCATTTTGTTCTTCGAGGTTGAAACCGTTTTCGGTGTATGTTTCCCATTGGCAGATAGTGTCGTAAATGTCAACAGAGAAAGTGTCATAAACCACAAGGCGGAGATAGACAATGCTGTCGCATCCGAAAATGGAGGTATGATCGAATTTATAATTTGTGACTGCGGACATGTTCGGAGAAAGGACTGTGTCTTCAGGTGCATAATGGTAGGGGAGGTCTGAGTTGCAGATTTCAACTGTGTCATAAATATTATATGTAGGATGAACAATAAGGTCAATCCAATATACACTGTCGCAGCCGAAAAATGACTGTAGCGTATCGTAGTATGAGCCGGTCGCAGTCAGTGTCTGCCCGTGCCATAGGAGCGGATGGTTGTCGCAGATAGTGTCATATTCTTGGAAGAAATATGTTGGCATTACGGTAAGTTCAAGCCAATAAACACTGTCGCAGCCGTTTGTCGTGAGCAGAGAGTCGTAATAAGTGCTGTCGATTGACAGATTCATTCCGTGCCATGTCAGCGTCTGGTTGTCGCAGATAGTGTCGTATAAGTGGAAGAAGTAAGTCGGGTGAACATGTAAAATAAGCTGGTAAACGCTGTCGCAGCCGTTCTCTGTAAGAAGTGAGTCGTTGTAAACGCCGGCTTGGGTGAACTGCATGTTACGCCATGTTGCGGTGTCTTGGTTGCAGATAGTGTCGAATTCACGGAATAAATAAGTTGTGTGTACTGTGAGATCAAGCCAATAGACGCTGTCGCAGCCGTGTGAACTTAACAGTGAGTCGTAATAATTACCTGTGGCAGTCAGCGTTTGTCCGTGCCATAAGAGCGGATGGTTGTCGCAGACAGTGTCGTATTCTTGGAAGAAGAATGTCGGGTGAACCGTCAGCGTAATCCAATAGACGCTGTCGCAGCCGTGAGAGGTAAGTAGAGAGTCATGGTAAGTACCGGCGGTGGTCAGCTGTTGGCCGTGCCATATAAGCGTATCATTGTCGCAGATAGTGTCGTAGTCTTGGAAGAAATAGGTCGGGTGAACCGTCAGCGTAATCCAATAGACGCTGTCGCAGCCGTGAGAGGTAAGAAGAGAGTCGTGGTAAGTGCCGGCGGCAGTCAGCTGTTGGCCGTGCCACGTAAGTGTATCATTGTCGCATATAGTGTCATATTCTTGGAAGAAATAGGTCGGATGTACAGTGAGGTCAATCCAATAGATACTGTCGCAGCCGTGAGAGGTAAGGAGCGAGTCGTGATAAGAACCGGCAATAGTCAACTGTTGGCCGTGCCATGTAAGTGTATCATTGTCGCAAATTGTGTCGTATTCTTGGAAGAAATATGTCGGATGGACAGTCAGAGTAATCCAATAGACGCT
>JAGCRI010000087.1 GCA_017964755.1 Bacteroidales bacterium | reverse complement strand
CACTACCGCGTTCTGGAACGCTTCGGATATGTTACACTCATCGAGTGCCAGCTCGAAACAGGACGCACCCACCAGATAAGGGTACACATGAAATCTATCGGACACCCGCTCTTCAACGATGAGTCATACGGCGGCGACCAGATTCTGAAAGGAACAACCTTCACCAAATACAAGCAGTTCGTCAACAACTGCTTTAAGGCAATGCCGCGGCAGGCTCTGCACGCCAAATCGCTTGGGATTACGCACCCCGTCACAGGCCAGTATGTGTTTTTTGATTCCGAACTACCGCAGGATTTTCAGGAAGTACTCGACAAATGGCGCAACTATGCGAAACACAAAGAATATGAAGAGGAGACTGAAACGATTTATGACATCACCAACAGAGAAAAAGCACTTATAGATGCCAAGAAATAAAAAGAAACCTTCAATATTCCCTGCAAAAGTCTCTTTGTCGGAGTTCATAGGCAGCCGGCGCGACTATTACTTTATAGCCGTCAACACAAATATCGGCATGCCTGCCTTGTCGAACAGAATTTCAAATATTCTGAAAAAAAATGTATCGTACATTGGAGACTACGACTTGGAGGAATCTGAAAAAAACGCGAAGTTCAGGATGTGCTATGCCCCGATAGACGAGGAATCTGAAATAAGTCTTGTGATTTTTGAAAACAAAACTGAGCGCTTAGACCAGAATTTTACAGCAAAATCGGAGGTAAACGCAGGCTTCCGCACACTCTCCCTCTTCGACGACACTTACTACATATTCAACAGAAACGGACTGAAACTTTTCTATTGGGATCTGTTAGAGGTTGACTATCTGCTGATTATATTTGCAAACAAAGGGAATCTCATGGAAGAGACTTTAGACACTCTTAAGAAAATTCCTGAATGCAAATGCACTGACGTAACCGATCTGCTCCGCCCGGATGCCTCCTCTTCCCAACCCGAAAACAAGTTCATTCAAAAGCTATTATATCAGATAGGAATGGAAATAAGTGATTTTCGGGAAGAGAATACAAACAGGATTTTTGTATCAAAACCGCAGCTTTCCGACAAAAACATATCATACAGCAAAATGGCATTCGACTGCCAGGCAAACCCCAAATACCTTGATCTGTTACAAAACGACCAGACATTCATTTAAGATGAAAAAAAAGACCGTTATTATCATATCCGCAGCCATATTTGTAACAATGGCACTACTTGCCGGAACAGGGGCCTACATCTTTTTCGCACCCAACACCGACTGCACACAACACACTCTTATAATTCCAAAAAATGCTAATTTCCAGCAAGTTATAGATTCTTTAAAAAAGAACAACATAATAAAAAACCACAATAGCTTCAAATTGGCGGCACGGATAATGAAATACGAAAAGCAGGTAAAATGCGGAAAATATCACCTCAATGAAGGGGAAAACAACCATAAAATCATCAGGCGGCTGCGGCGCGGGCAGCACACCCCCGTAAAGTTCACTTTCAACAACATCAGGACAAAAGAGCAGTTAGCGGAAAAAACTGACGGGATATTTTTCTTTGAAAGTTCAGATTTTTATAAACTGCTAAATGACAGTGTTTTTCTGTCGAAATATGGTTTTAATAGCGAAAACTGTCTCACCGGATTTATTCCGAACACCTACGAAATTTTTTATGACATCACTGCAGAGGAGTTTTTTGAAAAGATGATGAATTTGTATGACGGTTTCTGGCAAGGCAGCCGCAGCCAAGAGGCAGAAAAGATAGGACTCACTAAAATCGAAGTTTCCATACTTGCCTCAATTGTTGAAGAGGAGAACCACCGTAACGCTGAAAAGGCCATAATTGCCGGACTTTATATGAACCGGCTTCACAAGGGCATGAACCTTTGCGCCGACCCTACTGTCAAATATGCGGTTGGGGATTTCACACTGAAGAGGATTCTCAACTCTCACCTTGAAATTGATTCACCATACAACACGTACAAATACGCAGGGTTGCCGCCCGGCCCGATTCGCATCCCCGAAATATCAACTATTGACTCTGTGCTGCACTATTCGCACCATAACTATCTGTATATGTGTGCAAAAGAGGATTTCTCGGGTTATCACAACTTTGCAGCCTCGGCTTCGCAGCACGCCGCCAACGCCGCGAAATACCATAAGGCTCTGAATCGCCTCCAGCGTTCAAAGAAATAATATTTCCCGTCTTTCTCCGTTGTTTCTTTATACATCTATAATTCGAAAATTTTATGTAAGTTTGCAGCCTAAAAATCAGGAATATGAAAAAAATACTGGCGCTCATAATATTGGTTCTTTCTACTTTCATTTGCCCCTACCCTTCATACGCCCAAGTAAAGAACGTAAAAAAGGATCCAAACAAGAAGCCTGAGATAATCCGCGACCGCTTCATGCTTGACTTTTTCCACACTTTTTGGATGGGCACGCCGGGCGAAATCAACGCAAAAAAGTTCCATCCCGGGTTCAATGTCGCCGGCATGTACGATTTCAAGCTGCCGAACGATGCGCCTTTCTCATTCGGATTAGGACTCGGATTTTCCTACTACACACTTTATAGCAACGCAACACTTGGAGCTGACAGCAACGGCGTGATGCAGTTCACAGCGATACCAGAAAACGTCAGTTACAAGCGAAACAAGATGATTTTCACAAACATACATATTCCGTTGGAGTTCCGTTACCGCCACCCCTGCGGATATAAAATCAGCCTCGGAATCCGAGTCGGTCTCACTACCGGAATAACCACACGCTACAGGGGGAATAATCCGCTGAACCCTGATGAATACTTGAATATAAAGAATTTCGACATAAAAAACAAGCAGAGAGTCAATTTCGATGTCTATTTGCGGACAGGCTGGAAGTTTGTCGGAGTTTATTTCTGCTATGAGGTTACAAGCCTCTTCAAAAGCGGCAAAGGGCCTCAACTCCACCCGATGTCACTCGGTCTGACCATTAATTTCTTTTAAAAAAATTCCATTCTTACCCAAGATTATCACAGCAATTTTCGTTTCATAGATGAATAACGCACCAAAAAACAACGAAGATGAATTGTTGCTGCTGATTGAAGGTTGCAAACAAAACAAACGTGGGGCGCAGCACAAGCTGTTCAAGTTGTTTTACGGTTCAATGTTCTCGATATGCGTGCGATATGCGACTGACGATGACGAGGCGCAGGATATGCTCAACGAGGGATTCATCAAGATATTCGCAAACATCGACAACTATCGCGACACAGGTTCTTTTGAAGGCTGGCTCAAACGTATTATGGTGAACGCTGCAATAGACTACAGAAGGAAATACAAGACATTTGCAAACACTTACATCGAGTACAGTGAAATTGCGGAGACCGCCATAAACGGAGCGAGCGAAAACGAGGCGATTGCCAAAATGTCGGCAGACGAACTTATAAGGATGATACAGGAGCTGCCGCCTATGAGTAAAACCGTTTTCAACCTGTTTGTCTTTGACGGATATTCGCACACGGAAATCGCAGAGGCACTGAACATTAAAGAGGGTACGTCATTCTGGCATCTTAACAATGCCCGGAACATATTGAAGGAAAAAATTATTAAACAGAAGGGTTATGGCAGATAATTTTGACAAGCTCATAAAAGAAAAATTTGAAGAGAAACAATTTGCATACAACGCGAAAGCGTGGAAGTCGTTCCAAAGAAAAAGCGGCAAGGCGTCAATCAGTGTAACTGCGAAAATTGCGGCAACTGTCATTTCAGCCATAATTATCGGAAGCATTGCATTTTACATCAATTTTGAAAAGAGAAGCGGGAACGCTGCAAACGAAGCCACACCGCAAACAATAGAGACCCCGCAAGAACCTATAGCGGAAATTACCGTTGACACTTTCGCTGCAAATAAGGAAGCGGAACCCACACAGCAGATTACAAAAAAATCTGTAATTAAAGAACAAACAACTGTAAATCAAGATAATAAAAATCTCACCGAGACAAATAACGAAAAGGTTGACACTTCAGTCACACCAGAGGCAAACAAAAACAAACTGCAGCCTCAACATGAAAAGCCATCATATTGGAAGGTCAATGTTATAAATGTGGATACGATTAGGTAGAAATTAGGAGACAGGAGATAGGAGATAGGAGATAGGAGTTAGGAGTTAGGAGTTAGGAGTTAGTAGATAGGAGTTAGGAGATAGTAGAGCCGCATCATGGTGCGGCTCTTTTTTTGTTTATTTTAAGACGAACGGTATTGTAGAGCCGCATCATGATGCGGCTCTTATTTGTTGCGGATTTTGTTCGTTTTGGAATAAACGTGCGTTTAAATAGGAATTAGAAATTAGAAGTTAGGAGATAGGATGATATTCTTTTTACCTTGTCTGTCAATGTATTGAGAGTTTCTTGGTAGGAACCAATGTTTTTTAACGGTGCTTTTACCTCAAAATAGAATTTGATTTTTGGCTCCGTTCCGGACGGTCTGACTGTGATTTTATCTCCATCGGCAGTGAAGAACTGCAAAACATTGGACTTTGGCAGCGGCAGTGCTTCGGTGGCACCTGTTTGGCAATCTGTTATTATCTGTTTCTGTATATCCTTGATTTTCACCACTTTGCTGCCGCCAAGTTCTTTCGGAGGATTTTCGCGGAATCTTACCATCATGTCGGCAATCTCCTTTGCACCGTCCTGTCCTTTTTTCGTCACAGAGACCAATTCAGTTTTGTAAACACCGTATTTTTTGTAAAGTTCCAAAAGAAGTTCATAAAGGCTCTTGCCCGAATCGGCGAGCACGGCAGCGAGTTCGGCTATCATGCAGCAGGCCGAAACGGCATCCTTGTCGCGCACAAAATCACCCACAAGCGTGCCGTAACTCTCTTCACCACCGACCAAAAACTCTTTTTTGCCTTCATATTTCCTAATCTGTTCAGCAATGTACTTGAACCCTGTAAGCACATCTTCGCAAAGCACCCCGTAATCTTTCGCAATGTCGGAAATCATCTCAGTCGTAACAATGGTCTTTACTATAAATTTATCTGTAAGTGACTCTTTTTCAGACCATTCGGAAAGAATATAATAGACGAGCAGCGAAGCGGTCATATTGCCTGTGAAAAGTTGGAGTTTGCCGTCAGTGCCGCGGACAGCGATGCCCATTCTGTCAGCGTCTGGGTCGGTGGCAAGCACCAAGCCGGCATTAACCTTGTCGGCGAGTTTCAGGGCGAGCTCCATTGCAGATTTCTCCTCAGGGTTCGGCGAAGCCACAGTCGGGAAATTGCCGTCCGGCTCTGCTTGTTCGGCGCAGACGATAACATTCTCGAAACCAAGTTGTTTCAGGGCACGCGGCACAAGAGTGATTCCGGTTCCGTGCAGCGGCGTATAGACTATCGGCATATCCTTGTGCCTTTTCACCGCTTCGGGGTGCAGTGAAAGCGACAGAATCTTCTCCAAATATATTTTGTCAACATTTTCGCCTATTATTTCAATATTTTCGTCAATTTTCTCCCATTTTATCTCATCAACAGAAGAAATCCTGTTCACTTCCGCTATTATATTTTTGTCGTGCGGCGGCACAAGTTGCCCGCCATCTTCCCAATAGACCTTGTAGCCGTTATACTCTTTCGGGTTGTGAGAAGCGGTGACGACAATGCCGGCGTTGCAATTCAGGAAGCGGACAGCGAAAGAGAGTTCCGGCGTGGGGCGCAAGTTCTCGAAAAGGTAGCAGTGTATGCCGTTTGCTGAAAGGACGGCCGCGGTGATCTCGGCGAAATGGCGGCTGTTGAGGCGCGAATCGTGGGCAATGGCGACCTTGAGGGATTTTTCTCCGAAGCACTTCTTCAGGTAATTTGCCAGACCTTGCGTTGCAGCGCCAACGGTATATTTGTTCATGCGGTTGGAACCCACCCCCATGATTCCGCGGAGCCCGCCGGTGCCAAACTCCAAATCGCGATAGAAAGATTCCGTGAGTTCCTTTTCGTCTTCAGCCATCATTTTGCGGATTGCGGCTTTAGTCTCTTCATCATAATTGCCATCTAACCATATTTTCGCTTTTTCAAGTATTTTATTGTCTGTCATAATATTTTGTTTGGTTATTTTAAATTATGTATCATAACGCACAAAAATACAACAAAAATGAGAATAAATCCATAGAAAAAAAAGCCGCGGGATTCCGCGGCTTTTTTGAATTTTTAATATTGGCAAGCTATTCTTCATCTCGGACGCAACGGACTGCATTCCCATAATCGGCCACATGGGAACCGCTAACATCCAAAGAAGAACTATTATAAGAAATTTCAGCGAAGTCTACTACGCTCATACTCCAAGCGGTAGAACTCAAATAGCATGCATTTTTGCCAAATCGGAAGTAACCCGCCGCCGAGTAATAGCCTGCAGGCATAGCACTAAAGCCCGTGGCGTTGTTTGCACTCAAGTCATCGCCAACAGTACATCCACCTGAATTAGTATCCCAACCGGATGTTGCAGCAAGTGCCTTGGCTATCTTCATACCGTCAGCATTACACTTATATTCGTCAACAGATGCAACATAATCACGTAATTCTTGCCATTCTGAGATGCTCGGAACATGCCATCCAGTAGGGCAGAGTTCTCCAGTTGCCACAGCTGCATAGTTGTAAAGAAGCCCATACGTATCCTTATTGTCATAATAGTCTACGGCATAGTTGGGATAATAGTAATATGGCGTTGATGAAGAAGTTGATGAATAAGTCCCGTCCGAAATGCTGTTACCACTGCTAAATTCTGTAGTTCTCAAATTCTCGCGCATCCAGCACTGTGTGCCAATTTGCAATATTTGGTATGTATTACCATCTTCATCTGACAAAGAGGTCAAATATTTAACCCCTGATATTGTTGTGCCAGTTTCATTCGCGCCAAAGCTGGAGACAACACAAGTCGGGGTACTGCCAACGACAAAGGTCTTTGTGGAGGTACCGTTTGCATTTGTATAGGTTACAGTATATGTTCCAACAGGGAGGGTTGAAGTTTTTCCGCTAATCCAGCTTCCAATAACAACATTATTGGAGTTTCTCCACTCTGCTGAAGTTGCATCCGTACTGTCTATAGTAACCTTACCCCAGTCAGGACTTTGAGCCGTATTAACTGTTATACTCATTTTTGGAAGTATAATAGCTGATGTCGTAAAGACGACAACATTGCCGTAAGCCGTACCCGCACTGTTTGTTGCGTAAGCACGCAGGTAATATGTTTGCTCGGAAGTAAGCCCTGTGAGTGAGTTTGTGAATGTGGTGGAGTATGGATAGGTTACTGTAGATACAACCTTAGTATCCGATATTGTCGGTGTGCTATTTGTAGTGCTATAGCAAACGCCACGCTCAGTTACACCACTACCGCCAATTGATGTTACAGTACCGCCGGCTGTCGCAATAGTAGGACCCACACCGCTAATAGCAGCTGTGGTAACAGTCGGGGCACTGACCGTAACAGCTTCGTTCAAAATACAACGTACCGACCATCCATCTCTTTTATGTTCATGATCCCAAATAGAATCATATTGCCAGTTCACTTTTTCCTGAGCATAGTCAATTCTAAACACATAAGCACTATCCCCTACACAATGTGTGCATGACCATAATGCCGCATCTTTACCTATTCTGGAAGAAATACCGTTTCTGCCGGCAGGTACTGCACTGAATCCGGTTGCATTGTTATGGGATGCTGGATATTTTGCCGGCATACATTCGGTAAGAGTATTAGTAGATGCCCAATATAAACTTCCTGAAAGTGCCTGTGCAATATATTGGTCTGTGCCACCGCATCTATAAGCCTCTATGCTGTTAACGTAATTCATCATCGTAGTCATCTCAGCATAGCTCGGCACATGCCAGCCATCAGGGCAAACACCCTGTACACCGCTTGGTGAGGCATTAGATGAAGCACTTCCGTTCATCACAGCTTTCCAATTGTATAACAATCCGCGGGTGGCATCGTTTGAAGCATCACTGGCAACATGATAATAATAAGGTTTTGTTATGGATGTTCCAGTAGTAGTTAATACAGGTATTGCCGTACCATCTGCATAAAATGGTGTGCGAAGGTTTTGCTTCATCCAGCACTGTGTACCCATTTGTACAGTGGTATAGCTATTTCCGGCATAGTCAGTAACGCGGTTTATTCCGCAAAGGAATGGTGTTGTGATGGTTGTTACAGTGCCGTAAGTTGTACCCTCACTACTGGTTACGTAAGCACGCACGTAATATTTTCTGCCGCTGGTGAGGCCGGTTATGGTTAAGAAATATGCACCTGTAGATGTGCCTCCCTCAGCTTGATAACTGTCGGCTATGGTCGGGGTGGAATTGCTGGTACTCCAGCAGAAGCCACGCGCTGTAACCGTAGCACCGCCTTTTGAAACCAACGTACCATTCAGTGTCATGCTTGAGGTATCAATTGATGATGGCGCCTCTGTCGTTACTGTCGGAGTGGAGAGGGTTACTGTGGAGTCATAGACACAACGTACGGAATAAGCGTCCTCAGCATCATCTGGATATTCGAACTCTGGCATTCCATATTCATAGCTAATAGTAAAAATCGGTTCACCCAAAGCAGTATGCCAGAAATTTGCTCTTTCTGTATATCCAAGATATCCGCTCATAGATACCCATTTACCTGCAGGCAATGCGCTGAATCCCATAGTGTTATTTTGGCTCAGGTCATATCCTGGACCACATTCGTATGCAGAAGATTTCCAAGTTGTTGTTGAAGCCATGGCTATGGCAATATAGGTGTCAGTACCGCCACACTGATAAATACTTCGTGTAGATGCATAGGTTATTATTGAAGACCACTCGGCATCGCTTGGAACGTGCCAGCCCTTAGGACAAATACCTTGAACACCGCTTGGTGATGCAGAAGTAGCTGAGGCGCCGTTCATAACTGCCGCCCAATTGTAGAGCAATCCGAAGTTAGCATCGTTAGACGCATTATTGTCAACATGATAATAGTACGGAGTTACTGTCGAGCCATCGGAGGCTGCAGCAATATCAGTACCGTCAGCATATTTTGTCGAACGGAGATTCTCCCTTGTCCAACACTGTGTACCAATTTGTATGGTAGTATAGCGGTGCCCTTCATAGTCATAAACCGCGCATGAATCCTCACCGCATTTGAATGACGGAGTAGTGATAACTGCGACCGCGGTACTATAACTTGTGCCAACGATGTTGGTGGCGTATGCACGTATATAATAAGTGGTATTCGGCTTGAGGCCTTTGATCGTGTCGTAATATGGACCAGGATCCGTACCATCTGCAACAACAACACTATCTGAAAGTGTCGGTGTCGAATTTGTAGTGCTGTAGCAGAAGCCACGTGCTGTTGTAGCTTCAGAACCAGGACTTGTTATGTGTCCTAAACAACGTATAGCCGAAGATGACAATGCGTAGGTTGACGGTGAAAGGCTCAGCGATACGGCAGGCTTGGTACCTGCTGTTGTTGTAATGGTTATTGCGTTGCTGTAGCTCGTACCTACATTGTTGGTGGCGTATGCACGGATTATGTATGCCGTTCCTGGAGTGAGGTCTGTAATATTAGCGGTGAAAGTTCCTAAATCTGACCCGTTTATTGTAGTGTCATTTGCAATTGTAGGATATGTGTTAGGAAATACTATATAACAGAAACCGCGAGCTGTAACAGAATTCCCACCATTATCAGTAACTTTAGAACTTACACCAATCTCGGTATATGTTACTGCTCCTGGCGTTATGCTTGTCAAAGTCGGCGTGCCGTTGGTTTTCTGCGTAAATGACCATGTGACAGGTGCTGCTTCCGCCCCATTGTCAATGCTGACAACCACATAATAGGTTGTGTTTGTATCAACTGTTAATGTGTCAACTATAGACCCTGATGTAACTATTTCTGAAACTGTGACAGTGTCTGTCTGACCGACTTTGACATATTTCGCGGTAAGCGTAGCTGAAGCTGCACCTTGGAAGTCAGCTAAAACAGCGTAAATAATGCCACGTCCATTCGGAGTAGAATTAGACGTGGTACCCGAAATTGTTACAGGGTTCGGCTTCGTAGTTGCCGAAACAGAAGCTGAAGTGTCTGAACCAATGGCATTTGTCGCAGATACCCATATATAATATGTAGTATTTGCTGTAAGTCCTGTAAGTGTTGTATTGTTTGTAGTGCTTGTAGTAGTTGTTGCAGTTGCTATGTCGTTAGTTGTACTGTAATAGAATGTGCGGTTTGTAATCGGACTGCCTCCAATGGAAATGGAAGCATTTACATCTATAGTCGTGGTGTGAGGCGTTGCCGTAACATTGAATATTGTAGGCGGCATTTGAGAACTTGAAATAACATTGCTTAACGAGTCAATTATAGATTTCATCGCTAAGAATTGTCTCTGGATACTGTCAAACACTGCGCGCAAATCGCATGCGTTAACAGCCTGCTGTGTGCATGTGGAAGAGAATGAGAATCCGTTAGCAACCGTTGTGGTGCTTCCTGTAAAGTCGTTGTTTCCTGTAAACGTATTGTTACCGCTTAATGTGTTATCACCACTCAGGTTGTTGTTGCCCGCAACCAAAGCATAGTCGCTGGCGTCTGTCAATTCGGCAACCGTAGTAGGAACGGCAATATCAATAGTTTTGTTTGATGTAGCGTTTAATGTGAAGCTACCGATAGTGCTGCTGTTCTTCTGAATTGTTATTGTACTGTCGCTTACTGCCGGAATGTCTGTCAGTTTTGCATAGTTAACAAGTGAATCTTTTACAAGATGTTGGATACTGTCAGACTTCAGGAAATGCTTAACTTCTGTCTTAAATTCCTTACGAAGCACATTAGCTGTGTCATGTACCAAACGCTTAATGCTGTCGCCTGTCAGATAGTGGCCGAGGGTGTCGTTCAGCTCAGCCGTTGTTGTGTAGTAGCCAAGGGTGTCGTTCAAGTGGGTTGCGAGGGCGAGACTGTCGTTGTGTATCAGTGTGCGAAGTGCCGACGTGCTGTCTGTCAAGTGTTTCTCTACTGTGTCTATCTTAGCCTGAAGTGTGCTGTCTGACTTGTGAACGTCTGCCCGAATTGCTATTGCGGTGTCTTTCAACGACTTGTGCAAATCTGCACTGTCTTTCTGTTCT
>JAGCRI010000086.1 GCA_017964755.1 Bacteroidales bacterium | reverse complement strand
TTCATATCCTTTCAATGAACGTATCAAAAATACGGCTGCAAAAATACTTTTTTTTTTGATATGTCCGCGCCTTTTTTCGTCTTTTTTTAATATTTCGTTTTATCTTATTGATTATTAGTATTTTAATTTTCAATATTTCCCGCTTTGACTCTTTGGAGTTTTCGCTCTTTCCGCTCTTTCGTCCATTTCGCAAGTTCTTCTATGTTAGCCGAAAACGTGAAATAGTTAGGCACCGCACCAACAGCATAGTGCTCTCTCGAAAAACCTATCTGTATGCTGTGTATGTTTATGCAAAATCCGTATGAAAAACCTGCCATGGAGCGCTTCTGCGGTATTTTCATCTCCTGATGCCTCTGGTGATTGTAGGCGAGCTGGAGCGAAAAATATTTTATAGGTATGATTTCTATCCCAAAAACAAAATGACGGAAGAAGTTGTCGAAAAACTGTTTTGCTTTGCCCGGATATTTGTATTCTCCTGTGATTCCGTCTTTTTCTAAAAGAGGGTCGTTTTCGCCCACATACGCGAGATTCCACTTGTATAGCGAGTGTAAAGTTATATGATACCTGACGGGGATATGTTTAAGCCTTTGCGAAAAGGCAAACTGAATATCGAAAGGTATTTTTTCATAATTTCCTGTAGTAAAGGGCTTTAACTGCGACCCCATGTTTTTGAAAAGAAGCGTGAGAGAGATTTGTTTCGCCCTGTTATAGTAAGTCCCTGCCACATCAGTTGCGAAGCCGAATGAGCTGTAACTTTCATAACCTGAGTATATTAGCTTGAGAGAGGCTCCTATTGAGAATGAACTGTCCAATTGCCTTCCCCAACCGACCATCAGTGAGTAGTCTCCTGCTGTGAAACTGCCTGTCTCAAGCCCATTTACGTCAGTTCCAGTGAACTTTCCGTAACTCACGCACTGTAATCCGAATGCAAAACTGCCAGCTTTCTTGAACGTGTGCGAGTACAGCATTGAGCCGTAGCCGGTATTTGTGAAGTAATCGGTGAAATTTGCGGATAATGACGTGTGAAAGTCGGAATTTATGGCTGAGGGATTGTAAAGAAGAATTGACGGGTCGCTGTCGTGAATAGAAATAAGGTTGCCGCCCAGTGCCGACATTCGCGATGACTGGCTGAAATTGAGAAACTGATAGACATAACTCCCTTTCGGCTGCCCGAAAATGTTAGCGGACAGAACCACAAGAAAAATTAAAAAGAGAGTTTTTTTTGTCATTTATTAAAATATTACGGCAAAGATAACGAAAATTAAATTTTGTTATTGTATTTCCGGAAAATCATCAAGGGAAATCACTTTTTCATTTTCAAAATCAATTTTGAAGAAAAGACTTGACAATCCGTTTGTTATGGCTACAAAAGGGGCTTTCAGCGTTTTGTTGTACCTCGCCGCCTGTTCAGCCACGCTTTGTGTCAGCGGGACTGACGGCTGTTTGCATTCCACCACCATTGCGGGCTTCCCGTCCGATGAAAAAATCAGGATGTCGAACCGTTGCGGCAGCCCGTTGACGTCGATTTTGCGCTCAACAGCGATGTGCGAAGCCGCGATATTGCGTTCTTCTGTAAGAAAATGAAGAAAATATTGTCGCACCTGTTCTTCAGGGGTAAGCGCAACCCATTTTTTTCTGATAAAATCAAAAATCTCGCTTTTGCCGTCCCGTACTCTAACTTTTGGCATGACAAATCATTTATCCTTAAACTCTTCCAGAAGAGTCTGTTCCAAAACAAGTGGTGATAGGTCGCGCTGTATGTTGCCGCCTTTGCATAGCGAAATCTGCCCTGTCTGTTCCGACACCACAATCACAATGGCATCCGTCAGCGTGGTCGCCCCGATAGCCGAGCGGTGGCGCAGGCCGAGGTCTGATGGAATATCTTCTTTGTTCGATACCGGCAAAATGCAGCGGGCCGCCGCAATCCGGTGGTTTTTCACTATCAGAGCGCCGTCGTGCAGCGGACTGTTTTTGAAAAAGATATTCTCTATGAGTTCGCGGGAGATGAGCGCATCCAATTTTTCACCGCTTGCAATAAAGTCGTCAAGAGGATTGTCCTTGGTCATCACTATCAGTGCGCCGGTTTTTGAGTTCGCCATGCGGCGGCAGGCGCGCACTATGGCATTGATGTCGTTTTTGTATGCGTCACTGCTGCCTTTTTTATGGAATTTCCCTGCTATGAGTTTGATGTACCTCGTGTTGCCAAGCAGAAGCAGAAACTGCCTGATTTCCGGCTGGAAGACAACAATCAAAGCAATGACACCGACACTGATAATCTGTCCTACGATTTCGGAAACCATTGTCAGGTGCATGAAAATTGTGATTTTCCAGAGGATGAAAATGACGACTATGGTCCAAAGGATACGCAACGCAGCCGTGCCTTTCAGAAGTCTGTACAGCTCAAGCAGGATGAGTGCGACCAACAGAATGTCAACCACATCAGCAATCCCGAATTTCAAAAACTGTAAAACTGACAGTAAAACCATTTGTATTTAAATTTGCGGCAAAAATAATAAAAATAGTGAGTTTTTAAAGTACTTTTTAATAACTTTCCAATCTGAAACTGTTTTACACTTTCATACAAATAAAAAATCGTCTGCAAATTGCCAATATACCAAAAGTTGATGTATCTTTGCAAGTTCAATAAAAACGCTTTAAGATAAGTTATAAATATTGTAACATCTTGTAATTATGACACTTATTAAAACTATTGAAGAACTTAAAACTGTATTGTTCAGAATCAGGAGCAACGGAAAGTCTATAGGTTTTGTACCGACAATGGGCGCACTTCACAAGGGACATGTGTCGCTTTTGCAGCGGGCGCGCAACGAAAACGAGGTTGTTGTCTGCTCCATTTTTGTTAATCCTATTCAGTTTAACAACCCAGACGATTTGAAAAAGTACCCGCGCACACTTGACAAAGACGTGGAACTTATCAAGTCTATTGCAGATGTGATTTTTGCGCCTGAACCGGAGGAAGTCTATCCTGAGCTTCCTAACGAGAAATTCGATTTCGGTGCGCTCGGCAGCGTGATGGAAGGCGCTTACCGTCCGGGGCATTTCAACGGCGTGGCTACTATCGTGAGCCGCCTCTTCAACTGGATAAAGCCCGACAAGGCATATTTCGGCGAGAAAGATTACCAGCAGTTGGCGATTATCCGTGAGATGGTGCGCCAGAAAAAGATACCTGTTGAAATAATCGGCTGCCCCACAGTGCGCGAGGAGAGCGGTCTGGCTGTTAGTTCGCGGAACCAGCGGCTGTCAGATGAAGAAAAAATTATAGCCGCAAATATTTACCGCATTCTTCAGGAGGCAAAGAAAAATTCAGATCTTCCAGTAAATAATATTAAAGAATTGGTTACCAGTGAGATAGGCAAAATAAAAGAATTTAAGTTGGAGTATTTTGAAATTGCCGATGCAAAAACATTGCAACCTGTCAGCAAGGTTACCAAAGGAAATACAATTGCTTGTATCGCGCTATATTTAGGAGAAGTACGACTCATTGACGAAATAATTTTATAAAAAAACAAAGTCATGCAGATTGAACTGTTAAAATCGAAAATTCACCAAGTTACCGTTACGGAGGCAAACTTGCAGTATGTGGGTAGCATCACGATTGACGAGACCCTGATGAAAGCCGCGAATCTCATTGAAAATGAGAAAGTTCAAGTGTTGGATATTAATAATGGTGAACGTTTTGAAACGTATGTGATAAAAGGTGCGAAAGATTCAGGGGTGATTTGTCTCAACGGCCCCGCCGCCCGCCGCGTGCAAGTTGGAGACGTGGTTGTCATAATCTCCTATTGCTCAATGGATTTTGAAGAGGCTAAGAAATTCAAGCCAACAATTATTTTCCCAGATAAGAATAATCATATAAAATAATCAAAAAAAGAAAAAAAATGTACAGATTAGTTTTAGTTCGCCACGGCGAAAGTGAATGGAATAAGGAAAACAGATTTACCGGCTGGACTGATGTAGCATTGTCAGACAAAGGTCGCGAAGAGGCAAAAGAGGCTGGAAAAAAACTTCTGGAAGCAGGTTTTAATTTCAAATATTGTTATACATCGTATCTGAAACGTGCCATAACGACTCTGAACATCATTTTAGATGAGATGAACCTGTTGTGGCTGCCGGTTGAAAAGACATGGAGACTGAATGAAAAACACTATGGCACTCTTCAGGGACTGAACAAGTCGGAGACGGCGAAGAAATACGGTGCCGACCAAGTGCAGTTGTGGCGCAGAAGCTATGACGTGCGTCCGCCCGCGCTTGACGAGAGCGACCCGCGCCACCCGATTAACGACCCGCGCTATCAGGGCATTAACGAACCCGGCTGCGCCCCCGCAACGGAAGCACTGAAAGACACTATCGAAAGGATCCTCCCATTCTGGCATTCTAACATTTCAAAGAAACTTCAGGAGGAAAAAGAGGTCATAGTCGCCGCCCACGGGAACAGCCTCCGCGGAATCATAAAATATCTGAAAAACATTTCCGACACCGACATTATTTCCCTCAATCTTCCCACCGGGATCCCATACGTTTTTGAATTTGACGAGAATATGAAACTCGTGAAAGACTATTTCCTCGCTGATGAGGAGACTGTTAAAAAACTGATGGAAGCCGTGGCGAATCAGGGGAAATGAGGAGACAGGAGATAGGAGATAGGAGATAGAAGTTAGGAGTTAGAAGATAGAAGAGAGTTGGGATATGGGGATTATGGGGTATGAAGATTTGGTTGTATGGCAGAAGGCGATGGATTTGACTGAGGAGGTTTACCGTTTGATGAAATTGTTGCCCAAGGAGGAGTTGTTTTCATTACAAGATCAAATGAAACGCTCTGTGGTCTCAATCCCTTCTAATATAGCGGAAGGATATGGACGAAAGAATATAAAAGAATTCTACCGATTCTTACTCATCGCAAGAGGTTCAGCGATGGAATTAGAAACTCAACTGAAAATATGCATACGAATTAAATATTTGACAAACGAACAAACAAAAAAATCATTTTCTTTGCTAACAGAAATAAAAAAAATAACCTCCACCCTCCTATCTAACTCCTAACTCCTAACTCCTATTTCCTATCTCCTAACTCCTAAAAACAAACCACCATGAAAAAAACACACATCACACTAATCCTCTTCGCCATGCTCGCCTTTTTTGCGGCGTGCGGCTCTGGAAGTTCTTCCGGCAAGGGCGCAGAAATTTCCGACATCCATAACCCCGCTTCGCCGGA
>JAGCRI010000085.1 GCA_017964755.1 Bacteroidales bacterium | reverse complement strand
TCTCTGTTTCATCGCTTATCCCGCTCTTTTAGGCTCTCGCATTGCCTCCCAACCGAGGATAAGCAATGCCGGAGCCCACGCTATGTATATTTCAACGGATTTTATTTGTAATCTATCCGCTGTGTTTATACGCAATGCATTGCGTATAAACCGAATATACAAACCAATGGACATTGAAGCATTGCCTTACCGTGCGGTTGGATAATTGAATTTGCGAGATTCAAAAGAGCCGCAGATAAGACGTTGACTCAACGCCTTTTATATATGTCTGTCGCCCGCCTTCCACCCCTCCGGGCTTCGCAGAGAACGACAGCGCAAAGATATGTAAATTTTTCCTGACTTCGACACTTTTTGTAAAAAATGCAACTCACTGATTATCAAAAGGAGTCACATTTGGAGAAAGTTAAGCCGTGAGCTTCATCATCGCGGGATTGACATACTCCGCCGTTTACGCTGATTTTCGCAGAATGTGAAACTTTAGCGTGGCGTTTAATCCCACAACAGGTGTGATGAAATAGTCGTGTTTCTTTACAGGAATTTTAGCGTATGGTCCTACTGTAATTGAGATATTCTTATGAAACTGGTATTGGAAAGCGGTGGTTATAAGAAATTCAAAGCAGGCCTTTTCCTCTTGATAATCTGACTCTGACAATGTATAGCAGCCGCCTGGCGAATACATAACAGGCGGTGTGCCTATTTGCTTTGCAAGAATTTCAAAAATGCCACCCACCCCAGCCGACAATCTGATTTTTTCTGTTTTCACAGGGAATTGCATTTCTATTATAACAGGTACATTACAATATAAGGCATGAAAACCAATCTGTTCGTTGAGGAGATTGTCTTCGAAAGTAATACCGGTTTTGAAGGCTATTATGTTTTTGTTTTGCCGGAATTCCGCACCTAATATCACACCTGTTTCGTAACGGAATCTTTGTTTTATGGGGTATTTGTCTTTTGCAACTACCCGGCAGCCGCCCATTACTGATATTGTAGGGACGCATAATTGTCTCTTATCCTGCGGCAAATCCGGTTGGGCATTTGCATTTATGATTAAGGCAAGTAAAAGAAAAATTGATACAATTTTATTCATTTTTATTCATTGGACAATAATTTTTTTTTCTTGCAAGATTGTAAAAAATGAGCTGTAATAATCGGAAAATAACGCAGAGTAAATTTAGTGAGCCTCGTACCAGCTTTTGCCGTAATTGACCTCCACTTTGAGCGGAACTGCCAATGTCATAGCGTTTTCCATTTCACCTGTAACAATCTGTTTTACTGTTTCAATCTCATCTTTCGGCACTTCAAATACAAGTTCGTCATGAACTTGAATCAGCATTTTTGTTTTGAGTTTTTTCTGTTTCAAGATGTTGTAAATCCGAATCATGGCGATTTTTATCAGGTCGGCGGCGGTGCCCTGTATCGGGGCGTTGATGGCGTTGCGCTCGGCGGCTTTCCTCACAATGGCGTTGCCCGAATTGATGTCCCTGATGTAACGCCGCCTGCCTAACAAGGTCTCAACATAACCGTGTTCCTTGGCAAATTCCATAGTTGTTTGCAGATATTCGTTTATCTTCGGGAAACTGTTGAAATAGTCGTGTATCAGGTCGGCGGCGGCCTTGTTTGAGATGTGCAGGCGGTCGGCAAGCCCGAATGCCGAAATGCCGTACAGTATGCCGAAATTGACGGTTTTGGCTATTCTGCGCTGTTCGCTGCTGACAGCGTTCTGTGCAATATTGAAGATGTGCGCCGCTGTGGTCGCGTGGATGTCGCGCCCCTCCTTGAACGAGGCTATCATGTGCTCGTCTCCGCACACCGCCGCCACAATGCGCAACTCCACCTGCGAGTAGTCAGCCGACATAATGACATGCTCTTCATCACTCGCGACAAAGGCTTTTCTGATGTCGCGCCCGCGCTCGGTGCGGATTGGTATGTTTTGCAGGTTCGGGTTGACGGAACTGAGTCTTCCGGTAGATGTTACGGTCTGTGTGAAAGTGGTATGCAGCCGTCCGGTTTTTGGGTTGATGAGTGCGGGTAGGGCGTCAACGTAGGTGGATTTCAGTTTGGTGAGCGAGCGGTATTCCAATATCAGCGGCACAATCGGGTGTTTTGTGACGAGTTTTGCAAGCACCTCTTCACCGGTCTGGTATTGTTTTGTCTTTGTGAGTTTTGCGTTTTCGATTATACGGAGCCGTTCAAATAGAATTTCGCCCAATTGCTTCGGCGAAGCGATGTTAAAGTTTGTGCCTGCTAACGCAAAAATCTTGTTTTCCAACTCTTCAATTTCGTTTTGCAGTTGCTTTGAGTTTTCGCTGAGCGTAGCCTTGTCGAGGGTTACACCTGTCTCTTCCATGTCGGCAAGAACCTCACACAGAGGTATTTCCGTTTCTTCAAAAAGTTTCAGGGTGTTTGTCTTTTCTAATTCGTTTTTGAAAATGGGGGCGAGTTTGCGGTATGTTTCAATTTTTTCGCACGCTATATTTATTACAGTTTGTTTTTCTGCTATCTTCGGCTCTTGTATCAGGCTGTAATTCAAGTAGTTCTCTGTGAGACGACTCAGTTCGTGGCTCTGTTCTGGCTGTATCAGATAATGTGCAATCTGTATGTCGAAGAAGTGCGATTTTATATCCGTTTTAAGTATTTTTAAGAATTTATAATCTTGCTTGCAATTGCAGGTTACTATCAGCCGTTCTGTGAAAATATTTTGTAATAATCTGTAATATAATGAGTTATCTGGCTGAATAAAGTGGTAGTAAATTTTTGATTCGTTCCATGCGAATGCAAATCCCGTGATTTTTCCGTTTAGTATCAGCCAGTCGAAAAAGAGGGTTTCGTTTTGTGGAATTTCAGGAATTTCCGATGAATCTGTTATTTCCTTGAAGTCATGTTCGTTTTTTTCAAATCTGTCGAAATCTGAAAAAAGGTCGCCCTCCGCCGCTTGCGTTGCCGCCATGCTGAACAGGTCTCCCTCTTTTGTCTCAATCTGAACAATGTCGGGGTCGTTTAGTACGCGTGCTCCTAAAGCCTTGAACTCCAATTCGTTGAAAATGGCTTTTAATTTTTCGGCGTTTGCGCGCTCGAATTTCATTTCATCAAAATCATATTCTACAGGAACATTTAAAATAATGGTGGCTAACATTTTGGAGAGAAGAGCCTTCTCCTGATTTTCGATGAGCGTCTGCCGCAATTTGTCGTTTGACACTTCGTCTATTTTGGCGTAGATGTTTTCAATGGAGCCGAACTGCTCAATGAGTTTTTTCGCTTTCACCTCGCCGATATTCGGCACGCCGGGGATGTTGTCGGCGCTATCGCCCCAAAGTCCCAATATATCAATGAGTTGCTCCGGACGCTCTATCCCGTATTTTTCGCAAACCTCTTTCGGACCCCACACTTCTGAGGGCTGCCCGAATTTCGCCGGCTTGTACATGAAGATGTTTTCAGAGACGAGTTGCCCGTAGTCTTTATCAGAAGTCATCATAAACACCTGAAAACCATTTAGTTCTGCGTGTTTTGCCAACGTTCCGATAATGTCGTCCGCTTCGTAGCCGTCCAAGGTGATTACAGGTATGTTGAATGCCTCTAAAATCCGCTTAATGTATGGAATAGAGATAAGGATGTCTTCGGGGGTGCTTTCGCGGTTGGCCTTGTACGCTTCAAAGTCGGCATGGCGCAGGGTGGGGGAGCCGGTGTCAAACGAAACGGCAATGTGTGTGGGTTTCTCCTTTTTAAGGACTTCAATCAGGGTGTTGGTAAATCCGAGCATGGCGGAGGTGTTCAACCCCTGCGATGTCAGCCGCGGAGTTTTCGCCAATGCGTAGTAGGCGCGGTATATCAAAGCCATTGCGTCAAGCAGAAAGAGTTTCTTTTTCATTTTCAAGAGTTTTTCTTTTTCACAAAAATAGCCTTTTTTTCGTAATTTTGCCAAACTTATTAAAAATTGCTATGAATAAAAACATTACTTCCGCAGTGATTATGGCAAATGGCGAATCTCCTTTTCACAGGATTGCGCTTGATGCACTAAGAAATGCCCCGTTTATTGTCTGCTGTGACGGTGCGATACAGAAACTCGAAGCCCTTGGCTTTGCACCAGATGCGCTTGTAGGTGATATGGATTCCATTGATGAGGAACGCATGAAAAAGTACGCTTCTGTGATACATCTGAACCCGAGTGAGGAGATTTGTGATTTCCAAAAGTCAATTCTGTTTTGTAAGAATCATGGAATCAATGATATAACTATTTTGGGTGCAATGGGTATGCGTGAAGACCATGCGCTTGCAAATATGAGCATTATGATGATGTATGCTAAGGACTTGAATATGCGCATGATTACCAATTACGGCGTTTTTACTCCCATTTATAAAACCACTTCGTTCAGCTCTTTCAAAGGGCAGCAGGTTTCGGTTTTCGCTTTTGACAAGGTGAAGATAACTTATCATAACTTGCGTTATCCTGTTGAAAATAAAGAATTTAAATATTTATGGGAAGGAAGTTTGAACGAGGCGCTCGGTGATGAGTTTACTGTTGAGTTTGAAGAGGGGGCGGTGTTGGTTTATCAAACGCATTGATGTAATAGCATAGCAGACAGCCGATTGTAGCTATGAAGTCACAGCCGGCGCGCACTTCGAACATGCATTCCACTAAAAGATTGCAAATTATTGAAAACCACCAGATTGCAGAGGTGTAATGTTTTATTCGTATGGATTGCACAAACGGATAAATGAGTAATGCAGCTATCATCAGAAGCCCGATAATCCCCAATGCCACAAAGGTTTGCAGGTATTGGTTGTGGGCGTTGAATTGTTTGTTTGCGATATATGTGTAACCGCTTGCCCTGTAGTGTTCTATCAGAGTCTCTTTCACATCGCCTGTCCCTACACCGAAAATTATGTGTTCGCCGCCAGCCTGTAAGGCCGATTTCCATACGGCAATCCTCGCATCGGTGGAGCCTTGCGGATTCGTTCCGAGAGTTCCGTTCTGCAATACGGCAAGCGATTGCCCCAATCTGTCAAAAACATGTGTGTGGCGCGAAATCAACATAACCCCCATGCAACAAATGATTGCCAAAGAGATGATTATTATAAACTTGTGCCTTGTTTTCCAGATTATACAGACAGCTTCGGCGGTTGCTGTCAGCAGAAAGACTATAACCCCGGCTTTTGACTGCACAAGGAAAATGTATGTTGCAATTATCGGGAGTGTAGTCGCAAAAATAACCCTTAAGCTCTTTTCTTTTATAGGATTAATGAATAAAAAGTGCAAAGCCAGCAGAAAAGCGGTGTTAGCGTAAAGCGCACTGTAAGAAGGGTGCGTGAAGTGCGACATTTGTGTGTAGAAAAATGATTTTTCATCCCCGTTTTTTACAAAATTGAAGAAAGAAATCGAAAAATTGCAGATAATCATTGCTAAAACTGCAATTACGAATAAAAAGAACAATTTATTGGCTTTCTCCTTTGTGAAATCTTCTTTTTTTTGTGTGAAGATGAAAAAAGGCATCAGAAAAAGGAACAGTTTGCATTCAAGGTCGCTGAAGGCGTAGCGCAAATTTGAAGAATATATAGTTCCGATGACGTAAAGCAGATAAAAGCCTGAAAAAAGTATGAAAAATGGAAGTAGTGAGTTACTTTTGAGAGACTGGTATTTTTCTTTAAAGTGTAGCTCTGTGATAAAATTCAATAGCAGTAACAGTATGACAGGCAGTTGGAAGAAAATGGAAAAAGGTATTGTAAGAATGCCGAAAGCAAGTGTGTAATAGAAAATATCAGAATGGATTTTTGCTTTGAGCATTGTCTGTTACTGTTCTTTTTGTTGGATGTTGAAGAAATCTTCTTTTAAGGAGAAGAAATAGTTGAACAGTTTTTTGTTTTTGTTGAAAATCCTTTTGAGGAAGAAAAAGCGTCTGAACCTGTTGTTGAGGGCGTTCATTTTGTTTCGTTTCAGGAGGTGTTTGCAAAGATGCTGGTTTGCGGCGCCCTCTTTTGAAACTGTCATCTCCTTGGTTAGCAGTTCATTGAAAGGAATAGCTACTGGACAAACAGAATTGCAGTTACCGCAAAGTGTTGTGTTCTTGAAGATTATATCTGAATTTTGTTCGGAGATTCCAGCTTTGACAAGTTCGATGGGGGTGTATTTTCCTGTAACTGCGAAAACAGGGCAGCACTTCGCGCATAGCCCGCAGTCGATGCAGTAGAGAGCCTCGCGTAAATTTTCGTTGCGCAAAATTTCTGAAACTCCGTTGTCATAAAGTATAACCGTGATTTTGACCTCGTCACGTGTGTAGCTGTTCTCAGTTGAAGAGAAGAATTCCGCTGTCTCGATGTGTGAGAACGGCTGTCGGATGAATTTCACGTCCTTGTGTATTGGGGCGCCGTGCTTGCTGTCCGACAAGATGTAGAGCATAAGGTCAAGGTCGGTGCGTCGCGCCACAATTTTTCCTATATCCAGCACAATAATGAGATTCCGCACAAAGTTGAAGCAGTTCTGTGTCTTTTTGTCCAAAAGCACTATCTCTCCTGTTTCCGCTACGGCAAAATCGGCGTTGGTTATAACTATGTCAGGGATACTCTCCTGATTCTCAACTTTTTGGGGCTTGATTTGCTTGACGGCATGGTGGTTTGCAAGTGCTTCAGGGATTTCAGGCATATCGAAGCAGACCTTGTTGTATTTTGATTTGAATAGGGATTCAATCGCGGAAACAAGCTGTTCCTCATTGTTTGCCCACATAACATCCAAGCGGTTTTCAGCAGCTTTCTGCTCAAACCCCAGCAAATATTTCTCAATATCCTTGAAGAAATTTTGTCTGACGGCGTATGCGCTGTCGCGTGTCTCCCGATTTTCGATGTATGTGCCCATGCCGAGTTATAGGTTTATTTTTCCGATTCTGCGTGCGTGTCTTCCACCTTCAAATTCTGTTGTAAAGAAGCATTTTACAATTTCGGCTGCAAGTTCTTTTGATATGAATCGGGCGGGCAGCACGAGGATGTTGGCGTCGTTGTGCTGGCGCGCCAATTTGGCTATTTCTTCGTTCCAGCAGAGGGCGGCGCGCACATCTCGGTGCTTGTTCGCTGTCATTGCAACGCCGTTGCCGGTGCCGCATATCAGTATCCCCTTTTCAGCTTTGTTTTCGGAAACAGCCTCCGCAACAGGATGCGCATAGTCAGGATAATCAACGCTTTCGCTTCCGAATGTGCCGGCATCCTGCCATTCAAATCCATCAGAAAACTGGGATTTTATGTACTCTTTCAGCTCGTATCCTGCGTGGTCTGCTCCGATAATTATCTTCATTTTAACAGTTTTGTTCATAACCTGCAAAGATACATTTTTTATTCTTTGATATTCTGCATTTTTGAATTTTATTGAAACTGATACTTTAAACTGTTAAATTTTCAAGAAAATGTTTATATTTGCAAGTTGTATATTTGTATAACAATGTATTGATATAAAGTATTTTAATATTAATCATAAAAAATTTATAACATGAAAAAATTACTTTTATTGGTTTTGGCTTTCTGCACATTCTGCTTGTGCGGTTTTTCACAAGACCTTAATTCAACAATCAACAACGACCCGAATGTCAAAATCGGCAAATTGGATAATGGTATAACATACTATATCCGCAAGAACAACAAACCTGAGGGTCGTGTCTCTTTCCGCCTTGCAGTGAATGCAGGCTCAAATCAGGAGAACGATGACCAGCAGGGTCTCGCACACTTCACCGAGCACATGGCTTTCAACGGCATAAAAGGTTTTCCGCACAATAAGATGATTGAGGAACTCCAGAAACGCGGCGTTGTATTCGGCGCACACCTCAATGCTTACACCTCTTTCGATGAAACCGTCTATATGTTTTCAATGCCTACTGACGACAAGTCAAACATTGAGATGGGACTCAATATTCTGAATGGCTGGGCAGGCGGACTTCTTTATGACAAGAAGGAAATTGATGCTGAACGCGGCGTAATCACTGAAGAATATCGTATGGGACTTGGTGCGAGCGACCGTATGCGCAAAGAGTGGTGGCCGGTGCTTTTCCAAGGCTCACGCTATGCAAACCGTATGCCTATCGGACTTATCGAAATTATCCAAGGTTTTGAATACCAGACTATCAAAGATTTTTATCACGATTGGTACAGACCTGATTTGGAAGCTGTAATCGTTGTCGGTGATATTGATGTGAACGCTATTGAGCAGATGATTATCAAGAAGTTCAGCAAGCTGAAGATGCCGAAGAACCCACGTACTAAGGAAGTCGCTGATATCAAGCCTAATAAAGAACCTCTGATTTCTGTTTGTACTGACAAAGAGGCGACAGGCAGCCAGATTATGATGGTGCGCAAACACCCCCACTTTGTGATGAAGACCGTGAACGACTACAGGACACACATGATGCACGAATTGTACAATATGATGTTTGAAGCCCGTTTTGATGAATTGGCTCAGAATCCGGATTGCCCGTTCATCGGAGGCGCAATCGGATATGGCGAGCTTATCGGCTCAACAGACATGTACGGCGGTCAGGCTGCGGCTAAAGAGGGTAAAATCAAAGAGTCTATCGAAACATTGCTCAAGGAAGACTACCGCGTGCTGAAACATGGATTTTTACAGACAGAATTGAATCGTGCAAAGACAGAACTCCTTGACAGATATGAAAGAGCTGCGAAAGAGGTCAACAAAACCGAATCCGACAATTTCGCAGCAGAATATGTGGCACACTTCCTCCACCACGACCCGATCCCTGGCGCTAAACGCGAACTTACATACGCAAAGAAATATTTGGACGGAATTAAGCTTGACGAAATCAACGCTTTGGCAAAACAATGGATTACAGACGAGAATATATTTATTGTGGTGATGGCTCCTGAAGGCACCGACGTTCCGAAAAAAGATGAGATTCTCTCAATCATAAAAGACAAGAATCTTGCTAATGTTGAACCATACGTTGACACGTACAAAGAGCAGGAAATTGTTGAAAAAGAGAAACTTGTGGCAGGAAATATTGCACAGACAAAAGAATTGGCTGAAATCGGTGCGAAAGAGCTGACCTTGTCAAACGGCGTAAAGGTTATTTTGAAGAAGACCGACTATAAAAACGATGAAATATACTTCTCTGCAAAGAGTAAAGGCGGTGTGAGCCTCTATTATGAGTGCGAACTTTCGTCAGCAGCGCACAGTGCATTGTTCGTTGACCGTGCAGGTATCGGCGAGTTGAGCTACTCTTCTCTTATGAAGAAAATGAAAGGCAAAAAGGTTTCTCTCACCCCTTACGTTACCACTCTTGAAGAAGGCATTGTCGGACAAACCACTCCAAAAGACCTCGAATTTTTCTTCCAATATCTCAATGCTTTCTTCACAGCTCCGCGATATGATACCAATGCCAGCAAGCTTGTCATGAGCGAAGAGATAGAACAGATGAAGATGATAAAAGCGATGCCTATGTACCGTTTCCTCGGACAATTCCTTAAAGCGACAACTCAGAATGACCCATACCAGTCAAATATGCTGACATACGATGAGGAGTTTGTGAAACAGGCTGATGCAGAGCGCGCATATAAAATCTATACAGAACGTTTCGGCAACGCTGCAGACTTTACTTTCGTGTTTGTGGGTAACTACAACGAGGCTGAAATGGAGAATTTCCTGAAACTTTATGTCGCTTCTCTGCCGACTAATAATGAAAAAGAGAATTTCCGTGGAGATATTTTGAAAGATTTTCCTGAAAAGACAATTGATGAAGATGTTTTCGCCGGAATCGAAGAACAGAGCTGGGTTGGTATCGCATACAACAATGCCTACGAGTATAATCCGAAAAACAATATGATAGTTTCTGTTATTGATGAAGCTCTCCAGATAGAACTTCTTGAGACAATCCGTGAAAAGATGAGCGGTGTATATTCTCCTATGTTGGAAATGAATTTTGAAAAATACCCCAAATCAGAGTATTCTATGATGATCATGTTCAGCTGTTCACCTGACAATACTGGCAAACTCGCTGACGCATGCTTCAACATCTTGCGCGAATTCAAGCAGAACGGCCCGAAAGCGGAGACTTTGGAAAAAGTGAAAGCCCAGATGATCCGTTCGCATGAGACCAACTTCCAGAAAAACAGCACTTGGACAAATTACATTTTGAACAAATATTATTACGAAACAACTGCAGACTTCAAAGATTTCAACAAATATAACGACAGAGTTAATGAAATCACCAATGCTGATATCGTCAACTTCCTCAAAGATTTTGATGTTGACCATTTTGTGAGAATGGAACTTTATCCGGAGAAGGCAGAAAAATAGGAGACAGGAGATAGGAGTTAGGAGTTAGAAATGGAGGAGGTGATAAAAGATTGTGTTGGGAGGTTGTTGGCAGGGGAAATATTGTTGTATCCAACCGATACCGTTTGGGGTATCGGTTGTGATGCGACTAACGAGAAAGCGATAGAGCGGATTTACAATCTGAAACAGCGCAGCGAGCGTAAAAGTATGCTTGTGCTGCTCGACAGGGAAGAAAAACTGCCGTATTATGTCAGTGAGATTCCTCTCATAGCATGGAAGATGCTGCGCACCGCTGAAAAGCCCACGACATTCATCTATCCCGCGGCACGCAACCTGCCGTCAAGACTCGTACCGCTTGATGGGACAATAGCGATTCGGATAGTGAAAACCGAGTTTTGCCGCAAGTTGATTTCCGCTTTGAACCGGCCGCTCATATCCACTTCCGCAAATATCTCCGGCACACCGTCACCCGCAACTTTCGATGAAATATCACCAGAAATCATAAACGGAGTCGATTACATTGTGCCACGGCAGTATGACACGTCCGAATTTAGTCAGCCGTCGCGGTTGGTGCGCTTCCTTTACGATGACAAGTATGTTGTTATTAGGAGATAGGAGATAGAAAATAGGAGATAGATATGGAGAAAAGAATTGCAGTTTTTCCGGGGTCGTTTGACCCGTTTACGATAGGGCACGAAAATATTGTCAGGCGTGCGCTGAAACTGTTTGACAAAGTAATAGTTGCAATTGGTGTGAACAGTCAGAAAAAATATATGTTCCCTATTGAGCGCAGGCTTGAGATGATAAGGCACTGTTTTGCCGGCGAGCAAAGGGTGGAGGCTGTTTCCTACGAAGGACTGACAGTGGAGTTCTGCAAAAAGGTGAACGCCAAATTTATAGTTCGCGGTGTCCGCAACGGAAACGATTTCCTTTTCGAACAGGATATTGCCAATGCAAACGCACTTTTGTCACCCGACATTGAGACAATATTCATTGCCACCGCCCCCGAATTGGCAGCGATTTCTTCAACCATAGTACGTGAAATATGCTTCAACGGCGGCGACTATAGCAAATTCGTGCCAGCTGGCCAATAGATTTAGAAAATTGCCTATTCACTTTCATCCAAATGATAATCTATTGGCATTTGGCTGTTATTGGTTACGATGTTTTTAGTAATTTTGCAAGCAATTTTGAAAATCGTTTTAAAATAAAATATTTATGAGCAACATTACAAAATTAGACCAGATTATAGAGCTGGTGAAGACCAAACCGAGAAAAAGACTTGTGGCGGCATACGCTAACGACGAGCACACGATTGAAGCTGTGAACAATGCTGTCGAGATGGGTATCGTTGACGCAACTTTGGTCGGTGAGGAGGCGGTGATACGCGAAGTTTGCGGAAAGTTGAATATAAATGCCGACAAGTTCCGCATCATAAACGAGCCTGTTGACGTGAAGGCTGCGGCGAAGGCTATCGACCTGATTAACGCCGGTGAGGGTGACATCCTTATGAAAGGGCTCCTTTCCACCGACAAATATATGCGTGCCATCCTTAACAAGGAAAAAGGCCTGATGCCAGGCCCGAAGGCCGTTCTGTCACATGTTACCGTTATTGAGACACCGCGCTACCACAAACTCATCATTTGCGGTGATGTAGCTATTATTCCAGCTCCAGATCTTCAGCAGAAAGTTGCCATTACAAACTATCTGATTAAGACGGCGAAGGCATTGCAGATTGAGAAACCGAAAGTGGCGCTGTTGGCTGCTACGGAGCAGGTGCTTCCAGCTATGCAGGCCTGCGTTGACGCCTGCCTCATCAGCAAAATGGCTGAGCGCGGTCAGATTAAAGGCGCCCTCGTTGACGGCCCGCTCGGACTTGACCTTGCCATTGATGCCGAAAGCGTGAGAATTAAAGGGCTGAAGAGCGAAGTTGCCGGTGATGCAGACTGCCTTCTTTTCCCGAATATTGAATCAGGGAACTTGTTCTATAAGAGCAATACCAAGCTGGCCGGTGCAGAACTCGGTGCTATGGTTATCGGTGCAAAGGTGCCATGCGTGCTCACTTCGCGCGGCGATTCATCGAAATCGAAACTATATTCAATCTCTTTGGCTGCAAGTTTGTAATAGAAAATATTGTTTTCGTTTTTGAAATCCCGCGGGCGGTAGCTTGCGGGATTTTATTTTTTCTTGGAATATCTTATTCTCCTGAAAACAATCAGAATAGTCCCGATAACGGCTATCACTAAAAGTGGAAGTACAATATTGACAATAGCGTAATATGTCTTTTTTGTCTTTATCAGAATCGGGTCGAGTGAGCCGATACGCAGACTTTTGGCGCGAATCTGCAACAAATCGTCATCGGCGCATAGGTAGTTGACGCAGTTAAGAATGAAATCGGCGTTGTCGTACTGTTTTCCTGTATAGCGGTCAAAACCAGCTGGATAAGGCTGGTTTTTGTTGTCAACGAAATTGCGGATGATGTCGCCGTCAGAGACGAAAATCTGCCTTGTTTTCGGACTTTTTTCAACATAGCCGAGTTGCTTGATTGTGTCAAACTCCACTGGCAGAAGTCCCTTGTAGGCTGATGTGAACTCGCCTTCAACCAACACTGCAAGAGGCAGATACTTGAACGCGAACTCTTCGGGATTCGGGTTTGCGCGCGCCACGTTGAGCGTAACAATTGACGGTGACGGCACAATCTTCGTCCGCTCCGAAGTCGTCATCAGCACTGTCTTCTGCAAGCCTTCGCTTGCACCCACCAAGTCGATTGTGGCGGCGAACTCCGACTTTATCTCCTTCATGTTCCTCACAATCGGGTGTTCGCTGAAATTGACGATGTTGAGCGCATACGGGAACGCCATGAACTTGTACTGCGGCTGCGCTCCGATTCTGCCGACTTCCAACGGAATAGCCTGACAACTAAGGTCTTGCACCACGTTGGTATTCATGCGGACACCGTATTTGAAAAAGAGGTTTTCGACGCGCAACGGCCGCGGGTAGATGAACTGCTCCTGCGAAGCCTGCAAACTGTCGATGGCGGCGGTGGTCGGGTCGATGAGCCACAGGATTTTGCCGCCGCGCATCAGGTGCTGGTCAAGGATATACTTGTCGGTCTCGCTGAACGGCTCCGTAGGCTGCGCTATGATGAGGACATCGTACTTGTTGTCGCCGAGTTTCAGTTCCTGAGTCAAAGAATCTGCTAACTCAATATTTCTCAACGAGTTAATACGCCCGTTCAGAGCCACACGCTCCACATTGTAGAACCGCTGAAGTTGCCAGTGAACCCATGACGTGTTCATGAAATCCAACTCGCCGTGCCCCTCAAGAAAAGCCACACTCGCCTTGTGCGGGTGGACAAGTTTTCTGATAGCATCCACCAAATTATATTCCAACTCCTGCGTGGAATACTCAAGCCAAGAGGTTGTATTGCTGGGATCCGCCACAACCAAAGTCGCCGGATATTCCTTGTTTTTGTAAGCAATCATCGCCCCGGGCACAACATAGCGTGTGGAATAGCCCGCACCCTCTTCTTTGCTTATAGGTATAGGCGTCAGCCCTTTTTTGTAAAATTCACCGAAAATCAGATTCGCCTCCTCTTTCGTTTTCCCTTTTATCGGGTCGATAAATTCAAAATGCAAAAATTTGGAGTAACTTCTGAAATCTTCTAAGATTTCTCGTGTTTTGGCTGCAAATTGTTCATAGTCAGCAGGTTGGTTCTCACCTTTCAAATATACTTTCACATAAATCTTGTCATCTAAAGATGAAAGGAGATCGATTGTGGTTTGCGAAAGTGTATGACGTTTGTCTTTTGTGAGGTCAATTCTGAAGTATAAATATGAAGAAATCACATTGATGGCCGCAAGGATAAGCAGGCTTGCCACTAATCCGATTACCGCTGATTTTTTGAATTTTCCGCTTTCAGATGTTTTCTTTTCCATTTTTAAGAATTTTTAACGGCTACCATTTTCTGCTTAACAAAGAAATTCGTGTAGCGAAAAGAAAAATGAATGTAACGCTGCAAAAATATATGACATCTCTTGAGTCGATAACACCCTTACTGATAGAAGCGTAGTGGTGGTCGATGCCGAGAGTTTTAATAAAATAGCCGAAATTACCGAGGACTTCAAAAGAGTAAATGAACTCAAAACCGAAATATAGTATGAAACAGATTGGTGCGGTGAGGATAAATGCAATTATCTGATTATTAGTGAGTGACGAGATGAAAATTCCGATTGAGATGAAGGTGGCGCCGAGGAAGACGAGGCCGAGGTATGAACCCCAAGTGCTGCCCATATCAATATTTCCGACAGGTTTTCCAAGATTATAGACAGAAATGATATAGATGAGTGTCGGCAGCAGAGCGATGAGCAGAAGAGTGAGGCAGGAGAGGAATTTTGCCGCTATGATACGGCTGTCGGAGATGGGTTTTGTGAGAAGAAGTTCGAGCGTGCCCTGACGCTGCTCCTCCGCAAAAGAGCGCATTGTGATTGCCGGAACGAGGAAGAGAAACAAGAATTTTGACAGGTTGAAGAGCCCCTGCAAATCGGCGACACCGGCAGAGAGAACATTGTTGATATTGGGGAACACCCACAGGAAAAGCCCTGTCACCACAAGGAAAACCCCGATAAAGACATATCCCACGACAGAAGTCAGGTAAGATTTTATTTCTTTCAAATAGAGACTATACATTTCACAAAAATTTAACCTGCAAAAATAAGCAAAAATAGGAGATGTTACAATAAGATCCAAAAATATCAAGAGACAGTTTGAAGTTTCCGGTATTCTAAATTTTCCATTATTACTTTTCGCAAATTGTCGAGCTTGTTATTGATTTAGAGATATCTTTTTGTAAAGCAAAAACATAAAAAAATACATATAGCAAATACAAAAGACCAAGATTTCCTTTTTGTAACAGTATAGTAGTCGGTATTTTTTATATCGACCCAGTGATAACTGTCATTTTGCGCTTGCTCATACGAAATTTCCCTAAAAGAAACAGAGTTGTATTTATCAATATATGAAATGAGGAATTTTTTGCCGTCACTGCAATCACATAAAACAATAATTGAAAATTCATTGTGGCCATAAGCCATAATATCTCGTATAGGAGAGGTCATAGTGGCATATCTAAATCCAATTCCAAGCACCTCAATATCATTTGAATCTTTTAACACAAAAGAACTATGTCCATCTACGAAAGGATGCAAGTTATATGGTAAATTCATGGGAAAAAAGATACTTTTCACGCCTTTTTCAGCACCTTTATAATCTGCATAAATATACACACCTGTGCTAAAAATAAAGGATATCAAAAGAGCAGATTCTATTA
>JAGCRI010000084.1 GCA_017964755.1 Bacteroidales bacterium | reverse complement strand
GGCGGCGGTGGCGGCGGCGGTGCCGACCACGACAAGTGGGGACTTGTTTACAAGCAGTACTGCGGCGGTTGCGGCGGCGGCGGTGGCAGCGGCGGTATTGGCGGTGAAGGCGGCAAAGCCGGAACCTCAGGCGGCGGCAGCTTCGGAATCTACTGCTACAATGCCAGCACACCTGACATAATCAACTGCTCGATAACGAAAGGCAGCGCAGGCGCGGGCGGCACAGGCGGCATAGGCGGCGCAGGCGGAAACGGCGGCACAGGCGGAAGCGGAGGCGGCGTCTCTGCCCAAATGATAGCCCCTAATAACGCAGGAAGCGGTGGTAAAGGCGGAAACGGCGGCAAGGGCGGCAAGGGCGGAAATGGCGAAAACGGCTTGGCCGGCCTTACTGACGAGATTGCAATTGTCGGGAACAACACACTGATTAACACTGACATTTCATGTGCCATAACCAGCAGCGTTAACGTATGCCTCAGCAACGACTCACTTTCAGTTTCAGCAACACCTGGCTACAACGCAGACTTATGCCGCTGGTACGCGTCCGACACATCTACAACGATTTTGGCGACAGCCCTCTCCTACTCTTCCATATATTCCGGCGACACAGTGCTGTATGTCTCATCATACAACTCAGCCGAAGACAAGGAGAGCACCGAACGCAAGCCACTGTTCATCTACACAACACCGCGCCCACAGCAAGCAATAACCTCAGATGTGGTGCGTTGCGAATCTGGTGAAGTCACACTATTGGCAACTTGCGACACGCTCGCCACCACTTGTCTCTGGTATGCTGCCGACTCAACCACGCTCATCGGGACAGGCCTGTTTTTCAAGGACACAATATCCACAAGCACAACATATTTCGTCACAAGCTACAACGAATTCACCGGCTGCGAAAGCAAGATGAACATAGCAATTGCTACCATCAACCATGCCTCTGATACTACTTTTCTTGAAACGACTTTGTGCGATGGCGAAGAGATTCATATGAAAGGATTTGACATCCAGTTCCCTGCCGACTCGACATTCTATTTTCTCACACTCACCAATGAAGCCGGCTGCGACAGTGTAATCTCCCTTTATACAACTGTGAATCCCGTTTTCAACACAACAATTTACGACACCATTTTGGTAAACGAACAATACGAAGAAAACGGCTTTGAGTTTGAAGGTCTCGACCATCCGGGCAATAAAATACTTTCAAAAACATACACCAGCATTTACGGCTGCGACAGCAACGTATTTGTCTATCTGAAAATAATGAATGGCGTAAGCGTAAAAGAGGCTTCCACTGAACACATAAACATATATCCGAATCCTGTCAACGACATTCTTAACATTGAGACTGGTTCTGACAAAATCAGGTATATCCAGATTATCGACATAACAGGGAAAGTGCTCTTAAGCGCTGAAAGCCAAAGCGCGGGTAAAACAGAGGTGGATGTGAAAGATCTTTCAGCCGGATGCTACTTCTTAAGGCTGACCGCCACTGACGGGACAAAAAGAATTCTAAAATTCATTAAAAAGAAAGAATAGCAGAATCTCAGAAAACCTGTTTCTCAACATTTATATTTCAATAGTAAAAAACGCAGGCGAAATTCACCTGCGTTTTTACTATCTATAAAACTCAAAAACAATATTATTTTTTGCGCATTGCCGCAACATTTGCTTTGTCAACGAAGTTCACAGTAACAAAGCCTTTTGCGTTGTTCTCAGCAGCTATACTCAATGTAACATTACCTTCTTTTGTAATAAAAGTGCAATGCCATGCGTATGCTCCGTTGGTAACGTCTGTCATCTTTGCAGCTGCATCACCGCCTTCAGCGATAAAATGCTCAACTACATCAGCTGGCTGCCCATACTGCCCTGTCAACAGCGACTTCATCTGATTGTAATCTTTCTGCAAATCTTCCCAAGAGGATTTGCTCTCAAGATTGAGAATCACAGAATAGACCAGCCCCTGCTGCGTTGCATACACTTCAGCGACAGAATTGTTGAAACCGTAAAAATTCCCTTTCAAAGTGGCTTTTGAATCCTGTGTCCCGACATAATTAATACCTTCTGCTTTCACAGCCTGAACAAAATCTGTAAGCTGCCCGTCAACCGGTTTGTTATTGAAAAGCAGATGTGCGCTTTGGGCAAATACAAGACATGAACTGATAAGCGCAAATGACAATACAATTATTCTTTTCATGATGATTTTCATTTTATGTTATACATTTATTTTTACAAGTCGCAAAATTACAAAAAAATACAATAATCACAAAAACTAATCCAAACCGATAATTTCTCTCACGGCCTTAACTGTTTTGCGTGCGCTCTCACGTGCCTTGTCGGCGCCGTTGCGCATAACCTTTTGCAAATACTCATCATTACCGCGCAATTCCTGAATACGCTCATAAATTGGTGATGTGAAGGAAATTATATCTGCGGCAAGCTGTTTTTTCATGTCTCCGTACCTTATCTGGCACGTATTATATTGCTCCTCAAAAAAGGCTAAAGTTTCTGGGGCTGACACCGCCTGCATCAGCTGGAAGAGGTTTTCAATGGCCTGCGGTTTCTCCTGATTCGGCTGGGTGGGACCTGAATCCGAGACCGCTCTCATCACTTTCTTCTGGATAGATTTAGGATCATCCGAAAGGAATATGCACGAAGCCTCATTATCAGATTTTGACATTTTGGTCGAGCCGTCAAGTCCCGGTATCTTCACCAAAGAATTACCGAAATTATAGGCGACTGGCAACTTGAAAAAATCTGTTTTGTAAAGGCTGTTGAAACGCTGAGCAAAGTCGCGGGTAAGTTCGAGGTGCTGCTCCTGATCCTTGCCCACCGGCACTTTGTCGGCGCGGTGCAGCAGTATGTCGGCAGCCATAAGCACAGGGTAAGTGAGAAGTCCGGCATTCACGTTGTTTGGCTGACGGCGCACCTTGTCCTTGAAAGAGGCTACACGCTGAAGTTCACCAACGTAAGCATTCATTGCAAGCAGAAGACTCAATTCACAGACCTCAGGCACCGCACTTTGCACATATAGCGTGGCCTTTTCAGGGTCAAGGCCTGCCGCTATATAGT
>JAGCRI010000083.1 GCA_017964755.1 Bacteroidales bacterium | reverse complement strand
GTTGCAGTCTTATCAGCAAGGGCTGCCACATAGCTGCCATAAAGAGTGGGAACAGTGCTGCCGGCTCACGCGCCGCGTCTTCGCACACGGGTGCGCTTGCAACCAGCGATGCCGCAGTCGATGCCCTGTTCCGCAAGGCAGGTATCGTGCGCTGCCAGAACCGTCAGGAATTGACCACCGTATGCGCTGTTTTCATGCATCCTGAAATCAAGGGGAACCGCTGCGCTGTCATCACCCACGCCGGTGGCCCCGCGGTAATGCTTACCGATGTGCTCAGCAACGGTGGCATAGAGGTGCCTTCTCTAAAAGATCATCCGGCAAGTCCCGCCCTGCTTTCGAAACTTTTCGCCGGCTCATCTGTGGGTAATCCTATTGACTTCCTCGCAACCGGCACCGCCGAACAGTTAGGATATATCATTGATACGGTTGAGAACGAGTATGACGAGATTGACTTTTCAGTTGTCATTTTCGGCTCGCCAGGATTATTCAGTAATAAAGAGGTTTACAATCTGCTCGATGAGAAGATGAAGACCTGCAAGAAGCCGATTTTCCCTGTGCTGCCTTCTATCATTAACGTAAAGGACGAGATAAATGACTTTATCGCAAAGGGTCGTATAAACTTCCCTGAGGAGTGCGTGTTGGGAAATGCTATCTGCAAAGTATATAACACTCCTAAACCGCAGATGAATACTGCCGAATCATTGCCTTCTGTTGATGTTGAGCGCATACGGCGCACTATCGACCGCTGCAAAGATGGCTACATGGAAATTGCTGACTATAACGAACTTTTGGATGCTGCGGGTATTAGTCGCAAGAAATCTGTTGAAGTATCAAAGAAGGAAGATGCGCTGGCGTTTGCCAAAGAGGTCGGTTGCAGCAAAGATGTGCCTCTTGTTATGAAGGTTGTTGGTCCGTTGCATAAGAGCGATGTCGGCGGTGTTACACTGAATGTCAAGGATTTGGACACGGTTGCCAAGGAGTTTGACCGCCTGATTGTAATTCCCGATACGTATGCTGTGGAAATGTATCCTATGCTTGATGGCACAGATGTATATATCGGTGCTATGCGCGATGCGAAATTCGGCCATCAAATCTTTTTCGGTTTGGGAGGAATATTTATTGAGGTGCTGAAGGATGTTCAAAGTGCGTTGGCTCCCGTTACTGCCGCTGAAGCGAAAAATATGCTTACGAAGTTGCGCGGGTACAAGATATTGCAAGGTGTGCGTGGGCAGGAGCCGGTGAATCTCGATTTGTATGCCGACCAGATTGCCCGTGTGAGTGCGCTGGTTCAGGCCGCACCGGAAATTGCTGAAATGGATCTCAATCCGCTGCTCGGCAATCCCCGTTATGTTACTGCTGTCGATGCAAGAATTAGATTGGAGAAATAGTGTTTTATACTTTTGGGCACAGGAATTTTCGTATGAAAGTTCCTGTGCTTTTCAGATAAACTTACTATAGGTCTAATTTATTGATAATAAATGATTTATATTAATAATCATGAAAAAATCTGATGTTATTTTCATTCTTATTGTGATTGCGGTGCTTGTGCCATTTTTTATTCCGCAGACACATTTCCTTGAATATTTCAACTTGTGGACTTCTGCACATCCTTTCATTATGAGTTTCTTTAAGTTTGCGATACTTGCAACGGTTGGAGAGATGCTTGGTTTGCGCATATCTCATGGCGTTTACAACCAGAAAGGTTTTGGGATTTTGCCACGCGCGATAGTATGGGGAATTCTCGGAATGGGAATTTGTATGGCAATGATAATCTTTAAAGCTGGTGTTCCCGCTTTTCTTGAAGTTGTGAGTGGTTGCGAAAAAGGCCACATGGCGGCACTCCTTGCTGGCGAATTGTCGTGGGGCAAGGTAGGTGTGGCATTCGCAGTAAGCGTGGCAATGAACTCGATTTTCGCCCCGGTTTTCATGACCTTACACAAGATAACCGACACTCATATTCTCAATAACGGAGGAACTTTACGCGGATTTTTCAGTCCGATAAAGATGGAACAGATTATAGTCGGACTGAACTGGAAGGCGCAGTGGAACCTCGTGTTCAAGAAATACATTCCGCTGTTCTGGTTCCCGGCGCACACAATCACGTTCCTTCTTCCCCCGAATTTGCAAGTGTTATTCGCCGCTTTGCTCGGTGTCGTGCTCGGCGTCATGCTTGCTATTGCAAATTTGAAGGCTAACTGAAATCTTCATTTTACCATGTTGTGAGACACGAAATCATTTTTTGACCTCTCAGATATATCTATTACAAATTTTTCTCTTCTAACTCCTGAAATTTATTTTTTTTAAATATTTTCTAATTTTTTAATTTATATTAAAAATTGTATTATCTTTGTCGCGTTAAACAAATCTATAATGACTAAAAATAACTATCATGCAAGAGGACAAGCACATTTTTCAAATTCCAACAACGGATTTTTCATTCAAAAAGATTTTCGGTACAGAGAAGAACAAAAGATTCCTTATCCATTTTCTAAACTGTTTCGTGGCAAAATACACGGGCAAAATTAAAGATATAACATATTTGCCTACAGAATATTACGGTGCAACCGAGAAGCAGCGCAAGGTCGTGTTTGACATTCTCTGCACAGACCAAGATGACAAGCAGTTCATCGTTGAGATGCAGCGGGCTCGCCAGCCGGAGTTCGCAGAAAGGTCAATTTTCTACTTGAGCCGCGCCATAAATTCAAGGATGAAAAAAGGAGAACTGCGCTACAATCTTCTGCCAACCTACTCCGTTAACATTTTGGATTTTGAGCTGTCAGAATATCAGGACTCAGACGGATGTTTCCGTGTCGTTATGCTGAAAGATCAGAAAAATCGTGTCTTGACGAAAAAAGTTGGTATATTTTACATTAATTTGTGTAACTTTGCGGCAAAACAGAGTGATGTTACGGAAGAGATGCGCAAATGGCTGAACTTGTTGAAAAACATGCCAGCCATGGACGAGGCGGACTACAAACGCCACGATAAAATCTTCCGCGAGGTGATGGACACATGCAGAATATCAAAACTGACAGCCATGGAAATGAAGAAATATAGAGAGAGCATTTTAGAGTACGAGGATGTGCGCGAGGTGGTGGAATACGCAAAGGAGTTGGCCGCAAAAGAGGCATACGAAACAGGTGTGAAGAAGGGAAAAGAAGAGGGTATTGCCGAGGGGATTGAGAAAGGGAAAAGAAAAACCATTGTCACCACAGCAAAAAATCTTTTGTCTATGGGATTGTCGGTCGCAGATATTGCAAAAGCCATAGGGCTGAACGAAGCGGAATTGACGGCAATGATATCTGACATTTGATTCACATATAGCTGCCTAAGATTTTTCAAATACACAAAATTCCTTTTTAAGATAAGAAAATGGTTCTATCAGTACCGCAAATTCGTGACAGTGAACTGTTTACAATGCAAACCGAGCCAATTGCTCCCATCGATTTGATGGAGCGCGCCGCAACTGCTCTTTTTCATGAAATAAGA
This sequence comes from Bacteroidales bacterium, assembly GCA_017964755.1. Classification (GTDB taxonomy): domain Bacteria; phylum Bacteroidota; class Bacteroidia; order Bacteroidales; family WCHB1-69; genus RUG11942. The sequence goes on along the minus strand of JAGCRI010000083.1, from coordinate 10,258 downwards.
AAAACTGCAAATTATGAAGTGAAAAACAGTTATATGATTTTCTGCGGTGCGGGCAATAACGGCGGGGACGGTTTGGCACTGGCACGACTGCTGGCTTCCGATGATGAGGAGGTTACAGTTGTGAAATGTTTTGGCGCGATGTCTCTTTCGCCCGACTGTGCCACCAATCTTCAGCGGTTGGAAAAACTCTCAGAGCAAAATATGAATTTGCATATTGTGGATTTTAATCCTGATTTGCAAGTGAAAGACGGTGCACATATTTTTGATGCTGTTTTTGGTATAGGTTTGTCACGTCCGATAAGCGGTTATTTTGCCGAGGTTGTCGGTTTTATAAATAGCCAAAAGCGCAAATGCAAAATCGTTTCTATTGATGTCCCTTCAGGGTTGTTCGCAGATGTGCCGACACCAAGGGAAAACATTGTAGTGAACGCCGATGAGACTTATACTTTCCAATTTCAGAAATTGGCATATCTTTTGCCTGAAAATGCTGAAAGGGTAGGGGAAGTCTCAGTTTTGGACATTGGTTTGAAGTTGCCAGATGAAAATGCGCTTTTCAGGCCTGTGGCGAAAATGACTGATTTGGATTTGATGAGGAAGATATACAGGCCGTTGCACCGTTTTGACCATAAAGGTACAAATGGTTTTGGATTGCTGATAGCCGGCTCAGATGTGATGCCGGGGGCTGCGGTGCTTGCGGCGGAGGCGGCAATGCGTGCAGGAATCGGTAAAGTTCTTGTTCATACTTCGTTACGTCCTGCTAATGCTCTTGCTTGCCGTTTGCCTGAAGCCTTGGTTGAGATTGATGATAACGATTGCTTTTCTAATATTTCTTTGGAAAATCTGAACGTGAATGCTGTTGCTGTCGGTCCCGGTTTGGGCAAATCCACGAAGACAGTAAATGCTCTGAAAAACCTCCTTGATGAAATCCGTTCCCCTTTGATTATTGATGCAGATGCTTTGAATATTCTGTCTGAAAATAAGACGTGGCTTGCATATCTTCCTGAGAACTCGATACTTACACCTCATTTTAAAGAGTTTGAGCGTCTTGCAGGTAAAAGTGAAAATGATTTTGAAAGGATAGGGAAGCTGAAAGATTTTTCACGAAAATATGGAGTGATTGTAATCTTGAAAGGCGCGAATAGTGCTGTGGCGTTTCCAGATGGGCGGCTTTTCTTCAACACGACAGGCAATCCGGGCATGGCGACGGCCGGAGCCGGTGACGTGCTGACAGGCGTTTTGCTGGCATGTTTGGCGAAAGGCTATCCGCCGGAGCACGCAGCTCTGTTGTCGGTGTGGTTGCATGGCAGGGCGGGGGATACTGCGTTGGCTGCGCCATGGGATAGCGCTTCATACGTTCATGAATCATTGATTGCTTCGGATATTTCTTATAATCTGGGAAAAGCGTTTTACGAGATAAAATATGAGTGGGATGCAAATTCATGTTTTGACAGAAAAGTTTTATGATAAATAATAATATGAAAAGATTTTTATTGTTTGTTTTTACAGTTGTCCTTTTGTCAGGCTGCCGGTATAAGGAAGGCCCGTTCTTAAGTTTCACTTCGCCCGATAAGCGCATCGTAGCGACTTGGTCGTTGCAGAACGTTTATAGAAACGGTGAAAAAATAACTACATCGGAATATGCGGCGCTGAAACCAGGCTGTGCATATGCCTTTCATGCTTACGGTCCGTTGGTGGTTTCTGCATACGTCAATGGTGAGATACGTGAGTCTTATACAGGTACCTGGCAGTTTGCGAATAATAAAAAGGAAGTTATAGTTAAGTTCTTTTTAGTTGACCGGCAATATGAATATACGGCTGTTATCAAGAAATTGAGTAAAACAGAATTTATTTATGAATACGATGACTCAAAAGGGGAGCATTGGCGGTTGCAGATGTTTTCGCAGGCCTATTGAGGTATTTTAGACTGAATCTTTAAAAATTCCTTTCGTACTTCCGTGCAGTATCCGAAAAATTGAAAATATCATTATCTTTTTATTTAAAAATATTATGAGACAAGATATTATAGAAAGTGCCAGTTATTTGAAAGAACGCATAAAAGGAAATCCTGAAATTGCTATTGTGTTGGGAACTGGTTTGGGCGAATTGGCCGAAAAGGTGGAAATAATAACAGAAATCCCGTACGAAACGATCCCGCATTTTCCTGTGTCACAAGTGCAAGGGCATAAAGGGACTCTCATACACGGACGTCTGAACGGCGTTGAACTGATAATCATGAACGGCCGCTGCCACTACTACGAGGGACATACACAGAAACATATAACTTTCCCTATCCCAGTCCTGAAACAAATTGGTGTGAAGAAGCTGATTCTGTCGAATGCGGCTGGCGGCGCCAATCCATCTTTCAAGATAGGGGATGTAATGCTCATACGCGACCACATAAACCTCATGGGCAGCAATCCTCTTTTAGGGCCGAACGATGATGCTGTAGGGGTACGCTTTCCTTCGATGAATAATGCATATTCAGCTGAAATGCTGAAACTTGCCGCTGAAATTGCGCAAAAGAATGATATCCATTTGCAAAGTGGCGTTTATCTTGCGATGGAAGGTCCGTATTTCGGCTCGGCTGCCGAATGCAGAATGTATTATATTATGGGCTGTGATGCTATTGGGATGTCAACGGTACCGGAGACAATAGCTGCAGTTCACTGTGGATTGGAAGTCTTTGCTCTGTCTGTTATCACTGATTTGGCTATTGTCGGCGAACAGGATAGCGTTTCGCACGAGGAGGTTTTAGGGGCGGCGGCAAAGGCAGGGCCTAAAGTCGCTAAGCTGATTTATGAAATGCTTCCTCAATTATAGACTCGCAAAACCATGCCGTCAAAGCGTGTTTTATAGCACTTTAGTGGAAACTGTGCGGGACCTTCAATCACACCGCCGTCCAAAATGTTGAATCGCGAGCCACAGTGCTCGTCAATGAGTGTCAGTCCGCTTGACTCAACCTTGATCCATGCCTCTTTGTCTTCCCAGTCGTAAGGACAGGCGCGGTCGTATGCAAGAAATGTCCCACCGTCAAGACGATAAATGACAATTCCTGCTACACCACCGGTAAAGTACATGTACCCGCCGATGTGGTTCAGTGCCGCGTATGAAGCATCATTCGGATATATTGTGAAGTTGACGTCAACTTCAGGAATAGTCGCGTGCTTGTATCCCCCGCAGCCGCCAAAAGCCACGGCAAGAACACAACAAAATGCAAATACAAAATCACGACAGCATTTTTTCATGAAAAATTATTTCTTATTCTGTTTTTTCTCAGCTTTTTTGCAAATGACCTTTCCAACTATTGTCTGGTTGTTAAGAGTGGTCACATGCACCTCCGCCGTATAAGTTCCGTCTCCATTATTCTTATTCACAACAACATACGAATCTGCTGTACAATCTTCTCCTGAAATTTCCACAGTATTGTTATCATTATATCCCTCCGCAGGGTCTTTCATCCAACCCAAATGAAATTTCTGCATCTCCTTGACCAACAGTTTTTTACCTATCTGCGAATCATTGAAAAACATTGTCAGCCATGCGATGGTGTTATATTCAGGATGCTCTTCAAACGCATCAATTATCACTGAACCGTCTGGAGACTCTGAATAGTAATTATCGTCAAATTTGTGGCTAACCCCATTGATAACAAGTATATTATCTTGCAAAGTTACAGATGGCGACGAACCTGGCATAGCAGAGCCGTCACACACTATTGCGTATTGAAGTCCCCCGCCCTGCTTATAAACCGTTGTATTGAGTTCTGAACATTTACTGGAAAGCATTATACTTTCCTCATAACTGGTAGTGTTGCCCCCCTCCTGCTTTGTACACTTACAAGTTTTATTACATGAATCGAAAACAACCGCCGCAAAAATCAATAAACAGAAAAATAACACACTTGATCTTTTCATAATTACATCTTTTGGCCTCCTATATTGTTAAACATTAATGCTTTATGAATTCCTGAAGACCTTTTGCGAAATCCAAAAAACACAGTGCAAATATACATTTAATTCTGTTAAAAGCAGGAAAAAGAAAATTTTCACACCGATGAACAAATCTTAAAATATTATGTTTTACTGTTAAATTAAGATTTTAAATTCTAACCTATAAGTTTGTAAGTATTATTATAGTATTCAGAGAATTAAATGATAGATGATGATGTCGCCGGTGTTTTGTTTATTTGTATCCATTAGTGATTCTTTTGTCAAATAAAAATGTCACATTGTACCTTTTCACGCGTCTCAAAAACTTAGGCTATCTGGCCGAAGCAGGAAGTCCAATAAGCCCATGCGTACAAAACCGTCGTTGTCGTGATAAGGCACTATGTCCTCTTCTTCGATGATTATCTTCTTAAACGAGTCTGGTATGAGTTTCAACGAGCTTTTCTCCTGCTTGATTTTCTCTTCATCATACAATTTGTAAGCAGACTGTATATAATAGCGCTGACTCCCTTGGTTGGCCACAAAATCCACCTCCAATTTCTTACGTACCTGGCGGCCGGAAGTGTCAATCTCACGGGTCTCCACTCTGCCAACGTCCACCATAAAGCCACGACGGCGTAATTCTGCATAAATCATATTTTCCATACTGTGATTCGCTTCTATTTGTCTGAAATCCAAAATGCTGTTCCGTAGTCCAATGTCGCTGAAATAGTATTTTGTCTCTGTCCCAATGTATTTTCTTCCTTTCACATCATAACGCAGCGCGGGATGAATAAGGAAGGACTCTTGCAAATAACGGAGGTATCTGGAAACGGTATCGTCTGTGATCTTCTGGTGTAGCACACTGTCGAATGTCTTGGATATTTTCAGCGGATTGCAAGGGAAGCCGATAATGAATGCCAAGATGCGAATGAGGTCAGTCAATCCCCTGTCATTGGGCAACTTGTTCCGTTCAACAAGGTCTCTGACATACACGGTGTGCAACAGATTGGTAAGATAGTCTGTTTTTTGCTGTCGGGTTTTGAAAGAAGCAAGTTGTGGCAACCCGCCAAATTCGATATATTCTTTCCAAGCTTCACGCTCTGTACCCTGGTAGTTTTCCATATATTCGGAAAAGGAAAGTGGCCAAACATGGATTTCCTGCGACCTGCCTCGGAATTCCGTGGCAATATCGGTGGAAAGGAAGCGTGAATTGCTTCCCGTTACGTAGATGTCGCAGTTGGGCTTGTGAAGCAGGCTGAGTAGTACGCTGACAAAGTCGTCCATCATCCGCACCTCATCAATCAAGATGTAGTTGCGTTCTCCTTTCCGAATGCAGGATTTCACGTATGAGAGGAAGACATCGGGATTCAGAAACTCCGCATAATCCCTATCATCGAGAGCGATATCGATAATCTGGCTCTCATCCACGCCGTTATCAATAAGATGTTGGTGAAACAACTCCGAAAGTAACACTGATTTCCCCGCACGGCGAATGCCGGTAATGACCTTCACAAGACCGTTTCCTTCACTGTCTTCAAGCTGTTTCAAATAGTTTTCCCGAGTATACATTACTTTAGATATTTTTGACATTTGTGCCACTTTTTTCGAATACAAAGATGCAAATTATTGGCAAAAAACAAATAAATTGCCAATAATTTGAAATTTAACCTTCTAATATTCTGCTGATTCCTTTATATAATTCTGTCCGTTTCCCCGTCCATTCTTCCAGCAGTTCTTCCAAAGTCTGTTTTGGAGCATCATCTTTCACCTCCAACCGAGACACATATTGCGAAATGTTGAGCGTGGCACCGTTCTCCAAAATCTGTTCGTTGCTCACCACTTTGGCAAAGCCAGGGATGTCTTTGTACTCTTTGTATGCCTTGAAAATCTTGTCGATATGTCTTTCTTCGAGCATACTGATGGTTTTGTCACGTCTCACTTCGTCCACCGCATTGATAAAGAGGATTTTACCTCGTCGTTGTTCGTGTTTACGTGTACGGCAAATCAGCAGGCAGGCCTCCATCGGCGAGTTGTAGAACAAATTCGGTCCCAAGCCTATGACACAATCTACGCAATCGCTTTCAATCATCTTGCGCCGCATGTCGCGTTCCGCATCACGGAAAAGGATGCCGTGTGGCCATAGCACCACGCAACGCCCAGTATCGGGTTTCAGGCTTTTCATAATGTGTTGCTGGAAGGCATAGTCGGCGCAACCCTGTGGCGGTGTGCCCCAGATGTTGCGCCCGTAAGGGTCATCGGTGAAGGCAGCCTGGTCCCAACTTTTGATGGAATAGGGCGGATTGGCCAGTACTATATCGAACTTCTGCAACTCGTCATATTCCATAAAGATAGGATTGCTCAACGTGTTGCCTCTCACAATGTTGAATTCCTCGAAACCGTGCAACAGCATGTTCATTCGGGCAATACCTGAAGTAATCAGGTTGATTTCCTGCCCGAAAAGGCGCAAAGTGCGGTATTCCTTGCCTTGGTCTTTGAGCATCATGGCGCAGTTGAGCAGCAAACCGCCGCTGCTGCAGGTTGGGTCGTACACGCTGTCGCCTTCGTGCGGGTCGGCAATGAGCGTCATTAGGCGCACCACCGTTCAGTTAGTATAGAACTCGGCAGCCGTATGGCCGCTATCGTCGGCAAATTTCTTGATTAGAAACTCGTAGGCGTTACCTAACTCGTCATTGGGCACATTTTTAATATTGAGGTTCTTGGTGGAGAAATGCTCAATAAGTTGGCACAGCATTGCATCCGAAAGCCGTTCCTTGTTGGTCCAGTCGGTATCGCCGAAGATGTTCGCCAAGTATTGGGGATTTGCCTGTTCTATCTGGGAGAAAGCCCCTTTAATGGCGCTTCCCACATTGGTAGTAACGGCTCTGACATCTTTCCAATGGCAACCTTTGGGAATAATAAAGCGGTGCATTTCAGCCCCCGAAGCATATTCGTGGTCGCCATCGCTTTCCGACAAGGCCTCGTTGTATTCATCGTCTTAAACATCCGAAATCCTTTTGAAAAACAGTAAAGGGAAGATATACACCTTGAAATCAGCTGCATCCACAGGACCTTTGAGAATCCATGCGGCTTTGGAAAGGTATTGTTCTAATTGGGATAGAGTAAGCATATTGTATACATTTCAATATGCAAAAATACAATTATTATTGGTTGCCACTAAAAAAACATCTTTCCGATATTGATTATGGTTTATGGTCTCATAAATAGGAAAATATTTCTTAATCACATATTGCCATAATCCAAGATTCATACCCTCTCCACCAACTTCATTCTGCCTTCTGCAATTATTTTGCCGTTGCTGTATGTTACAGATTTGACGTGTGATATATCGAAAACTTTGTTTAATATGGTTATTTCTGTCTGGATATTTTCACCACAAACGGGGAGGGTACTGAAAGTGAAATTCTCTACAGCTGCCACAACGCCAACTCTGACATTATCCTGATTGTGATAACCGATATACGCCGCCATGCTCTGCGCCACATGCTCCACAAGCCCCGCTTCCGAAAAACACCCGTTGCGAGTCAGAAGGGAATTTTCGCCAATAGAAAACTCACTTCTGAAAAAAGTGTCACTTATGTCATAAATTCTGTCAACAAAAACAAAAGGCGGTTGCTGCGGTATCAGTTTCTGAATATCCATCCTACAAATTTTAAATAATGCCAAATCACTTTCTCACAGCAACTTTGCGAATGACTTCGTCACCTTTCGGATTTATCACTTTGACAAAATAGACACCTGTCGCCCAGCCGTCAGTAAATATCCGCACCACATTCCGACCGCAATTTTTCCTTTCATCTACAAGCCGACCATATACATTATATATATATATGTCCTTTATTATGTCGCCAGCCACTGAAAAATAACTCACGGCAGGATTAGGATAAACTGTATAATAACTTATATGATAATCAGATATGGCAAGTGAATCATTATTAATCGGGTCAATGATTGGCAAAGTATCCACGTCAGAAGTGTCGATTGGAGGAACGTTGACGGTGGATGTGTCAATAGTTGAAGTGTCAATTGGCGTGAGTGTTGAGTCAGGAGCGGCGCCGATAGTGAAAACATGCGGATCTGCTGCCCCGATATATGGGTGCTTTTCGTGTCTTCCCGACATATCCTGAGCCGAAAGATAATATTTCACTTTTGCATTTGAAGGAAGATTTGTGAAAGCGCCTTCCCAAACTTTACCGCCAACATTCTGAAGCGGCATCATCTGCCACTGCGCCGTATCTACTTGATAATAAGCAACTACCGAATCGGCTATAATCGCTTCTCCGCTATATGCCGTAATCTCCGCCGTAAACGGATACTGCTGCTGGTAAGGTTTCGCACCGAGCAGCGGATAGTGGTGAATGGATAGCATTCCCAAATCCGGCACTTCGTGGGTGCGGCAATGCAGAGCGTCAGTGTTCTCCCACGGCGTTGACGCACTTTCCTGAACAGGTACTATTGTGTAACCCGGCATCGCCTGCTGGTACGTGGCAATGGCAGCGGCGTCCCAGTCACTTCCGGTCTGCGCCACAAAAACGTGATCATTGAGAATCAGAGAGTTAGTATAAGGCGTAACATCAGTATTGATAGATGTGCAGCCGGGGGAATAGACGCGATATACCTGATAATTGTCTCCCCATGACGAGGTTGCGGCGGCGAAAGCCTGTGCTGTGGCTTCGTAGTCAGCATATCTATAATCACTCTGCGGCACCTCGCCTATCAGCACTTTGTCAACCGCTAAAAACTTGCCCCAGCAGTCAATGTGCTCAATGTAGTCATCCATCGGATCCTGAAAAAGCATATAGTTCGTAACTCCCAAATAATCATTTACTTCCTGTTCAATATCAGAAAGCGACAAAGAGGAGTTTTCGGTCAGCACAAGCGAAGTGGACGCGCTGGTGCCGTAGCCGTCAGTCATGTAATTGCCGCCAGTATGGCTCAAATTCATGCAATAGTAATTCAGCCCCATTGCAGTTGCTATGGTTTTCAACGCCTTATTGTCATTCGGACGCGGACGGTTGTATGTGAAATCCACAACACCGAATTCATCATTTCCGTCAACAATGAACCACGGACTATAGTCGCGGGTCCAATAAGAATCAGTTGTAACTGTAATAAAATCAATGTTTGACATATTCACACCCGCCTGCTGGTAGGTGTTTTTTACCATATTTTTCTGGTGTTCAGAAGAAACAAGAGTTGTAACAGTAACCACATCGGCCATCTCCTTAACTAATTGAGTGGGGATGCCGAAAGGATAGCGGACGATGACACCCTGCATAGGTTCAAATTCCGCAATGTTACGCACAGGCGCGGTCGGCTTTTGTGCAAAAAAGAATAACGGCATTAAAAATGCCGTTATCAATATCCATGATTTTATTTTAAAACTCATGACTATAAAAGAAAAAATTATTCAGCTGCCTGACAAGCGGTTATAGCGATAAGACTTACAATATCCTCAACGGAGCAACCGCGGGAAAGGTCATTGATAGGTGCTGCCATACCCTGCATAATGGGGCCGATGGCTTCAGCACCGGCAAGACGCTGAACAAGTTTATAGGCGATATTTCCAACTTCGAGTGTCGGGAAAACGAGAACGTTGGCGTGGCCTGCGATAGGGCTGCCCGGCGCTTTGCTCGCACCGACTTTTGGAACGATGGCTGCATCTGCCTGAAGTTCGCCGTCAAGTTTGAGGTCTGGAGCCATTTCGTGGGCGAGTTTCGTGGCATTCACAACCTTGTCAACCATGTCGTGCTTCGCCGAACCCTTTGTTGAGAAACTCAACATTGCCACACGCGGGTCAAGACCGGCGATTTTCTTCGCTGTCTGGGCTGTAACAACTGCTATTTCAGCAAGTTCATGCTCATTCGGATCCGGGTGGGCGGCGCAGTCGGCAAACACCATTATTCCATTATCGCCCCATTGCTTGTCTTTCAAAATCATAATGAAAGCACCTGAAACGACAGAAACGCCCGGCAGGGTCTTAACGACTTGGAAGGCTGGACGGAGCACATCGCCTGTTGCATTCTGAGCACCAGCGACTTCACCGTCAACTTCTTTATTTTTAATCAACAGAGTGTCAAGATAGAGCGGATTCTCAACCAAACGGAGAGCCTCTTCCATCTGCATTCCTTTCTTCTTTCTTATTTCGCAAAGCATTTCGGCATAGACCTCTTTTTTAGGATTGTTTTTCGGGTCGATAATTTGTGCTTTGTCGATATTTTTCAATCCCCATTCTGCTGCTTTGGCATTGATATTTTCAGGATTGCCGAGAAGCACGATGTTCGCATATCCCTCATTTATAGCGATATCAG
>JAGCRI010000082.1 GCA_017964755.1 Bacteroidales bacterium | reverse complement strand
TTACTCAAAAAACGGGTCAAATTCGTAACAGAAACGGGGCACAATCCGTAATTATTTTGAATAATTTCAATAAACAAATGCAAAAAAATATTTACCTGACCGACTACGAAGACGGGCTGGAACTTTGGCGCGGAATTGACAGACACATCAGCAGCTACAACACCGAAAGGCTGCATCAAAGTCTTGGTTACCAGACTCATGAAAGTGTTTACAAGAAAGCATCGTGACGTATGAAAAAATGTGTAACTTTGCAAATGTGAAATAACAAATTGACTTTTCAAACCGAAGGGGCTGCCTCTTCACTGAAATGTTTAAACGATTATTGATTTTATACGGAATATGCTGTTGCTGTTTTGGCATTTTAAAAGCCCAAATTGACAGTTATTATGAGTTTAAATGTGATTTCTTTGACGATTATTTTACATGTCCTATACGTTGGTATGGTGACACAATGCTTGTTGTAACTCATTTATTTGATGAAATAGGCCTTTGTGAAGAGTCTTTTTTCACATTTCAGGACAGTTGTGTGTATTTGACTATTGATGGTCAGAAAGGGCTTTTTTGTGGTAATTCAAATATCGGAAGTTGGAATATTACAGAGAAAGAATATGAACGATTTACCGTCAAATGGGATGGTTTGCTCTGTGCCATTGGCAATGATACAATATTTAAATTTGAATTTATACCTTATTATCAAGAAATGAATCCTTACATTGACACTGATGAAACAAAACATTTTTCTTACTATTATGATATGACATCTTATTATTGGACGTTTTCGGCAGGAATAATTGCCATTGAGGGAGAAAGGCTTTATGTGAGAAAAGGCTTTGAATCATTTAAGGATTGCTTGAAGAATGTCAAATGATTATCGCAAAGAAGTTCTATATGAATCGCTAAATGAGTATAAAGATGGCAAATTGCATGGGATTTATTGACAGAATTTTCCTTTTATGTTGCTTTATCGGCCTTATAAATGTAGCGACAGCACAAAAAGAGTATGTATATACACATGATGATTTTAAAATAATCGGGAAATACACATTGCCTGATACACTTTATTGTGTTGTTGATTCACGCAAATATGGTCGCAACGAGACATGTAAAGGTTTCTATCTGCTATCTGACCAACAAGTCAGAGCATGCAAAAACAAGCGATTTTTCAGAAAGCATAAAGATGACTATTTCCATGTTGCTGCCAGAAATCCCCTTTTTCTTTCTTTTATTTTAAAAGATTCGCGATGCCGGGACAGAGCCTTGGTCAGAAAAAATAATGTAGAGAAAAACCACATCGGACCAGACGGGGATACTATACAAAAAATCAAGAGACTGCCTTTTGTAAGGGACTCGTATCGAAAGCGACTGAGGCTTGTTACCCCCAGACACGGACTCATCTTGTATGCTCCATTTATGACAGATTCTCTGTGGAAAAAGACTTTTGAAAATGATGAAATCCTTGATATAAGTGATTACCTTTATTCGATAAGTTCGGCTCACGATGCTAAACAACTGTGTATGACATTATGGGAATCAACACATACTTTTTTACTGATAGAAGTAAATAAATACGAATATTATCACTATCACATTGATTCACAATGCAGTGCTTTTTTTGTAAAACGCAGAGACTTGAGCAAAACAATTATATTTGCTATACCTCTGGTAGAAAAATAAAAACAATGGAAAGTCAATAACTCAATCTATATTGTTCCACCAATTTTAAACAAGTTGTCTTTAGTAATCAACCCAAAACCAAACAGAATGAATCACAGGTTCGACATATTCCAAAAGTCCTCTATTTCCACAAAAAACACTGTGGAAGCTTGTGATATTTTCACCCTCCCCTCGGCACGGTACTACAACTCCGACCTCTCCATTTGGCTGAGCGTGGATCCGCTCGCGGACAAGTATCCGAATTTGAGTCCGTACACTTATTGTGCGGGGAATCCAGTGAGGCTGGTGGATCCGGATGGGCGCGCTCCATGGGATCCAACAAATGTCAAACAAGCACGACAATTTGCGAAAAGTAATAATGGAAAATTGAGAATAGTGGAAACTTCAAACGGGAAAATGGCCTTTGTTACTCGAGGCATTGTGATTAATGGTTGGGAAGGGGTAGAAATAAGAGCTTTTAATCCAACAAATGACTCATGGGCACAGAAATCCACTAATTTTTTTCAGAAAATCGTATCTTATATGTCAGGGGGTATTCGTGAAACTGCTGAGAATGGGCAGAATGGTGAGACAAGAATAGGTACAGGAGACAATCCAACCACAGATGTAACTCCATATATATCAGATGTTCCGACACCAATTGAGACCTCATCTTCTAATAGCATTAATCATCGCGTTGATTCGGAAAAAAATAATTCAGTAACAGGAACAACAGGAACTATTCATGTAGAGGAAGAGGTTAAGGCTTGGAATAGTGGCCCATTTCAGTTAAAATACTCAGGTTCCGATGATTCTGCAAAAAAGAGAGAACAATTAAATACATGGGAAAAAGAATTTAACACTAAATATATCATTAAAGAAACAATTGATGAGTAAAAAAAACATAATTATTGTCATTCTATTCATTGTCATTATAATAGAGTCTGTGTTTATTGTTATACTATGCACACGCAATACAAATGTGGATTCCACGGTTTTGCAGATTCAGGATGAATTTGTGCAAGATATGGTAAAAGCACAGGAGGTGCAAATGTACCATATCGGGCATATTGTAGCCCAATCTGATGAAAACTTTATTAAAATGGATACTATAAAAATCGGCAGTTCATACAGTTATATCCCGTTTTCGCACCCAAAAATACTTGTGCGATATTATAACAATCTGAATAATATCCACACGTTGCTGAAAAATACGGAAAACACATTGTCGCAGAATGTTGACACAACTTTAATAACAGAAACATTAAAGGGAAATGGAATCCTTATCGGTGAAAATATGCGAATACTGATAGGAATTCTGAACTCCACAAAATATTCTTTGGCTGAAAAGCGGCACACGTTGTCGTTGATAAAGATATTTTGCCTTCAGGAAAGCATAAATATGTTTGGCAATAATGCAACACCACTTTCATACGCAAAAATCATCAATTATCCTGAAAAAGACACTGTCAGACTTGGTGACACTTACCGTTCGCAAATCTTATTTTCCCCAATGGACGTTGCTGGCAATATCATTGTTTTAGACAATGGTGATACTATAAAATACGGCTTTTTTGAGGAAAAGGCAACGAAAAAGGGGTGGAACCATCACGTGGGGAAAATGGAAATATTGAACTATAGTGGTTGCTCTTTCTTCGATGTTGATATTGACTATTTTGTGAAATAACAAATACAAGAGTAATATATAAGCAACTAAAAAGAGCCAGTATGAAATATTCCAGTGACAGACATACACCGACAAATGATTCAATGTGAAAAAGTATCATTATTATGAAATTGTTATCACGTAGTCATCCAAAATATAGATCTATATTTTTTTATACTATGTTAGGAATGTTCTTTTGCTTTCTGCTATTTTCTTATTTTGCATACTATGTTGATTTTCTGTTTCGTAATTACGAAAGATTTTATGCCGTTGATTATGTACAGATTTTTTTTGCAATACTTATTGGCATTTTGCTGGGATGTCCTATTCTTCTATATTTTATTGGTGAAATAATATGGCAAGTTAAGGGAGAAGAAATTTTGCTGTATGATAAGAATTATCTCTATATAGTTAACAAGGGACGAATCATCGGTAATTTCAAAAAAATCCCTTGGAGTAATATCAAGTGCATTAAAGTATTAGAGCTTTCTTCATACGAGCAATTCATTGTTTATTTTAGTATTTCAGGAGAGATTGAGGAACGGATCTGTATTACACGTTTTAAAGGAAGAAAAATCTATTTGGGTGTCAATTTGAGCAAAACAGAATACGATAAAGTTATAGTTAAAATAGAAGAATTGATGAGTTTATACTGTAGTAAAATAACCTAAGTTCGATATGAGCAACTAAAAGAGAGAGTAAAACACAACTGTTTATTATTAAAAATGGTGTATTGACAGCAGTGTCACCCACATTTATTCACCTTATTCGTAAATTCTGTACGCCTCCGCCAAAAGACGGTATTCTGAAGGGTCAACCTCATCAATAATGTAGTCGGCTGAAGCATATAGCCTGCCGTCAGCATCATATTGCAACTCCGACCACGACAACAAGGCATCGTCTTTCGCGTAAACCGATATTTTTGCCAGATTGTCGCCAGTATATTCATACACAGTCTTTTTGTAATTGTCCAAATCCTCTGCCTCTTCCGACAAAATTCTGCCGTCAGGCGCATATTCTGTATATTTCTTCGCGATAAGTGTGTCATCATAATTATATGTCAGCTCCTTAATCCTATTCCCATGATTGTCATACTCATACGTATAAGTCCTTCTGTCTTTAGCAGCGACTTCCTCAACTTTCATCTCCACAACCTGCCCTTTTTCATCATAGTCATACATATAAATATATTGCACAGCCCCGTCTTCATCATATTCCACACGCTTGGTCACCAAATTGCCGCCCTGAGGGGATTCGTAAAAATATTCTTTAAGGACCAACGGTTCCGCATCGTCAGCAAGCATTTCCTTACGAAGCAGACCTCCATCGTAAACAAAAACGACTTCCTCCACAGCATCGGCCTCACCGTAAGAGCTGGTACACTTAACTATATGTCTCTCAGCATCATAGCTATTTTCTGTAGTCAGAATCAAGTTATCATCCCCATCATACTGCTCTGATTTTACTAAAAGACCATCTATATAGGTGTTTTTGACATAATCTTCAATTTGGTCATCCTGATTGAAATGACGCTCCTCCACTACCCTTCCGTCATCATCCAAAGAATAAACCACACTGACAAACTCCTTGCGCGAAATATCATCACGGTCGTAGCCAGTTCTCACATAATTAACATTCCGTATTTTCAAAGTTTTCATTATTCCACTTGTTTTTTCAGCCTTTTCACATCTTCAAAAAGCTGATTGTAATCAATTTCAATTTGTTTTTTATTGATATTCTCCCTTTCAAAAAGTGAAAGGAACTCCACATTTTTTATTTTCTCAAAGAGTGTCGATACAGAAATGCCCATTAAAGAAAAACGGTTATTAACAGCTTCTTTTTCAACACGTTGTATAGCCAATTTATATCCTTTTTCAGATGTTACGATTCCCCGGTTATTCAAAAAAGACGCCCCCGCCTCGAACTGTGGCTTTATGAGCAGCACTAATTTCCCGTTATTTTCAAGAAATTTTGAGAAGAAAGGGAAAATGTAAGTCAAGGAGATAAAAGAGACATCGGAAACGATGAAATCGAAGGAGCGGTTACCCACATCTTCAGGTGTAAGTTCCCTGAAATCCTTATTCTCGATTGAAAGCACCTGCCGGTGGCTCCGTAGCGAAGGGTGAAGCTGGTTTGTACCGACATCGACTGCAGCCACAAACGCCGCGCCGTGCTTCAAAGCGCAGTCGGTGAAACCGCCGGTTGAGGAGCCCACATCAAGCACCGCCGCCCCGCTGAAGTCAAGTCCGAAATCCGCGATTGCCTTCTCCAACTTAAGACCGCCGCGACTGACGTACTTGTTGAATATGTCAATCACGTCAATCGCGGCATCTTCCGCAGTCTCCTTTGATGGCTTGGTTACAAGTGTGCCATTGACCGTGACCGTCTTTTGCAAAACGGCGTCCTGAGCCCGCTCGCGGGAAGAGAAATACCCGCGTTGAACCAACAGCTTATCCAATCGCATCTCCCGAAGTCCCTGCTGTTATTTGTTTTCAGGAATATTCTTCAGCGTCTCGACCAAGAAATCCCAGAATTTGCCAACTGAAGCGATGTTCACTCTCTCAGCCGGTGAGTGAGGACTGCAAATTGTCGGCCCGAATGAAATCATATCCCAGTCATAGCTCATTCCGAAGAGGCCACACTCAAGACCTGCATGGATAGCCTTGATTTGGGCCTCCTCGCCAAATTTCTCGTGATAGACACGTTTCATTGTATTCAGAATCGGAGAATCCATATTCGGTTTCCAGCCCGGATAGGCGCCACTGAGTTCAATGGAAGCGCCGGCAAGTTCTGCAATGGCAGTCATCTTTTCACCAAGAGCCTCTTTGGCTGAATCCACAGAACTTCTCATAAGGCAATAAATAGCAACCTTATCAGCTTCAGTCTTGACAATGGCAAGGTTATTTGAAGTTTCCACGAGGTCCTCCATCGAGTCGCTCATTCTCATCACACCATTAGGCAGCGCGAAGACCACATCCAACACTTTTGCCGCATCTTCCTTCGCCATAACCTTATCCGGCGCAGCGACTATTTCAGCAGTCAGCGACAAATCCGGCTCAGTGGCTGAA
This sequence comes from Bacteroidales bacterium, assembly GCA_017964755.1. Lineage (GTDB taxonomy): Bacteria > Bacteroidota > Bacteroidia > Bacteroidales > WCHB1-69 > RUG11942. The sequence continues at coordinate 6,743 of JAGCRI010000082.1, read as the reverse complement.
AATTCCTTTTTGACGATATCGGCGAATTTGGCAACTACAGCCATCAGACGGTCAGCATCAGCAGCCCCGACAGCACCGCAGACAACCGACTCACGAGGGATAGCATTGCGCATGTTGCCGCCGTTAAACGAGGTCATCATGAAGCCGCATTCATTGACGAGTTTCTTCACAAGGCGTGTCATAATCTTATTGGCGTTGCCGCGTCCGAGATTGATTTCCATCCCTGAGTGTCCGCCTTTCAAGCCGTTCAGAACGATTTTCACGCCTTTGCAGCCAGCCGCTACAGCAACACTCTTGTAGTTAATGCCAATTTCAGCGTCAAGGCCTCCGGCACAGCCTACATAAAGTTCGCCCTCAGTCTCAGAGTCAAGGTTAAGCAGAATTTTCCCTTTCAAAACGCCCGGCTCAAGATTGAATGCGCCCGTCATACCTGTCTCTTCATCAACTGTCAGAAGCACTTCAACCGGTCCGTGCTGGACATCCTTTGAGACGAGTACCGCCAACGCTGCGGAGCCGCCTATTCCGTTGTCAGCGCCAAGAGTTGTGCCGTTTGCACGCACCCAGCCGTCCTCACCGATTATCGGTTCAATCGGGTCGGTAAGGAAATCGTGCTTTTTGTCACTGTTTGCTTGAGGAACCATATCAATATGCCCCTGCATGATAACAGGTGTGCGGTTTTCCATTCCCGGGGTAGCAGGTTTGCGGAATATCAAGTTGCCGATTGCATCCTGATAATACTCAATTGCATTAGCCTTGGCAAACTGTTTCAGCCATTCGATGAGTTTACCCTCATGTTTTGACGGGTGGGGAGTATTACAAATGTTAGCGAAATTATCCCACAATTGTGAAGGATACAATTTTGAAAGTTCAGTGTTCATAATAAAAATTTTTAAGATAAATATTAATATAAATTACTTGTTTTCAAGCCATTCCGGATAAGCATACGGCAAATCCTCCAAATCGAACTGACCTTTGTGCAGGCCTCTCATACCATAATAGTGTTTTTTTATCTCCTCAATATCAGTGTCATAATCGCCAGTTAGCTGCTGCACCCCCAATAGTCCGCCGCGCCGCGAACGGTAATCAAGGTAACCGAGCACCAAAGGCACACCGGCATCCCGCACTATATGATAAAACCCTTTCTTCCAGACAGTTACTTTCTTACGAGTTCCTTCGGGGGAAATCAGCAAAGCGATTTCGTCATTATCTTCAAAAAGCTTGTTTGTAAATTCCGAAAAATTGCGGACATGCTTCCTGTCGAGCGGCACGCCACCGAGAGCACGCAACAAGTTGCCAAGCGGGAACCAGAAAACTTCCTTCTTTATCATAAAAAAAGTACGCACACCCATTGCTGTCAATGCCATTCTGCCAACCACAAAATCAGTCATACTCGTATGGGGAGCAAAGAGAAGGACACACTTTTTCGCCTCGGGCGGGATATTGACAGTATCAATTTTAAACCTCAGTATTTTCAGAAGTATCTGACATATTTTTTTCATTTGCCACATCTTTTCAGTAGCACAAAGATACAATTTTTTCACATAAAAACAATCCTAAACGATTCAATTCTTTGCGTATTTTTTCACGCAAGGATATGTGAAAATTCACGAAGGGATTTTATTGTTTCAAGATGCTCATCTCACAACGGACACAATCAAACTGAAGAATAAACTTCTGATTGTCAAGACTTAAATATAATGGCTCTTTTACATGGATATCTTTCTTCTGCGGATTTTTCTTGCAGATTCCCATTTCGTGGCGGAGACAGAATTTGCACCGCATGACCTCAACGCCACTGCCGCCGCTGATTTCAAATGCTTTCGCCACAGTTTCGCAGCCGTGTCCGGCATAAAAATCCTCGGCCTTAGAGTTCATCACATTAGCGCGATAATCCAATGTTTTTTCGGGGAACGATACCTGCGAAGCTGCGCGCCAGCTTGGCTTCGGACGCCATTTGTCTTTCTGCTCCAAAAGAAGTTCCACCGCCTTCCGCCGCCACTCGGCCACGAGCGAAACCGGAAAGAAATAATCGTTGTTGCAGTCAACGTCAAGGCTATTCATTTTGAAGATTGTATTCCCCAACTTTGAAAACTGGCTTTCAAGCACCTCACGCATCAAGCCCTGTTTTTTTGCCGGAATTTTTTCAGCGGTAACAGCAAGAGTGGCTTCGTCGCCCGCCTCATCGCACACGGTGATTTCAAAGCCCTCCGCCGCCTCAGCGAACTTGATACGCAAAGACAATTTTCTCTCCACACACTTCTGTTTCAATATTTTCTGAAAAGCGGAGTCAAAATTCCGGAACAACTTCATTCCGGCTTTCAATCCGCGTGGCGGCTCCGCAGGAAACAGCAGGTTGCCTTCCGCCCTGTTGACGCGAAACCCTGAAAACTCGCCTTTGTCGTTGAAAAAGCAGAGCCCGTCTCCATTATTTATTGTATCACAACTCTTTACAATAATTTTACCATCAGAAATCCTTACGACATCACCGATATATTTCCCAATAGATTTTGGTGTTGCGGGCTGCGACATCAGTGTCCTTTCACCTTTAAGGAAATAGTCGGTTTTCCCTCGGTGAAAAGTCTTTTCGGGGTCAGGCTCAAAGCCAAAATATGATTTTCCGAAAGAGGAACGTGTGAAACCGCAGCCGTCTTTTTCCAAAATAGCGTCAATGCGTTTTCTATAATATGCTGTTATATTCTTCACATAATCAGCGTCTTTCAATCTCCCTTCAATTTTAAATGAAGAAATTCCGGCATTCATCATCTCAAGCAGATAATCGGAGCGGTCCATATCTTTGAGGGAAAGCAGATGTTTGTTATGAGCCAAGGTTTTTCCGGCAGAATCAGAAAGCGAATAAGGCAGGCGGCAAAGTTGCGCGCAGCAGCCGCGGTTTGCGCTCCGGCCGCAAACTGCCTGACTCATATAGCATTGCCCGCTGTATGAAACGCAGAGCGAGCCATGGACGAACGCCTCCAATTCAACATTTGTAGCCGCACTTATTTCTGAAATTTGTTCCAAGGAAAGTTCGCGAGCCAAGACAACCCGCTCAAAACCAACACTTTCCAAGAACTTCACTTTCTCAACCGTTCTGTTATCCGTCTGAGTGCTTGCGTGAAGTGCAATCGGCGGCAAATCAAGTTGCAGAAGCCCCATATCCTGAATGATAAGGGCATCTGTCCCCATCTCATACAAATTATTTATAAGGCGTTCAGCATCTGCTAATTCTCTGTCAGTCAGGATTGTATTAACAGTAACAAGCACTTTCGTGCGGAAGCGGTGGGCGTAACGGATCAGCTGTTCGATGTCATTCAGCGGATTTCCTGCCGCGGCACGCGCCCCGAAGGCAGACGCGCCGATATACACGGCGTCCGCCCCGCTATCAATGGCGGTCATTCCACACTCCAAATTCTTCGCGGGAGAAAGAAGTTCAATATTTTTCTTAGGAATCATATTTCCATTTATCTCTCAAAACTTTTAAGAAAATCAGACTTGCTGATGTTCATTGTTCGCAAATTGTTGCTCACAACATCTTCAGGGACAGGATCTTCGTGTGTCTGCACTATGACAGGGCGCGTCATCCCGCTTTTGAACCAAGCCTCATGCCCGCCTTTTGTGCGAATAATATGCAAACCTTGAGCAGTGAGAAAATCCCTGAACTCCTTAAGAGAGATATTCGATAGTTTTTTCATGCGTTAGCTGGTATTCTGGCTGGAATCCTTGCCGGTATTACAATTTTCTCGAATCCGTTAGGACTGTCGAACAATTCCTTCACTTCCGGTTTTTTGATAAGAGATTTTATGCTCGGTGTGTGCCACTCCCGATTGATTAACCTCCAACCATGCAATTTCAAATCATCCCAAAGCGTACCTTGTTCCACACAGCACTCAACATAAAGTTGAAAACACTCGCAAAAATTTCCTACTGTACTATTAAAATCACTGCCTGTTGTGGTCAGGTCGAGGGAAGGACAATACGCCACGTGCTTCCCCGCTTTTTGGTAAACATAAAAATCAATGCTAAAACGGTATTCATTTTTGCCATCTTCAATGGCAGTAGTAGCAAGATTAACTATTTTTTTCTTCATCCTCAGATTTTTAATCATTTGCAAAATTAAATATAAAAGTTGATTCCTGCAACATCTGCTGGCTTTTTTAATTGTCTTCTGGAGTACTGAGCAGTACGCTATTTAAGTCAAGATATGCCTTTTTCATATTTGCCATTATTTCTTTTCCGCATAAAATACAAATTCCGTTGCGATTTTTTTTGAGAAAAGTTTCAGACAAATGTAATATATGGCAAGTGCTGCCACAGTTATTCCGAATGCAACTAATTCATTTTCAAAAAGTTGTATTGAAAGCAAAAGCATTCCGAGCAAAATGAAGAGGGGCAGAATATAAGCAAGAAGAACCGCTTTGCCGCCAAGTGATGATTTCATGGATATTCGCACACGTTCACCTACTATAAAATCATCTGTTCCAAGCATTTGCGCTTTAACCAACCTTTTCTGTCCATCGTGAGCCATACAGGCGGATTTTGCGTGGCATGCGGCGCAGGCAGACGTAACAGTCATCTCCACAAGAACCCCGTCAGCCATAACTTCTTTCACAATTCCCTCATGGGTGATTTCATTTTTTTCCATACTTTTTCTCCAAAATTTTAGAAATCAGGACAAATTGGTAAAAAGCATCCATTTTGGCGTTTATGTAGCCGGCTTTACCATCGAGAAATCCGCCTTTTATTATGTATGATTTTACAAAGCGCAGGCACGGTCTGAAAAACAGGGAAGCGAAAGTATAGTGTCGACCGGCGCGTTTTTCGACTTCGCTCTCGGTGTAGCCGTTCATTTTCCGCATACGCACAATCATCTTAGTATCAGCAAGATGGATAAGCGCAAGTTCTTTCCGCTTTTTGGGGATTTTCACAGTATCGCCTTGCACTGACGGTGAGGTGTGGGCAAACGGCGGCCATGTAGTCCCCTCTTTTTTGAAAAAACGCAACTGATAATCTGGGTAGTCGCTGTGCATGAATTTGCCCATGAAAAAGTTTTTGCGCGGAATCCAGAAGCCGGCTGGGCAATTCTCATTCTTTATCGTATCATACAGATAATCATGAAGTTGAGGAGTAACAATTTCATCTGCGTCAACGACGAGCACCCAGTCGTATGTTGCCGATTGGATGGCGAAAGTCCGCGCGGGTTCGGGACAGGTGTAGTCCTTTTTCGGGAAAGTTATGATACGGCAGCCGTATTTTTCAGCCACTGCCAGAGTATTGTCTGTGCTTTCCATGTCGCAAACTACAATCTCATCAAAACCCCTTACAGAATCAAGGGTTTGCGGCAGTTCCTTTTCGGCGTTGTATGTGTGGATTACCACAGAAATCTTATTTTCACTCGGCATATACCTTCAAAATTTTATTATAAAAACGCTCGTATGAAAGTTCTTTTTCAAAAAAGCTTTTTGCATTTTCTCCCATTTCTTTGCAAAGTTGCGGATTTTGGACGAGAAAATCAATTTTTTCGGCAAGAATATCAGAATTTGCAGGATTTATTAGCACCCCGCTATTCATATCTTCAAGATACTCTTTCTGTGCACCGTTATTTGTGGTGATTTGCACTTTGCCGTGGCGCATAAACTCGATATTCGACAGTCCGAAGGCCTCCGGCGCGGCAGAAGGCAGCACTCCGAAAAGCGAATTTTCGATAAAAGTGCCAATGTCTGTCGTAAACCCGACAAAATTCACACGATCAGAGAGATTAAGTTCAGCAACTTTCTGTTTTAAACTCGCGACATAGACTTCATCACCGTTCCCCACGACATTCAATCTGCAGTCTGATTTTGTTTTTGAAAGTGCATCTATCAGAATATCAACGCCTTTTTCGGGGGCGAGGCGACCTACGAAGCAAATTTCGTTGCCTGTATAATCATTTTGCACAACCGTGGTGTCAGACGGCACACTGTTCCAAACTATTTCAACTTTATCTTTCTGTATATCAGAATTTTGCAGATATTTATCAGCAGCAAGCCGCGACACAAAAATAATCTTGTCAACTTTTGATGTCTCCCATTTTCTAATCAGATTATTCTTGGATTTTTTCACAAGGTGTATAGTCATAACAAGTTTGAACTTCTTATGTGACAAACATTTGGCAAGTGCGGCAACAAAAAGTGTTTTCGTGTTATGAATATGGACAATATCTATTTTTTGTTTATTAACAATAGAAATAAGTTGAAAAAGATTAGGTAAAAAATGTTTTTTTTTCAGAATAAAATTAAAGAGAGGATATTTTGACAATTTATCAAACTGCCCTTTAATTATCTCATTATCAAAAGAATATACAGCGACACAATGGCCATCATCAAGCATTTTTGAAGCGAGGTCGTAAACATATTTCTCCCCGCCGCCCCAAAAAGGGGACGCCAAATAGTGCAGAATTGTCATCTTTTTCATCAGATATTTTTTAGATTACAAAGGTACACTTAATTTCGCAAAAGCCTGTATAGTCCCAAACATTTCACCAGAAAGGCGCTACGCGAAAAATTGAGCATCGGGAATGTAAACCTTTCACCTCCAAAGCCACGGTAAAAGCGCGACACATTTTCATCTCGCGAAACGTCAAAATCAAGAATCATTTTCTCGCCTGCATGTTTTTTTATAAACTCGTTCATCAGAAAAAAGAGTGGCCGCGCCTCCGAATTGTTGGCATCGCGTCCCGAAAACCAAAACCTCCACCTGTCGAAATCCTT
>JAGCRI010000081.1 GCA_017964755.1 Bacteroidales bacterium | reverse complement strand
AGCAAAATTATCATTAGGCATCAAACTTGCACCGGCACAGATTCAGGCGGCACGACTTATCGCACTCCCAACGCTCGCCCTTAACGATGAAATTGAAAAAGAGCTGGACAACAACCCCGCCCTTGACATTGACACAGACGCCGAAACCATTGAAAACGACGAACCCATTTACGAATCGGAAGAAGACACTACTGATGAAAAAAACGATGAGACAGACGACACAATTCCTGAAATTGACACGCCTGCAGTAAAATCAGAAGACGATTTCGATGATGCACAAGACTATGACTACGACAGCAGCGACATTTCAGACTACGAGCTCAAAAAGCTAAACCAGTCGAAAGACGACAAGCCATACGAACACACGGCAGTGGCAGAAATGTCGTTCCAAGATTCGCTTTTGGAACAGCTTGCAATGCTTGATATCCCAGACAGCGACAGGGAGATAGCCGAATACATCATCGGCAACATAAACGAAAAAGGCTACATCGACCGTGACAACAATTCTCTTTCCAATGACATCCTTCTGACATACAATATTAATATAACACCGGAAAAGATAGAAAAAATCATAACCGGAATAATCCAAAGGCTTGACCCGCCCGGAATCGGAGCCCGCGACCTTAAAGAATGCCTGCTGCTTCAACTCTCACAGCATCCGAACAAGATGCCATACAGCGCGGCAGAACTGCTAATCAAAAATTTCTTTGACGAACTTTCTAAAAAACACTACGACAGAATAATAAAAAGGACAGACCTGAAACCTGACCAACTTAACGAGGTGCTCAAGGTGATAAAGAGCCTGAATCCGTATCCTGCTGATTTCCAGACAGCCCAAGACAAAGCCGCAAACTATATCACTCCCGACTTCTACATTACTGAAGATGAAAACGAGCTGCAACTCACATTGAACAACAACTACACGCCGAAGCTGAAAATAAATGACGATTTTGCCCGTCAATACAAGAAAATGCAAGAGGCAAAACGTGAACAGAAAGAGATGAGCAAAGCTGAAACTGAAGCCAACCAGTTTGTCAAGGCAAATGTTGACAAGGCCGAAGAGTTTATGCGTTCGCTTTCAATCCGTGAGCAGACCCTCGAAACGACTATGCGCGAAATAATGAAACAGCAGTCAGAATTTTTCCGCACCGGCGATGAGACGAAGCTGAAGCCCATGATTTTGCAAGACATAGCCGACAAAACAGGCTACGACAAATCAACTGTTTCGCGGGTAACAAACGACAAATATGTGCAAACCTATTTCGGCAACATCTCGCTGAAATCACTCTTTTCAGAATCTGTCGGCGATGAAGACGTATCATCAAAAGAGATAAAGAACATAATAAAACAGATTGTCGAAGGTGAAGACAAGACAGCGCCGCTGAACGATGACAAGCTGTGCGCCATTCTGGAAAAGAAAGGCTACAAAATTGCACGCCGCACCATTGCAAAGTACAGGGAAGAGCTAAAAATCCCCGTGGCGCGCCTGCGGAAAAAACTATAAATATGGACTGGCTTCAAAGGAGCGAACTGCTGTACGGGAAAAACACAATCGAAAATTTCAAGAAGAAACACGTCCTTGTTGTCGGCGTGGGCGGTGTGGGCGGATTCGCCGCCGAGTTCCTCTGCCGCAGCGGAATCGGGGAAATGACGATTGTTGATGCAGACACCGTCTCCGAAACAAACAGGAACAGACAAATAGCCGCACTGTCCTCAACAATCGGCAAAATCAAAGTTGATGTCATCGGCGACCGGCTTCTTGACATAAACCCAGAACTTAAACTCCACAAAATCAATGAATTTCTAAGAGACGAGCGCACTGTAGAGCTGATGACGCAAAACCGTTACGACTACATTGTTGATGCAATTGACTCTCTGTCGCCTAAAGTGTTTCTGATATATCACGCACTCCGCAACGGGCAGCCACTTGTCTCAGTCATGGGGGCTGGCGGCAAACAAGACCCCTCTCTCATACAGGTAGCCGATATAAAGAAGACACACAAGTGCAAATTGGCGCACTCCGTCCGTAAGCGGCTCCACAAACTCGGCATCACCGAAGGGTTCAAAGCCGTTTTCTCGCCCGAGGAGGTTCCGGCAGAAGCGATAGTCATTGATGCTGACAGCAACGAACAGAACAAACTCTCCACAGTCGGCACGGCATCTTACATGCCTGCAATGTTCGGCGCTTGGGCTGCCTCAGTCGTCATTCGCGACCTTGCGGCTATGACAAACAATCCTTTACACAGATAATAAGAATAATCGGACGGCTGTGAAGTTTGTGAAACAAGAATGATTACACTGTATTCCCTCCGATATGCGCATATCAAAAAAAAGTGTATCTTTGCACCCGATTTTTATAAACACAAATTATTAACAATTTAAAAGAAAGAGGTATCATTTATGATCGTTGTTCCCGTAAAAGATGGCGAAACCATCGACAGAGCGTTAAAGAAACTCAAAAGAAAATTTGAAAAAACCGGTGTCGTGAAAGAACTGCGCAACCGCAAAAAATTCACCAAACCGAGTGTTATCAAAAGGGAGCAAAAATTGAAAGCCATTTACATCCAGAAGATGATAAACAAACAGATGGACTAAAAGGGCTGGAAATGATTGGGAAAACGGTTTGAAAAATTTTTCAAACCGTTTTTTTTATTGAAAAAATCACTATCTTTGCTCATTCTTATTATAAAAATGGATTCCTTCGACAAATATATTGACTATCTGAGATTTGAGAAACGAATGTCTGACCACACTGTTACTGCCTACACGGAAGACTTAAAACAGTTGGAATCATACTGCCGCCAAAATGGCATTGATGAAGAGATGTGCCGGCTCGACTCCACGACATTACGCGAATGGATTGTCTCCCTACTGAAATCCGACCTGACAACAAGAAGCATAAACCGCAAAATCAGTGCGCTGAAGTCATTCTACCGCTACCATCTGAAAATCGGGTCCATAAAGGCCAATCCGATGCAGAAGGTGCACTCTCCCAAAAGTTCAAAACGTCTTCCGAAATACGTTGAAGAATCAGGGATGGAACTGCTTTTCTCTTCAGACTTGTTTGCCGACAACTTCGAGGGGTGGCGCGACCGTGCCATCATCGAACTATTCTACGCAACCGGAATGCGATTGAGCGAACTCATAAATATCAAAGCTGAAAATTTTGATTTACACAATAATACAGTAAAGGTTTTAGGGAAAAGAAACAAGGAGCGCATTATTCCTTTCGGCCCGAACTACCGCAATGTGCTCGACAAATACCTCTCTTTTTTTGAAGAAAACCAAACTGAAGCGAACAAAACACCTTATATTTTTGTTACAAATACATTCAATAAATTATACCCTAAAGCCGTTTATAGGATAGTGAGAAAATATTTGGACATAGTGACCACGATAGACAAACGGAGCCCGCATGTGCTGCGCCACACCTTCGCCACGCACCTGCTCGACCATGGCGCCGACATATACGCAATCAAAGAGATACTCGGCCACTCTTCCTTAGCGGCAACGCAAGTTTACACACACACGACAACTGAAAGACTCAAATCAATTTATAACCAAGCCCATCCAAGGGCATAAAGAAAGGAGCATTTATGAACATTCAAATTTCATCACTGCACTTCAAAGCAGACTCAAAATTAGAGGAATTCATCAACGAAAAAGTCGGCAAGCTGGAAAAGCTGCACGACAGCATTATCGGAGCCGAAGTCACACTGAAGCTGGAAAACACCGACAAGCCGGAAAACAAGACCGCTGACATAAGAATTAAAATACGCGGGAACGATGCAATCTCAACCAAGACTGCAAAGACTTTTGAAGAAGCCACCGACAACGCCGTTGACGCACTCAAGAAACAGCTTCTCAAAATCAAGGACAAAGAACGCGGAAACTAAATCCGACAGGGCATAATCTGCCAAGAAAAAGAACCGAAAAGGCGGTGTGCGACAAAGCACCCGCCTTTTTGCTTAATGGCAACCGCAATGTGATAATATCTGTTAATT
>JAGCRI010000080.1 GCA_017964755.1 Bacteroidales bacterium | reverse complement strand
TTTTTTTACCGGAAAAAAGATAGAAAACTACGCTCCATCCAATATGTGCATGATTTTGCCGCTCTTTCCCAAGTGCGCGCTGTTGCGCCAGTTTGTGAGGAATATCAGGACGAGGTCGTCTTTTGGCCTGTAAAAGAAAAGATGTTGGAACCCGTGCCAAAGCCCACCATGGTATATCACTTTCCCGTGTTGGGCGCTCTCCTCAAGTCTGAAACCGTAGCCGTACATCTCTGTCGGCTGGGTCTTGCCTTTTACGCGGTTCTGCTGCGTTGTAGCCATTTCACGCATTTTGTCAGAAAGAATCTTATGGTCATCAAAAAAAGCCTTTTTCCACAAAAACAACTCTTCAGCAGTAGAGTAGAGCCCTTTGTCGCCCACCGTCCCGTCTGTGAAATGCGGCTCCACAATCTGTCCGTCACGCTTGTGCCCGATTGCTGTGGGAAACTGATTTTTGCGTTGCTCCTCACTTATATAAAAAGTGTTGGTCATTCCAGCAGTGAGAAAAACATGCTCACGCACATAATCCTCAAAAGGCATTCCTGAGACCTTACTAACTATCTGAGCCAAAAGCATATAATTGGTATTAGTATATTCAAATTTCATGCCCGGTGCAAATTTTACCGGCTCATGCCGCGAAGCGTAAATCTCTGTCATCTGCTCGTTTCCAATAAGGATTTTCTCATCTTCCACAACATCATCAGGGAAATCTATGTAATCGGTGAGGCCGGAGGTGTGTGTAAGCAAATTATGGATTGTGATATTATGGTATGGAAGTTCGGGAAAAAACTTGCGGAGTGTGTCATCAAGACTCAGTTTGCCGGCTTCAACCAATGTGAGTACAGCCACTGCGGTGAACTGTTTTGAAACCGAAGCCAGCTCGAAAAAAGTTGAGAATGTTATCACGTTATCCTCACGGTTGCGGTATTTTTCGCTCGAATTTTTGTATAGGCGTATGTAGCCGTAATTTGTTTTCACAAGCATTTTCTTGCCGCGGGAGATAATCATCGAACCATTGAAAACATCTGACATCTCCCCCGCCAGAGCAACGACTTTCTCCTCTTTCAAACGATCGTTCTCCGTCTCGAAAATCTTTTCTATCTCAGCCACAGACATTTCAGCCAGCTTTTTCTTTTTCGCTGTCTGCGCCGGCAAATCTGCAACTATTGCCACAGAAAAGAAGATTGTCAGGAAAAATATCGCTTTTTTCATCAGTTTTAAAAAATTTTCAGATTAATCTCTGTTTTCTTCGCTTGAAAGGATTTTAGAATGATGTTTCAGTGTCCTTAAAGTGATTGTGATGATGAAAGCTACAATGAGGATGATGAAAGACGGGCGGACTTGGAAGTAATTGTAACAGCAGGTTGTGCTGTATTCTTTCCACAGAACGTAAGCCCTGATGTAGTCGATTGCCACGAAGCCGAGAACGAGTGCGAAGAAGCCCGAATACTCGCGGCGGAGCACACTTCTCATAGAAAATGGGATATCGCCTTTTTCAAATTGACGGAAAGCAGGCAAAAAAGCCGGGACTTTCAACGACCACTCGCGGTATGTGTCACCGAACTCACGCTCCAAAAATCTCTCTTCGGCAAACATAATTCTCTCATAATAAAGCCAATAGACAAGAGAAACAATTATGAAAAGCGGAAGATTCATAGTGTAGATGAGCAGTCCAGCCCACATAAGATAGTTTCCGAGATAGAGCGGATGTCTTACTATGGAATATATTCCTTTAGTATTCAGCTGTTTGGCAAGCTGTTTATCGGTATTCCGCCCCGATGTGCCATGCGGTGTGGTGCCGATAGTGTAAGCGCGCACAACCATTCCGGCCACAGAAACCAAAATAGCTACGACTGTCAGAGTTATTGTCGCTGCATTTTCCTCAACCGATGAGCAATAAAGCACCGGCTTTGTATAAAAGACAGCTATCAGTCCTGCTATGAATATCAGCACCGGTATCTGACCACGGTGTTTGAACATTATATTCCCGTTTTTTTCAAATGAATCAACTAATGCCATTTCCTTATGTTTTTATTTTTCTATATGCCAATCGACATGATGTTTTTCTAAAATCTCTTTTGTCATTTTGCGGAGGAGTTCCCTCTGGGGACTGTTTACAATACTTGCTTTCGGCTTTGTCTTTTTGCAGTTTTTAAAACATTCGCCCGACAGATTTTGGGCTGAATCGCTAAGGGCAAGGTGCAACATTGTTGAAGCGCCCTGTTTCGGGGTCTTTATGAGTGGACGGAAGAATATATCACACAGAGTGTCAACAACTTTGTTTCCCATTTTGATAATGTTTGTGCTGACAATTCCGGGGTCTGCACAGTTTACATATATCCCTTTCTCGCGCCAAGCTTCGGCAGCGTCCAACGTAAAATAGAAGAACGCGAGCTTTGAATCGCTATAGACAGTAAACCTGTTAAAATGCTGTGCATCAACCGGGGTGAAAAGATTCTCCGAAATTTTTCCGTATTTGTATGTCAGCGAAACCATATTGACAATGCGTGTGCCGTTGCCCATAAGAGGCAGCAGCGCGTTGGTGAGCAGATAGTGT
>JAGCRI010000079.1 GCA_017964755.1 Bacteroidales bacterium | reverse complement strand
TTCCAGCGAGGACTGTGCTGTCACCGTGAATCTTTGAGCGGAGAGCGCTTGCAGTGTCATCGAGGCTCTTCTGGAGGGCGTAGTTGCCGAGAGAGTCTTTCATGGCTTTGCGGAGGACATCGGCAGTGTCGTGGATGTCAGCGCGGAGCAAAGATACAGAGTCAGTTAGCTCCTGACGTATATCTCGTGCTGTTGTGTCAACGTATGCGCGCAGGGTGCTATCTGTATTCCAAATGTCTCTGCGGATTTGTTGAGATGTCGTGTCTATTTCTACTCTCAACTGTGTCTTTATTGTGTCAATCTGGTAGCGGATAGATGACGATGTATCTGCTAATTCCTGACGTACATGCGCCTTGACAGTGTCTATCACATAGTAGATCTCTTTTATTGTGGTGCTGTTAGGGCTAAGTTTTTCTGCCATTAGAGCATACGGAACGGCCATAATAGGCTCTATTGGCGATACTATAGTTTGCCCATTGTATATCATTGTTGTCCTTACGCGTGCATTGTTCCACTCAATAGCTCCGAATGAACCTATACCTAAGGTAGAGTCACCCAAATATATAGATAACAAACCTTGAGAGTTTGTCACCAATCCTGTGTGAGTCTCTGTGTATATCACGTTGTTAGAGATGTTCATGACTTCCCATTTCAGCGTGATGTTGTTACCATTTGTGACGAGTCTGTTGTTGGTATCTCTCAAGACCGCTTGATAGCTGAACTTAGGCTGAGTTTGTGCTAACGCCGATAACCCCACTATTACTAAAGTAAGTAATATTATGACTTTTTTAATATTTTTGTTTACCATGTTGTCTAATTTTAGCTTTTGAGACCTGACATTATGTGTCCCAAACTTTTTATTTTTACTGTCATTATTTTTCTACAACTACTTGACTTCAAACTTATATTTAAAAAAATTATAGACTCTCTTTTTTCAATATAGTTTTTTTTAAACAATATATTGTATAAAAAATTTTGCAAAAATACAATTTTTTAGCGTAAAAATCCTATTTTTATTTCTTTTAAATGAATTGTAATTCAATAAGTTATAAAACCTATTTTTTATTAGCCGTATATTAGTTCTTTTTTTTGAATTTTTTTTCACTTTTAAATGTAATTTATAAAACTAATTTCTCTGTTGTAATTCTCCCACGACAGCAGATAGAAACACAGAAAAACAGAAAAATAATTTACAAACAAATATTTTAAATAAAAATTAGTATATTTGCAACAAATTTTTAAAAATTATAAATATGCTTGTAAAAACTCATAGTTGTGCATTAATGGGAGTCGCTGCTGTACCCATAATAGTAGAAGTGAATGTTGATATCGGAATAAATTTTCATTTAGTAGGTTTGCCTGATAGTGCCGTGAAGGAAAGCCAGCAGAGGATAGAGTCTGCTCTGAAAAGTAACGGCTATAAAATGCCAGGGAAGAAGATTGTCATAAATATGGCTCCAGCTGATATTAGAAAAGAGGGGAGTGCTTACGATTTGCCGATAGCTGTCGGGATAATGATAGCTTCGGAGCAGATATGCGACAAAGCAAATGCTGACGATTATTACATTACAGGGGAATTGTCATTGGACGGTACTTTGCAGCCTGTCAAGGGGGCGCTTCCCATTGCGCTTGAAGCGAAGAGGCGCGGAATGCGTGGTGTGATACTTCCTGTTCAGAATGCCAGAGAGGCGGCGATAGTTGACGGAATTGAGATTTTAGGGGTTGAGAACCTACGTCAAGTTGCGCAATTTTTCGACCAATTAGCACCGATACAATCGACAACAATTAATATAGTGGAAGAGTTTCAAAAAAAATTGAACGAATACGAGTTTGATTTTTCGGATGTTAAAGGTCAGGAAAACATAAAAAGGGCTTTGGAAATTGCAGCTGCTGGGGGACACAATGCTATTCTCATAGGTCCGCCAGGCAGCGGAAAAACAATGTTGGCGAAACGGTTGCCGTCGATATTGCCGCCACTCACGTTGGAAGAGGCTCTGGAAACGACAAAAATTCATTCTGTGGCAGGAAAAATGAGCCGTTATTCAACGATAATTTCCGTGCGGCCATTCCGAGCGCCACATCACACTATCAGTGATGTGGCGCTGGTCGGCGGCGGGGCAAACCCCCAGCCGGGAGAGATCTCACTTGCGCATAACGGTGTGCTCTTTCTTGACGAATTGCCCGAATTTAAGCGTACAGTCCTCGAAGTGATGCGGCAGCCTCTCGAAGAACGTTCTGTGACAATATCGCGCGCACGCTACACGGTTGATTTTCCAGCATCGTTCATGTTTATTGCTGCGATGAACCCCTGTCCGTGCGGAAACTACAACCACCCCACTTTGGAATGTACTTGCGGACAGGTCAACGTGCAGCGGTATTTGAGCAAAATATCAGGACCGCTGATGGATAGGATTGACTTGCATGTTGAGGTGGTTCCGGTAAGCCATGAGGAGTTGGCGTCCACGAAGCCAGTAGAGAAGAGCAGCACTATCCGCCAGCGTGTGGTGGCGGCGCGGGAGATTCAGAGGGCACGCTTCGCAGACGCTCCTTCCACGTTCTGTAATGCGCAGATGAGCAGCAGAATGGTAAGGCAGTATTGTTGTATTGGCGAAACCGGTCAGCAGATGCTCAAGTCAGCGATGGATAAACTCGGACTCTCAGCCCGCGCATTCGACCGCATCCTCAAGGTCGCCCGCACAATCGCCGACCTTGACGGAAGTAAGGAAATCGAATTGGGGCACCTTTCAGAGGCCATCAACTTCAGGAGTTTGGACAGGGACAATTGGGGACGTTAGCGATTGTATTGCGGAAATGCGGAAAAATGCGGAGATTGATTGTGTCGCCCCTGACCGGGGCGAGGGAACCGCGCTGGTGACCTTCCTGCCGAGCTTTTGTCCCTATCGGGACATATTATCGGTTTTGACAAACAGCAGGAATCGGTACAATCATGAAAGGCTCTGATCAGGTGCCGCTGCTTGGCAGAAATGGTTCCGTTGTCCATTCGTGCCGTCCCTTCAGGGACGTCAGCTCGGTAAAACGCTAACCGATGCGATCCCATCGTCCCGTCAGGGACGAAAGCCCGGTAAAACGCTAACCGATGCGATCCCATCGTCCCTTCAGGGACGAAAGCTCGGTAAAACGCCAGCCAATGCATCCCCCCCGTCCCTTCAGGGACGAAAGCTCGGTAAAACGCTAACCGATGCGATCCCATCGTCCCTTCAGGGACGAAAGCTCGGTAAAACGCCAGCCAATGCATCCCCATCGTCCCTTCAGGGACGTCACAGAAACAAATATAAATTATCAAACAAACAAAAATGAAATCATTAAGAAACAAAACATATTCGCAAATCCACATCCAAACAGTGTTTGCAGTACAAAACAGGAAATCCGTAATCCTCAATTCATGTGAACAAAAAATCTTCAAACAGATAGAGTGATTTTGTGGAAATTTGTACTTTTGCCCATTAAAATATGGGTCTCCACAACAAAAAATAACGGAAATATCCCTTTTAGTCTTGTAGCTGACTTTTATAAATAATACAAGAAAAACATAAATTGAATATGGCAAAGATAATGAAGACTGACGAATTTGAAAAATCGAACAATGTTATGTACCGATACAACTATTCTGGAAACAACATAACAGACCCAGTGAAGGTGATTGCCTTTGAGATGGGTGAACTCGGCAACATAGATATTCCGGATTATTGTCTGGATAACTATGGCGACAAAATGCGACCAGAAATGCGTGAAAAGATAGAGAATGCTATAGAATTAATACAGAATGGCGATATGGACGAAGATGTGGCCGAACAAACAGCCAAGGCCATTGTTTCGGAAATGGAAAGGATATGGAACATCAGAATCAAGCGTGTGATGTGGCTTGCAGATTATGATACTGTTGTTGATTTATATTGCGACGAAGGTGACACTGAGAACATAGAATCCTTCAAAACATCTAACTATATAATTGTTGACCTTGGTGGTGACGGTATATTGTTCGCATACGATAAATAAACAGAATTATCTCAATGGACTAAAAAAACATTTACAAGACTAAAAGAGATAATTCTATTTGTCTCTTCCCAAGTTCAACATATCTGTTATTTGATTATTTTTGCGGATGCTATCTTGCATTGGCGATAGCATGCTTTTTTGCAATTTTTATAAATTAAATATTGGCTTATGGATTTGGAAAATTTGAAAGTAGGTACCCGCGTGGAACACCCGAAGTATGGTGAAGGTATTATCAGTCAGAATAATGCACTTTCCTATAAGATTATCTTTGTCAGAGGCGGTGAAGTTGAGTTCTCAAAATTGAATCTTCAGCTTGAAGTCGTTTCTGATAATGAAGAAGGCGAAGAAAATTATCCGCAAATGACAATCCGTGACATTGAAAAAATGTTAAAACACGTGCTTAATAAGTATAATGGACTTGAAAATAAGGTGGAATTAGGTAAAAAATGGATTGGCGGCACGATGATTTTACAGCCGGCAAACCCTGATTTGAAGCCGAAAGAGATGCCTGTTGAGACATTCTTCCACAAAATCGTTATGATGCGCGACCGCCTCCGCGTGCTTGAACAGAATATCAATAGCAGCGACTCTCTTACTGACGAGGAAAAAGTTAACTTGCAGCAATATATTACAAGAATTTACGGCAGCATGACAAGCTTCAATATACTTTTTGAAAATAAAGAGGATTATTTTGTCGGTGCGAAGTAAGAGCTTATATTATAAAGGCTTGATTATTAAAGTCGTAATAAAAAATTGTGATGTGTAATTTGTTTTTCAGATAATTGGTCTAAATTTCTGGAAAATTGTAATTTTGCAAAGATAACAGATAACCATTTTGATGAGAAATTTTATCATAATCAACTAAATACTTTAACAATGAAAAACGTATTAATTTGTACAATGATTTGCAGCGTTTTAGTTTTATCTTCTTGTAAATCAAAAAAAGAAAATGATGAATCTGTGGGGCGTGGCTCCGGTATCAAGTTCGAGAACCTTGACACGACAGTAAGACCTCAGGACGATTTTTACAAGTTCGCCTGCGGCGGATGGCAGAAAAACAATCCGCTTAAAGGCGAGTATGCCCGCTACGGAAGTTTTGACCAACTTGCAGAAAACAATCAGCTCCAACTTAAAGAACTGATAATGACTCTCGCAAAGGAAACTCACGATGAAGGCACTGTGGCACAGAAGATTGGCGATTTGTATAATATGGGTATGGATTCCGTGACACTGGAACAGCAAGGCGCCGAACCGATTGCTGACTTGCTGAAAGGCATTAATGGTATTAAAGACCGTAAGGAATTGACAGCCAAGTTTGTGGAATTGAACAAAATAGGCATTTCCCCATTTTTCGGTGTCTTCGGCGAGGCTGATCCGCAAAACAGCAGCATGACTATCGCATGGATGTGGCAGACAGGTCTTGGCATCGGCGACCGCGACTATTATCTGGAACCCGGAATGGAAAATATCCGCACCGCATACGTTGATTTCCTTACCAAACTTATGACAATGTCAGGCTATAGCAAAATGGCGGGCTTCGAAAACGGCGAACAGGCCAAGGCAAAAGAGGTGCTTGATCTCGAAAAATCAATGGCCGCTTTGTTTATGGATAAAGTTGAAACCCGCGACCCATACAAGACTTATAATCTGACTTCTGTTGAAGATCTTCAAAAAACACTTACAGCCATTGACGTTAAGGCATATCTCACAGGCCTCGGTCTTGACATAACCTCTATTAATGTCGGCCAAGTTGAATATATAAAGAATGTGAACAAGCTTATTGAAAAAACTCCTCTCAATGTCATTAAGAATTATTTGGCCTGCCAAGTGATAAATAATGCTGCGGGGTATCTTAGCAATGATTTTGTTGAGACTAATTTTGATTTTTATGGTAAAACCCTTTCAGGAAAAACTGAAATGAAACCGCGTTGGAAACGTGTTGTCAGCACAGTTGACGGCGCTATGGGCGAAGCGGTCGGACAGATGTATGTAGAGAAATATTTCCCGGCTGAGGCTAAAGAGAGAATGCTTCATCTTGTCAAGAATCTTCAGGCTGCCCTTGGCGAAAGAATCAGCCAAAACACTTGGATGACAGATTCCACAAAAGAAAAAGCACTTGACAAACTTTCCGCTTTCATAGTTAAAATCGGCTATCCCGACAAATGGAGAGACTACAGTTCTTTGAAAATCAAGAAAGACAGCTATTATGCTAATATATTGCGTGCAACAGAATTTGAGATGGAATACCAATTGTCAAAAATCGGCAAGCCCGTTGACCCGACAGAATGGCTTATGACTCCTCAAACTGTGAATGCATACTATAATCCGACTACAAATGAAATCTGCTTCCCGGCAGGTATCCTTCAGCCGCCGTTCTTCGATATGAATGTTGATGATGCCTTCAACTATGGCGCAATCGGTGTGGTAATCGGACATGAGATGACCCACGGTTTTGATGACCAGGGCAGAAACTATGATAAGACCGGCAACCTCAATAACTGGTGGAGCGAAGCTGATAGCAAGAATTTTGAAGAACGGACACAAATTTTAGTCAATTATTTTAACACCATCGAAGTTCTTCCGGGAGTTTTTGCAAACGGACAATTCACACTTGGCGAAAACATTGCCGACAACGGTGGTTTGAACGTGTCGTATGTGGCGCTGCAGAAAGCAAAGGCTGAAGGCGGCATTCAGGAAAATATGGACGGCTTCACCGCCGACCAGCGTTTCTTCATAGCATACGCCGGCGTCTGGGCGAACAATATCCGTGATGAAGAGATCTTGAAACGCACGAAGGAAGATCCGCATTCACTTGGAGAAAACCGTGTCAATGCGACTTTGAAGCACATTACTCCTTTTGTTGAAGCATTCGGTATCAAGGAAGGCGACAAGATGTGGATTGCACCGGAAGAGAGGGCAAACATCTGGTAGCGTATGCTTTTTGACGATACCTATAAGACCGTACAAGGTCGTTCAGAAGGACTTTACAAGGAAAAAGGCAGCAGGTTTATAGCTGTTGCCTTTCCTGTGTGTAGTGAAGAGGAGGTCAAGGAGCGTCTTGCAGAACTCAGAAAGGAGTATCACGATGCCCGCCACCATTGCTATGCATACATTTTGGGGCCTTCAAAAGATGCCTATCGTATCAATGACGACGGCGAGCCTTCGGGAACAGCCGGACGTCCGATTCACGGTCAGCTGATGTCGAAAGACCTTACAAATACGCT
Source organism: Bacteroidales bacterium (assembly GCA_017964755.1). Taxonomy (GTDB): domain Bacteria; phylum Bacteroidota; class Bacteroidia; order Bacteroidales; family WCHB1-69; genus RUG11942. Next base: position 12,586 of record JAGCRI010000079.1, on the reverse strand, counting down.
CGTTGTGGTGATCCGCTATTTCGGAGGTATAAAATTGGGTGTCAGCGGGCTTATAAATGCCTATAAGACTGCAGCAAAAGATGCTCTTGAAAACGCTTCAATAGTTGAGAAAACTGTCAATGATAAATTCCGTATCCATTTCGGATTCAGCGATATGAATGCTGTTATGCAGATTTTGAAAGACAGTTATGTCCAGATTTTGGAACAGACTTTCGAGACGGATTATGTGATAACATTTACAGTCAGACATCGCGAAGCCGAAAGGATTGTCACGGCACTTAAAAAGGTATCCACTGTGAAATTAGAACCTATATATTAATATGTATAATTTGCTAATCCTAAAATAGTAGAAATGAAAAAATATAAGATTGCAGAAAAAGATGAGGTCTTGACTCTCGATATAATCGAAAGCATTCTTGAAGAGAACAAGAAATTGGAATTGTCGGAAAACGCGAAAATGAATATTGAGCGCTGCCGTAAGTATTTGGATGAAAAGATGAAGAAAAGCAAAGAGCCGGTTTATGGGGTTACAACTGGATTTGGCTCGTTGTGTAACAAAAATATATCCTTGGACGACCTTTCTACGTTGCAGCGCAATTTGGTGGTTTCGCATGCGTGCGGAGTCGGAGCGGAAGTGCCGCAGGAGATTGTCCGCCTCATGTTGCTCCTGAAAGTGCAGTCGCTTTCATACGGCAATTCCGGAGCGCAGCTTGTTACTGTGGAGCGTCTGTTGGATTTTTATAATAAGGGAGTGTATCCTGTTGTGTATCAGCAGGGTTCTCTTGGTGCGTCAGGCGATTTGGCACCGCTCGCCCATCTCTGTCTTCCTCTCATCGGGCTTGGCGAGGTTTATTATAAGGGAAAAAAATACCCTTCTGCTGAGATAAATGAAAAATTCGGCTGGGAACCGATAACGTTAAAGTCGAAAGAAGGGCTTGCTCTTCTCAACGGCACGCAGTTCATGAGTTCGTATGGTGTATGGCTTCTGCTCAAAGCCCGCAACCTCGCTTATCTTTCAGATGTTGTCGCGGCTATCTCTTTGGATGCATACGACGGGCGCATTGAGCCATTCGACTTATCTGTTCACTTGGTGCGTCCTCACATCGGCCAGCTCACCACAGCATCTCACATTATGTCGCTTCTTGAAGGGTCGGAAATTATCAAACGCAAGAAAAAACATGTTCAGGACCCATACTCTTTCAGGTGTATCCCACAAGTTCACGGGGCGTCGAAAGATGCTATTTCGTATGTCATTTCAGTATTTGAGACAGAAATCAATTCCGTAACTGACAATCCTACTGTTTTCCCTGAAGAAGACAAAATCATCTCCGCAGGCAATTTCCATGGACAGCCGCTTGCACTTGCTCTCGATTTCCTCTCTTTGGCGATGTCAGAACTTGGAAACATCTCAGAAAGACGTATTTACCAGCTTATTGCGGGCAAACGCGAACTCCCTTCATTTCTTGTTAAGGTGCCAGGCTTAAATTCAGGATTTATGATTCCTCAATATACAGCCGCTTCCATTGTGAATCAGAATAAGACTTTCACAATGCCTTCGTCATCAGATTCAATAGAATCGTCCCAAGGGCAGGAGGATCACGTGAGTATGGGCGCGAACGCTGCCACAAAGGCTTATATTATAGTAAATAATGTTGAAAAAATATTGGCGATAGAGCTTTTGAATGCGGCGCAGGCATTGGAATTCCGCCGCCCGCTGAAGTCATCTCCGTTTATTGAGGATTTGATTGCCGAGTACCGCAAAATAGTTCCTTTTGTTGAAACTGATACTGTGATGTATGAACTTATTGCCAAGTCTCTTGAATTTCTGAAGCATATTCCTTGTACAAATATTCTGTAAGTAATAGATACACATATTGGTTTGTTGCCGGGTTTTTCTTCCAAAAATCCGGCTTTTTTTTAGTGCGAAACAGAAGATTTTAGTTATTAAATTACTAAGTTATTGCAAATCAATTTAATAAAATTTTATTATTTTTAATAAAAACACTTGACAAAAGTGATTTTGGATATTATCTTTGTAGCAGAAGAATAGAGGAAAATAAAGGTTATACGGATTGGCATTCCTGATAATCAAGACTCTATTCAATATTAATATATTAACAAATAAATAATACAGCCTACAGAAAAGACGACCTCAATTTTTCAAAGTGAAGGATTGACGATGAGATTGCTGGAACTGCAATTACTGCGAAAGTGCTAAATGAAACTAAACCAACACTAAAAATCGAAACACTATGAAAAAACTATTAAAAATCTTAGCATTAGGAGTGATACTTGTATCCGTTACTGGCAAAACCTACGCTGCACCTGAAAAACAAAAGCCGACAGTCATATTAATGGAGGTTACAAAATCCAACGGAGGTTATTGGTCAGCCATCAATCTGTATGAGGACATAACTTACACAGTTGACAATTACGATGCCACGAATAATATTGTGTATGCGAAATTGAACTGTGAAGGTGATGGATTTTCTTTTTGCCGTGCCCCGCGCCGTGCTGCTTGCAGCTCTGCGGCTTCAGTAACCGACAACCTTATCAGTTCGGAGGCTATTGCTCAAATTGTGAACAAGATGATTGAGGCCTCTGAACAGGGGTTCCAAATGGGACAGCTAAAGGGAAGTAAGACAAACAAGTCGATAATTTCCGTATCAGGGAAGTCGAAACTCTATTTTGGAACAGCCTCATGGCAATATGACGAAAATGGTAATGGGAAAGTATCAATCCGTATTAATGAAGATCCGACAGGCATTGCTTCGCGGCTCTAACCTTTAAAAATTGTGTTGTCTCAACACATACTCTTACTAACATGACAAAATCCCCTGAAAATGAAAAATATTCCAATTTTCCTTGTGCTTTTTGTAAATCTTTTTTGCGAAGCGCAACCGCATGTGTCTGAATTGTTCTCTATAGACACGACTGTCACACTCGAATATTACACAAAAGTTGGACAGCAGCGGGAAATTGTAGGGACAGTTTTTGAAGACAATTTTTACTTCTGTAAAAAATGTATTTCTGAAGAAGATGCTTTTGTCCTGAAATTATATTGTGTGGATATGAAAAGGTATAAGCAAACTTTATTTAACCTGCAATTGGTTGATATAAGGCACTATGATAAAAATGGAGCCAATAAAACAAAAATTTGGGTTAAAGGAATTGCTGTATCAGATGACAGGATTGCAGTGATTACGCAGAATAAGTTGTTTGTTTTTAGTTGTTTTAAGAATTTTGGTGAATCTGACAAGGAAATCACTGTGAAAAACGCAGTGGATGGTTATTTTCATCAGGGGATTTTTTATGTTATTGAAATGGACAATCATGAGAAATATGTTTTGAGTTCAGTTGATGGAACGGACGGCACAAAAAAACATATCCGTGATTTTTGCTTTGACGCCCCGTTTGTTTTGCAATTCCGCCCGAATAGGTATCTTGTTGTGTCAGATGATGGTATTTGCCACCTTGAGACGAATAATATCGGCTATACAAAGTATTCGCTGGAGGGAGATACGATTTACACAGCCCGCTGCGAAACAGACAGCTTATGGAAGAGTATTCCGCCTGAGGTTACAAAAAAGATTATGTCTCATCCGTACGGAACAGGGCGGATTTTTGAAGCATTGGAATCCAATAGGGAAAATTCTTTCTGTACCAAAATTTTCCCTTTAAAGGGAAATCGGAGCCTCATTGCATATCGCTGTTTTGACATTGAAGAACAGAAAGAGGCTTATAGACTTGTATATACGTGTTATGATAGTTTGTCTCAAAAATTGGAAACGAAACCATATCGTTTTGACTATTACGATGATGAATTGTTGTCGAATGAAAATTTTCCATTTTACTTGTATAAAAGTGAAGTGGTATATTCCCAAACCTACTCTGATAAATTTATACAGATAGTTCAAAATGCACCCTTGGACTGGTCTGGACTCAGTGCAGGTGCATACAAAGACTCGGTAAACAAGTATTACAAAGATCATGAGCCGGTGATTCAATTGAGGATTATGACTTTAAGGGGCGGGCGGGTGGAGAATGGGAGTGCTCTAACAAATATTAGCAGTTTTTGTGATGGCAAACCAAATTTTTTGTTCAAAGATTTTGAAGGTGATTTTGTGAATATTGACTCTTTGCCCAATTCGAAAATGATAATTATTGTAAACAACGAATTGCAATGTTCAAGTTGCGAACATGTCTTGTATGATTTTTTCAATGGAGTTGTAATGGAAAATGATTGTATAGACGAGCGTTTTGTTGTGGCAGTGGCATTTCCCGAATTGTGCAGTTTTCTGCTGAAACGTGAAAGGATAAAGGAAGTGGCACAGTATGTCAAAATTCCATTCACCCCGCTATTCTTTGACAATATGGTTCTACCAGATGGATATGATTTCATCTCTGTTTCTGATTTCCCTAAAGTGATTTTGCTCAACAAAACTCAAAACGGTTATATGAGTTTTGGCCCGTCAGACATATTCAGCGACAATAGTTGCCAAAATGTGATTGATGACAATTTCAGAGAGATGGTACAGCACTTTTTGAGGGAGTGAACTCTCCAAACCGACAATAAATTGTATTTTTGCCTTTTAAAATTATGACAAATGGCAGTACAGATTGATTTATCACAGCTAACACAATACGACAACTTGGAGTTTGTGGCGAAACAGGTGGTGGAGGGGTTTATAACAGGTATTCATAAAAGCCCTCTGCACGGATTTTCAGTGGAGTTCGCGGAACACAGGCAGTACAATACCGGTGAACCGACAAAGCATATAGACTGGAAACTCTTTGCCAAGACTGACAAGTTGTTTGTAAAGCGCTATGAAGAAGAGACAAATTTGCGTTGTCATATCATAATTGACAATTCATCGTCAATGTATTTCCCGATTCAGGAAAAGTACACACTTGCTGAACCCAATAAAATAATGTTCTCAGTATATGCAGCAGCTGCATTGATGCAGATTTTCAAGAATCAGAGAGATGCAGTCGGGTTGAGTGTTTTTTCAGACAAATTGGAATTGCACACACCGGCGCGTGGTGGGGATACGCACCAAAAAATGCTATATAGGGAACTTGAGAAAATACTCCAGCCTATTTCTAAAGAAGTGCAGCGGAAAACCATGGTTACTGACACTCTGCATCGTATCGCGGAGCAGATTCATAAGCGTTCACTTGTGGTTATTTTCAGCGATATGTTTGAATCGCAAGCCCCGACCGAAGAGCTTCTGCTGGCGTTACAGCACCTAAAACATAATAAGCATGAAGTGCTCCTTTTTCACACATATCATAAAAAAATGGAGTTTGATTTTGCATTTGAAAACAGATTATATCGTTTTGTTGACATGGAATCAGGTGGGGAGGTGAAGATACACTCTAACGAAATACGCGATTATTACAGGCATATTGTTGGTGACTTTTTCAGAGAACTGACGTTAAAATGCGGACAATACCAAATTGACATGGTCGCAGCTGACATAACAAAAGGCTTTGATCAGATACTACTACCTTATCTACTTAAACGGCAACAACTTGTATAATCATCAAAATTAATGAAAAATGACAGTAAACTGACAATTCCGCAGTGGGCAACGTCTGACCGACCTCGTGAAAAATTTCTTGCTAAAGGAAAATCTTCGCTTACAGATGCGGAATTAATAGCAATACTATTGCGTAATGGGTCATCTGATGAATCTGCGTTAGATTTGGCAAAGAGGCTTCTGCTGTTGAACCATAATAGTTTGAACTCATTGTCTGAAAAAAGTATTGAAGAACTTATGGGGATTACCGGTATTGGTATCGTGAAGGCAATTACTATTCAGACAGCGTTTGAACTGGGACAAAGAAGACGCGCTGAAAAGGTTACAAAACAACGGAAAATAACAACTTCTGCCGATGTCCTTGAGCTTATGCAAGGGAAATTCTTTAACTTGCCACATGAGGAGTTTTGGGTCATTTATTTGAACCATTCAGCTACTCTGTTGCGTACAGAGAATGTCGGAAAAGGCGGACTGACTTCTACAACTGTTGATGTCAGATTGATTATGAAGCGTGCTATCGAACTCTCGGCAACAGCCATAGTGTTGTGCCATAACCATCCTTCCGGGGATTTGAGACCGAGCCAGAAGGACATACAATTGACACAACAGATTAAGAATATTGCTGCAATGTTGAATATAAGTTTGTTAGACCATATTATCATTTACAACGACTATTGTTACAGCTTCTCTGATGATGGGATCTTATGATATCTTTTGACGGGTGCCCAAAATCAGTAAATGCTTTTCATCTGACAGCGTTGTGGCAAAAAGACAACGGTCGCCTTCTCCACGCGCATTGAAGCACAATTGTTTGGACAAAGAGTCAACCGACATAGGAAAATTGCGGACTTTCAGACAGCAGCCGTTTAATGCAGGGAGGTGTTTCTTTAATTCTTTCTTATTGAAAGATAATACAGCTTCTGTTTTAAAAATATTGCCTGGAAAATCTGGTTGCAAAATGTCTGAAGTGTATAAGTGGGTGTGTTGGTGCAGTTTTTGGAGTTTGAAACGTTCTGATAGTAATTTGAATGCACCGGCTTTAAGCAACGGCGTTAACGGTTCGTACAGATATTTCATGACACAATCCGCGTATATCGGTTTTGCATATGCCTCTTCTGAAAAAGTGAATGTGAACCTCGTCAGTTTGTCATTATTGATGTCAATGGCTTCTATTGTTGGCTCCGTAGGATGATGAGTCTTTAAGTCAATGGCGCACAATAGTTCTTTACATTCGTTTTTTGCTGAAACAATCCAAAGTGAGGTTACAGACGGCAGTAGGGAACATGTGCTTTTGATATCGGCTATGGGAGAGAGTTTGCACAATATGCCCATAGAGGCTTTCTCTTTAAGAAGCGGCATTAGTGTCAGAATATTTGGGGAACAGTGCTCAAGGCGGAATACTTTCTCGTTTTTGTCGGTGCGCCGCGATGGGTCAAGATATATCACGTCAACATTTGGAGCGCGCAAAATAGCGGTTTCAGCTTCATCATTGATGATATTAATGTTGTTTATGCCAAGTTGTGTGCAGTTATATTCCATAATTCCACATAACTCAGGGTCTTTCTCAACATAAAAAATTTTATCGAACTGTTTTGAAAAAGCGATTGAATCAATTCCGAACCCACCTGTCAGGTCAAGGAGCGTGCTGCCTTTAAAAATGCCTGCTTTGAAATTAGCGGTTGTTTCAGATGAACACTGCTCCAAGGAAAGTGTTTTAGGGTAGCGGATATTGCTGTTTGAGGCGAGTAGCGGCAATTTGTTTTTCGCTTTTTGGAATCCTGAGATTTGTGTAAAAGCCTCCTCGAAATCAATGCAGGGATTTTTTTTGTGGTGTAGCGCAAGTGCTGCTACATCATCATTGAGATGCTCTTTAATAAATTGAACGGTTTCGGGAGTTAGCAGCTTCATGAGAAACGTATTGGCAGTTAGTCAATAGTGATTTCACCGCGAAGCGGAATCTCCATCCACTTTTTCACGTCTTCATTGGTTAGCCCTTCGCCGAGAAGATACATGAGTTTTGAGACTGCCGCCTCCGTGGTTATGTCGTGTCCGCTGACAATGCCCAAATTGCGCAGTTCAAGACTGGTGGCATATTTTCCTAACTCTACAGCACCGCCACCTTTGCACTGGGTTACGTTGACGATGATAATACCTTTGTTTACAGCCTCTTTCAGCAAATTCAGGAATTTGGCGTTGCTGGGAGCGTTGCCTGCACCGAATGTCTCCATTATCACTGCGCGCAGTTTCGGGGTGCTGAATAGTGTTGAAACAGCTTTGTCGGTGATTCCCGGATATAGCTTCAATATGGCGATGTTGTCGTCCATTTTGGTGTGAAGTATAAGTTTTTCGGTCGGCTGGCGGCGTATGTATTGGCGGTTGTATTTGATGAAGACGCCTACCTCTGCCAATTTCGGATAGTTTGATGATGTGAATGCGTTGAAATGTTCGGCGTTGTCCTTGTATGCGCGATTCCCTCGGTATAGCGAGTTCTCAAAATATATGCAGACTTCAGGGACACAAGGCTGGCCGTCTTTTGTGTCGGCGGCAATCTCTATTGAGTTAAGTATGTTCTCACGCCCGTCTGTCCTCATTACGCCCAGCGGCAGCTGCGAGCCGGTCAATATCACAGGTTTGCCCAAGTTCTCAAGCAGAAAGCATAGTGCTGAAGCCGTGTAGGCCATCGTATCTGTTCCGTGCAAGACGACAAAACCGTCATAATTGTCATATTTGTTGTATATATGTGTGGCTAACTTAACCCAAAATTCATGGTTGGTGTCAGACGAATCTATTAGCGGCTGCATAACATCAAAATCCACTTTTGCATCAATTAGGTGCAGCATCGGCAGATGAGTGTATATGTCGTCAAATGGGAACGGCTCCAAAGAGCCTGTTTCCCGGTTTTTCATCATACCGATTGTTCCGCCGGTGTATATTACAAGGATTTTTCTTTTCATATCTTCCAAAATAGTTATAAAAAAAGACGGATTTGTTTGTCCGTCTTATAGTATTTATTTGTATATCAAAGGTTTATTTTGATGAAATTCGAGTTACTGAACCATTGAGCTCTCTGTAAATACCACCTTGTGTTGAGAATGTTATTACCCAATAGTAAACACCGTCAGAGGCTTTGGAACCTGATTCGTTGCCATCCCATTTGAAGTCAGGATCCAATGAGTGGTACATCAGTTTTCCCCATCTGTCGTAAATGTGTACTGAGAATGAGAATATGTCAAATTCAAATCCGTCATAAAAATCAATTTCAAAGAAATCATTGACACCGTCACCGTTAGGTGTGTAAACATTCGGGACAATGATGTTACAATCTTTAAACTCAACATTGACAGTTGAACTTGTTGAGCCGCAGTAACCGCTTATAGTACAAGTATATGCGCCTGTTTCTGTCGGGAAGAAGGTTTCGTTTGTTGAACCGTCGTATTCCCAATAATATGTGTAAGCGCGTGTATATGCGTCAAGTACGAGCGGGTCGCCGTAGCAAAGCACAGTGTCGTTACCTATGTGTAAATCAGGTATTTGCAGATAGTCAATATTGATTGTATCAGAGAAACCATAGCACATATCTGTTACAATGACCCAATAGTCACCGCCATTAGGCTGAACAGTGTATGTTTTGTTAGTTGAGCCGTCAATCCAGAGATAGAGGGCTGTGTCGCCGTTAATGCCCGGAGTTTCAGCATCAAGTACCAACGTTGCCAAGTCGCACAATATAGAGTCGGGGCCGAGGTCTGGTTTCCATGTCGGATAAAATGTTATGTTGACGGTGTCTGAATTTGAGCAGGCATGGGAATTGGTTACGGTTACTACATAGGTGCCTTCGGTTGGAGTTTGAATAGCCGAGGTGGTTGCGCCTATATTCCAGACGTATGTCGCGTCAGGTCGTGAGGGGTCGTAGGCGTCTAATGTGTGGCAAGGGACCACACTGCCATCCCCACAGCCGCAGACCATTGTATCGGGACCGAGGTCAACAACAAAATCATCAAAATATCTTAGATGTATATATAATGTGTCTAAACAAGCATGTGCTGTGTCAATTACCTGTACAAAATACAAGCCGCTGTCGGGCACTGTGATTGACGGTGTGGTAAGGTTCTGGTAGCTCCAGATGTAATCAACGCTACCGCCTGCGGTGAATGTCCCTGAGTTTTCTTTGCAGATGAGCGTATCACCTGTCAGTGTCGGATTATACGGAGGAATAGAAACAGTCTTTGTTATAGTGTCATAGCAGTCACCCGAAAGACCAGGAATACTTGAAATAAGAGTTACTTGGTAAGAGCCTGGTCCAGGATATGGAATAGTATCGGGGACGTATGTTGTGGAACCCTGACCATTGCCGAAATTCCATATGGAATTTTCGCACGCTACTGCGTTACTGTCTGGGGTGCCGTGCCATGTCGGGGTTACGACACTGGTGTTGTCAAAACTGATAGCAGTGAAGCATTTCTCAACATTCCAGTTGAAGTCAGCCAACGGATAACGTGTCTGAACACTGGATGACAAGTTGAACTTGCAGTTCGCATTTTCCTTGTACGACACTGTGCAGTACAAAACATCGCTACTGTCTGTCTGGACGGTTACACTCTGGTTTGAAGAAATAGGGCTTCCGGGATTTGATCCCCAGTACCAGCTGTAGTTGAACCCGTCAGGAGCGGTGAATGTGGCTTCGCTCACTTGTCCGCAAGCCTTGATTTTGAGTTTTCGTTGTGCGCAGCCGAGGAAGAAATAGGCGTAACCGAAGTGACCGTATTGGCTGCAATCGTATGTGGTTAGACGGATTTTAATTGTCTGTCCGTGATATGCAGAAACATCGAATCCTACTGTTGTCCAGTCTTTCCAGAGAACGCTGCTTCCGTGCCAGCCTTGTGTTGAGTTACCGGCGATAAAGTCTGCAGAACTGCAGATAGGGTCAACTTCGGTGCCCCACGAGTTTAAAAGCTGGAATGTGAAACGCGGCTGCTCTGATGCTGAGTGGCTCGGGTCCTGCATGACAGCGGTGTATTTTAAAATCAAAAGGTCATACTGGTTCGTGTCAACTGTGTATGTGTATTCTATGGCTTCAGCCTGTGCACCGGTGCTGCTATTCCCTAAACGGATTGAAGATGTTTCACCAGGTGCTACACAAGAAAGGTTCGAGTAATTATCTGTTCCTGAAGTCATTACGGTGTGACGTCCGCTTACAACACCCATCGATTGCATCGGATTCCAAAAATCTCCGGTGTAGCAACGTACATTAGGACTGTAAAGATTTGTGTAATCCAAACAGTCATCTGTGGATTGTGCGAATGTGCCAAGCCCCGTCAAAACCAGAACTGATGAAAGTAACGCAAATATAATTTTCTTCATAAATTTGAATTTTTATAAAAATTTTTCACAATAAAACTTGCAAAGATAACTAAAATACTATATTGTAGATGTTTTTTTGAAAAAAAAGTTGCACAAAAAAATTATTTTTTCAATTCTATACACAATTCATCAAGTTGTTCTTGCGAAATAATTGACGGCGCATTGCACATAGTGTCGCGGGCTGCGTTGTTCTTCGGGAAGGCGATGAAGTCGCGGATTGAATCGCAGTCCGACAAAATCGCGCAGAGCCTGTCGAAGCCGAAAGCCAAGCCTCCGTGTGGCGGACAGCCGTACTGGAAAGCGTTGAGCAGACACGAGAATTTACGTTCTGTCTCCTCTTCAGAAAGGCCAAGCACCTTAAACATACGTTGTTGCAGTTTCCTGTCGTGGATACGGATAGAGCCGCCGCCGATTTCATTGCCGTTGATGACAAGGTCGTAGGCGTTGGCGTTCACTTCTCCCGGATTGCTTTCGAGCATGGCTTCGTGTTCGGGTTTCGGCGCGGTGAACGGGTGGTGCATGGCGTAGTAGCGTTGTGTCTCTTCGTCCCATTCTAACAGCGGAAAGTCAATGACCCACAGTACTTTATATTCTCCAGCTTTGCGAAGACCGAGGCGGTTGCCCATCTCGAGACGGAGCTCGCAAAGTTGCTTCTGTGTTTTCAGTTTCTTGCCAGCCATTATCAGAATAAGGTCACCAGCTTCGGCGTGGCACTTTTCAGCCACAGCCTTCAAATCGTCTGCATTGTAGAATTTGTCAACAGAAGATTTGAACGTACCGTCTTGATTACAAAGAATATAGACAAGTCCGCCTGCTCCAACTTGCGGACGGCGCACAAATTCTGTCAGCCCGTCAAGTTGTTTGCGCGTGTAGTTGCCGCAGCCTTTTGCCACAATCCCGGCAACAAGTTCTGCTTCGTTAAATACTTTGAAATCACGATGTTGCAGCACATCATTGAGTTCCACAAATTTCATATCGAAGCGCATATCCGGCTTATCGGAGCCGTAATATTTCATTGCATCGTGCCAAGTTATCCTTTCAAGTTTCGGCAGATCAATGTTTTTCACTTTTTTAAAGATATGTCTAATAAGCCCTTCAAAAGTCTCAAGCACATCTTCCTGTTCCACAAACGACATTTCGCAGTCAACCTGAGTAAATTCCGGCTGGCGGTCGGCGCGGAGGTCTTCATCGCGGAAGCATTTCACTATCTGGAAATAACGGTCGTAGCCGGCCATCATCAGCAGCTGCTTGAAAGTCTGCGGTGACTGGGGCAACGCATAAAATTCGCCCGGATTGACGCGTGAGGGGACAACAAAGTCGCGCGCTCCCTCAGGTGTGGAGTTAATCAGCATTGGAGTCTCAATCTCCATAAATCCGAGATTATTCATATAGTTACGAATCTCTATCGCCAATTTATGTCTGAATAAAAGATTCTTTTTCAAAGGATTACGTCTCAAGTCAAGATAGCGGTACTTCAAGCGGAGTTCGTCACCGCCGTCAGATTCGTCTTCAATGGTGAATGGCGGCACCTGCGAAGCGTTAAGCACCTCAATGGAAGTAACAAGAATTTCAATATCGCCTGTAGGAATATTCTTATTCTTGCTGTAACGTTCTGTCACTGTGCCTGTTGCACGGATAACCCACTCCCTGCCAAACGGTTCTATCTGTTTGCAAATTTCCGGATT
>JAGCRI010000009.1 GCA_017964755.1 Bacteroidales bacterium | reverse complement strand
TGTTCAAGACCACAGAGGTGAAAGCTGAGGTGATCCCGAACTTTGACATTGCGGCTTTCCTGAAACGCTACGTTCCCGGACTGAAGGTGGAGTGCCCCGACAAAATCGACTTCGGAACGGTGACGGTGGGCGCGGGAACCTTGAGCGGATTCCTTGACAATCTGGGGAAACAGTTTGACTGGTTCTACGGATATTTTCAGGACGGCACGTTCTATGCGCTCATCAACAAGAAACAGTTCAGCCAGTACAACACAATCACTTTTGACCCGACCCGCAACCTGATCAAGGATTCTCTGAAATACACGCTGGCAGATGATGTGAAGGTGGCCGTGAAAGCCACCCACATCAACAGCGACAACACGAAGATAGAGGTAACGTTTTACCTTAACCAATTTTCCCAATTGATATCACCTATGAATCGTATATACCTTATAATAAAGCTTTTACATTGTATTTTTATTAAAAAAATTCAATCATATCAGGAATTGAAGGCAATTCTGAATCCTTTTTCCGCCGTGAACCACGACCGTAATGGTTATATACTTGCTCGTACTGTTTGTCGGCTACCAATATTAGTGTCACACAACTGCTCATGGGAATTGCCTGCTTCACCCGCTCCCTATGCTTAAGGGCATTTCCGGTTGTGGTGCAATATCGCAACCACGTGTTCCTATTTAACATGGTGAACCCGTCCCGTGCCAAATACCTGCAAAATGTTTCCCTCAACTTCCTGCCTGAACGCGTTTGTGAAAAATCTATCGTTACAAATATCCACATGACTATTTTAATGAAGGATATACAATATAATTCCCTGTGTGCGAATAAATTCCGGCTAACGAATGCGCTGTTTCCGAAAACATGTCGAAACTCAATTCAGAATAAAATAGCTCAAGTAAAACCTGCTTGCATTGTCGGGTGATTTCACATACCCCAACAGCATATAGTGCAAATACCTGCTCATCAACATACGGCCTATACGGTTCCATTAAGTCATCCACCAAAGGAAACGCATTGTAATAATTGCAGTGAAAAATGCCAATCCCCGGCAATAGGCCTGCATCCATAACCGCACGTGCCATATACGAACGCAACAGCGCATAGCCATAGTTTAACATATTGTTTGGCGGTGGGGCGAAGCGATCTCTTACAAATTCCCGACCAAACAGTTTTCGCCAATATACCTTGGCTGAAATGCCTTCACGATTACTGCTGTCGCCACTTCTGACATTGGAATAATAAGGCTTGAGACAACTGCCGTCAAGTCCTAATTTGTCAAGCAGCCGTGCCTGATTATGTATTTTGTGTTCTATAATCTGTTTCCAAATCCGCTTTTTCATAGGCAGTCCCGCCTCCAACTGACCGCGATAGTATTTTGTCTGCCTGCAGTTGGAGTCAAAATCCATTGTCATCGTCACAGGGAGGTGACTTTCGTTACAAAACACCATGGAGACATTATTCTCCGATAATTTCGTCAGTAGTGGGACGGTGAAATGTACGGAATGATGGTCAATAATAAGGATGCGAAGGTCTTCGATCGGCCGTAAGTGCTCGCTTTCATCAGACAACCGGATTTTAAGCTGTCCGTTATGGAGCGACAACTCCGCAGGATGGGTGAAATAAAGGGTCTGTTTCGGCATGGTTGCTGTGGTTTTAGAAAGTAAATGCATTTTTGCAAATGTTTTTTTGAAAAATGCAAAAGACAAAACACAATAATTAAAGAATGACTTTGGTATCGGGAAGCCTCAAAATTATAAATTTACATATATGACATCTGACATAATAGTAATCAAAAACTTTTTTGAACTCACAACAAGTGAATTATACGAGATTTTGAAAGCTCGCTTTGCACTTTTTGCGATGGAGCAAAATGTTTCTATCTTGACCTTGACGGCATTGTGTAACAAGAGTTCAAACTAACATAACTATAATAATCTCATCATCTGTTCCAAATAAAATTTGTCTGTTTCATCGAATGTATCATAATCGGTACTGTCAATATCAAGGAGTGCTATGACCGTATCATCACAAAAAACAGGAACAACAATTTCGCTGTTTGAAGCAGAAGAACAGGCTATGTGTCCAGCGAACTCATGTACATCAGGTACAATGACTGTTTCACGCCGTTGCCATGCAGTGCCGCATACGCCTCGCCCAAAAGGAATACGCAGGCAGGCAACATGACCTTGGAACGGGCCTAATACAAGCTCATCACGATCCACACGATAGAATCCAGTCCACCAGAATCCAAACGTTTCATGCAAAAGAGCCACCACATTCGCCATATTGGCAATCAAGTCGCGCTCACCTGCCACAAGTGCTTCAATTTGCGGTAATAAGGATTTGTATTTATCTTCTTTATTCATAATAGAAATCAGACCTTTATTTTTTCAAAATTCTTGCCGAAGACACTTTTTGTGTTAGAGATACTTATAAAGGAAGTGTCATCTATCTCCTTTATTATACGGATAATACGGACTTTATCAGAACGATGCGCCACAATCAGCAACACCTCAACAGGCTCACCTGTGTATGATCCGGTGCCTTTCAGAAAAGTTGCCCCGCGTTTTAGCTCCTCGTTTATCTTTTTGGCAATTTCATGGTTTTTAGAGGAAAAAACAAAAAACTGGTAGGTCTGATTGTAGCCATTGATAACCATATCGGCGAAAAAAGTATAGGCGAACATTACCACAAAACTATAAACAAGTTTCTGCACATCCCACACCGTGAAGTAAGATGAGACCACAACTATTATATTGAAATAGAGTGTGATGGTACCGTATGAAATATTCCTGTACTTACGTATCATGATGGCAACGATGTCAGAGCCGCCCGTATTTCCGCCATAGTTGATGGCAATTGCGCCGCCGATGCCAGCCAACGCCGCCCCCATAATGGCGCACATGAACATATCAGGGACTATGGGCTCCGTGAACATCATCTGCCCTATGTGCATGAATAGTGACATTATTGCCGAACAGATTATAGTGTTCACGCAGAATTTCCGGCCCAAGACCTTCCACGCCGCCGCAACAAGAAGCACATTTACCAAAAGCGTGGAAACACCGACCGGCAACCCTGTCGCAAAATAGATGACCGCCGCAATGCCGCTGACCCCGCCGCCTGTTATCTTATGCGGCAATAGGAACGCCGTCCACCCGAAAGAGAGTATCGCTATGCCCAAACAAACCATGAACCAATTCCGTATATCTCTGATAATCTTATTTATATCCATGACTATATTTCATTTAACAATTAAAATGCCATTTTTTTACCCTTTTGCAAAAATACGCATAATAGTTAATGTAAAACTCCAAAATCTCACCTCTTTTTTGTAAATTTGCATTTTTAAAAAATTCAGCAGAATGAGAAATTTCTTTGTCTCCATATACCACTATTTCAGGAAACATAAATTCTTTCTCTTCGGCATTCTGTCTGTCCTGACAATCATCTCCATAATCTTGGCTTTGCAACTGCAAATGGATGAGAACATAATGAACGTGCTGCCAAAAAACAAAGAAGCCAACCGCATAAACTTCGTTTTCAGAAACATAAACTCTGCCGACAAGATAATATTCAAATTATCACAAACAGACTCCACTGCTGAAACCGACCCCGACCTGCTGACCGAAACAGCCGACAAACTCGCTGAAGAGCTGTCAGTTCTTACGGAAGATTCGCTAATCAGAGATTGCAACTACATGGTTGATGAGACACAAATTGCCGACATTATGGATTTTGTGTACGAGAACCTCCCCTATTTCATGTCAGATGGCGATTACGCGCGGTTAGACACGCTGCTCACGAGTGACAACATAGCTGCGGCTCTGCGTCAGGACAAGGAGATGCTTTCGTCACCTATGGCAGCCCTGTACCGGCAGTCAATTTCCGCCGACCCGCTGCACATTGCGGCGCCGGTGCTGCAGCAACTCCAGCAATTCCAAATCAGCGACCAATACACGACATACGACGGCTACTTTTTTTCAAAAGACCTGAAATCACTGATACTTTTCGTAACCCCATACCACCCATCAGGAGACACATACCATAACACAGAACTTGTAAAACGAATTGACGGCATTCTTCAAAACCTCAATCACGATGAGGCGGCGGAGGGGGTAGCAATCACCTACATCGGTGCGGCGGCGGTCGCCGCTGGTGCTGAGCATCACCAATTTCGTGACCGTCGCGGGAGTGCTG
>JAGCRI010000078.1 GCA_017964755.1 Bacteroidales bacterium | reverse complement strand
TATGGCGAGGTCGAAGACAAGTACGGCTGGTGTACAATAATCGACTGTTAACATTATTTAACTTATTTTATTCAATTTTAATGAATGACCTTAAAAATAATGTGTAATTTTGCAGCCATAAAAACATTTTAAAACAACAATTAAAAAAAAGGAAAAATGAAAAAATTACTTGCTATTTTCGCAGTTGCTGCATTCGTTTTCGCAGCATGTGGTCAGAAACCCGCAGAAGAACCTCAGACAGAAGAAGTAGTTGCAAATGAAGAAGTTGTTCCTGAAGCTCAAGAAGAGGAAACAGCTAACGTAGAAGCTGAAGGCGAAGTTGCTCAAGAAGGCGAAGTTGCTGAAACTCCTGCTGAATAATTCGATTAAGCGAGTTAGAGAAAACGCCATCTGAAAAGATGGCGTTTTTTTTTATTCAAACTTATCAACAATGCCGGAAATGTTTTTGTTTTTTTGTAACTTTGAAAAACCTAAAAGTTATTTATAAATCATTTTAAACCAGAGAGATATATGAGCCGTTTCGCGCACCTACACGTTCATACCGAATATTCAATCTTGGACGGGATGACGAAGATTCCAGCCATGATACAGAAAGCATACGATGACGGGCAGCGTGCCATTGCCATCACCGACCACGGCAATATGTTCGGGGTTTTCACTTTTGTGTCAGAGGTTGAAAAATTCAATGCCAATCATTCCGATGATCCGATGAAGGCTATCATAGGCTGCGAGGTTTATGTCGCAAGGCGTACACGCTTTGATAAGGACCCGAAAGTGAAGGATGACCGCAGCGGCTATCACCTCGTTTTGCTCGCAAAGACTTGGCAGGGGTACCGTAACCTGTCGAAACTTGTCTCACTTGGCTTTAGTGAGGGTATGTATTACACTCCACGTGTTGACAAGGAACTGCTTCGTAAGTATTCTGAAGGGATTATCGCCTGTTCGGCCTGCCTTGGCGGTGAACTGCCGCAGGCTATCATGAAATATAATTTTGTGCCTAACAAGGATGAAATCCCCATTTCTATGGACCTTGAAGCGGCCGGGAAAATTATAGAAGAGTTCAAGTCAATCTACGGAAATGACTATTACCTTGAGCTGCAGCGCAACGGCCACGGCGAGCAGCATCTCGTGAATGAAGCGCTGAAAGTACTGTCAAAGAAATATCAGGTGCGTTGTATCGCCACCAACGATGTCCATTTTTTGAACAAGGACGATTTTGAAGCTCATAAAATGCTTATCTGCATTAATACGGGCAAGGATTTTAATGATGCTGACGCGTCAAAACAAGATGAGGACGCCGATAACGGTATGATGTATTCTGGGCAGGAGTATTTCAAGACAACTGCCGAAATGGAGGAACTCTTTGAGGACTTTCCGGAGGCCATTATGAATACCCAGCATATCGTTGACAAGGTTGAAGTGCTGAAACTTTCGGTGAAACAGCCGGCAACGCCGAAATTTGATGTGCCTGAAGGCTTTAAGGACGAATACGACTATTTTGAATACCTTACCTACGAAGGTGCAAAACACCGCTGGCCAGAGATGGACGATGTGATAAAGCAACGTCTTGAATTTGAGTTGGGAACGGTGAAGAAAATGGGCTTCCCGGGGTATTTCCTTATAGTTCACGACTTTATAAATGCTGGGAAGAAAATGGGAATCCGCTTCGGGCCAGGACGTGGCTCGGCAGCGGGCTCGGCCATTGCTTACTGCCTCGGAATCACTAACATCGACCCGATAAAGTATGACCTCCTGTTTGAGCGTTTCCTCAACCCCGACCGTATTTCGATGCCTGATATTGATATTGACATTGACGATGCGGGGCGCGGCAAGGTGATACAGTACGTCATTGACAAATACGGTGTTGAACGTGTCGCCCAGATAGTAACCTTCGGAACTCTTGCAGCTAAGTCGGCGGTTAAAGACTGCGCCCGCCACCTCGGTCTTTCAGTGGCTGAAGCAAACCGTCTGTCGGGATTGATTCCCACAGGGCCGAAAGTGACTTTGCAAAGCGCATTTAAGGAGGTGCCTGAGTTGCAGAATGAATTGGATCATGGCTCTCCGAATGTGAAAAAGACCTTGCAGCTTGCCATAAAGCTGGAGGGCACAATCCGTAACCGTGGAGTTCATGCCTGCGGCGTCATCATCGGGCGCGACAACCTTTTTGATGCGGTGCCACTTTGCACCGCTGACGGCAAACTTGTCACAGAGTATGAGGGCAGTATCGTGGAATCTGCCGGCCTCCTCAAAATGGACTTTCTCGGACTTAAGACATTGAATATCATAGAAAGCGCACTATATAACATTAAAAAACGCTTCGACAAGGAAATTGACATTGATGCGGTGCCGTTAGACGATGCCAAGACTTTCGAGCTTTTCTCATCTGGCGATACAACTGCAGTGTTCCAGTTTGAAAGCAACGGAATGCGCAAATATCTTCAGGAGCTGCAGCCCCAGCGTTTTGAGGATATTATAGCAATGGTGTCTCTCTACCGCCCCGGCCCGATGGATAACATTCCGTCATTCATTAACAGAAAACAAGGCAAGGAGGAAATTTCATACCGTATTCCCGAAATGGGTAAGTATCTTGATATCACATACGGAATCACCGTTTATCAGGAGCAGGTCATGCTTTTGTCGCAGCTGCTTGCAGGGTTCACACCAGGCGAAGCTGACACGCTGCGTAAGGCTATGGGCAAGAAGAAGATAAGCCTTATGAACGAATTGAAAGGAAAGTTCCTGCAAGGCGGTATGCAGCGCGACCATCAGAAGAAGGATTTGGAGGACATTTGGGCTGAGTGGGAAAAGTTCGCATCTTACGCTTTTAACAAGTCGCACGCAACGTGCTATGCTTTTGTGTCTTATCAGACAGCTTGGCTTAAAGCCCACTACCGTGCGGAGTTTATGGCGGCGAACCTTACCAATAACTTGGATAATATTACGGAAATAACGAAACTGACCGAAGACGCACGCCGCGCAGGAATCAATGTCTTAGGTCCTGATATTAACGAGTCGGACCTGATGTTCACTGTCAATAAGGAGGGAAGTATCCGTTTCGGGTTAGCTGCGCTGAAAGGTATGGGGGCGGGTGCCGCTGAGGCTGTGATAAAGGAACGTGAGGAGAACGGCAACTTTACCAATATCTTCGACTTTATGAAACGCATTAATCTGAAAGACTGTAACAAACGATGCATAGAAGCGATGGCTCGTGCGGGGGCCTTCGACGGTTTCGGAGATATTCACAGAGCGCAGTTTTTCGTTGAGGATAAGGACGGCCGTACATTTCTTGACAAATTGGTGACATACGGCACCCAGACACAGTCTAATGCGGCTCAAAACCAGATATCCATGTTTGATGATATACCGGAAATGGCTGAAATGGCTTATCCTACAATCCCACAGTGCGAGCCGTGGTCTTTGATAGAAAGTGCCCGTAATGAAAAGGATGTCGCAGGTTTCTATATCTCAGGTCATCCGCTTGATACTTATAAGACTATTATTGAACATTATGCCAATGTTAACTTGGCACAGCTCAATGCCGGACTCGCGCCTTTCGCAAACAAGAACCTCGCTTTTGTAGGCACTGTTACAAGTGTCAGAAAAGGTGTCTCGCAGAAAAACAATAAGGATTACGCCTTTATGACTTTGGAGGATTATAACACATCTTTCGACATAGGTTTTTTTGGAGAACAAGTCGGAAAGTTCGCTCCATTTTTGAACCAGAGCGGTGCAATGCTTTTCGTCAAGGCGCGTGTCGAACCCCGCCCGTTCGCCGACCGTGACGGAAACCGCATCCTCGAACTGAAAATTGTTGATATGTTTCATCTTTATGACGCATACGCCAAGTTGTGCAAATCCATTACCCTATGTTTCGGGATTCATTCCATATCTGTGCAATTGGCTAAGGATTTGCAGAAGATTATCACCGATTCTTCCAAGTTGTCAAAAAACGAGCAGGAAAATACTTCCTCCCAACCTGTACCGCTCGTGATACGCCTTCTTGGTGCAGGGGACGCCTGCGATTCAGATTTCAATAATTACCAGCTTTCTGTCTATCCAGACAAGTTTGTTAAAAACCTTAAACTGAATATTCCTTATACACTTGAATTAAATTAACAATTATAAATTTATGAAAAAGAATCTGTTTTTTTTACTATTGTTGCCAATTATGTTTACCGGATGCAAAAACAATAATGTAGATATGGGTGAGCCTTTTCAGGATATTATCACTAAAGAGAATAGGCAGGAACCTGATTTTTCAAAAGGGATTCTCACTGAAGAGATTCTGTGGTATATGGGGCGGGTGTCATCTCCGGCAGTTTCGCCAGATGGCTCTACGCTGCTTTATGGTGTGAAATATTATGATTATTCGAAGAATACCGGGAATATGGAGTTATACACGTTGCCCGTTGAAGGTGGTACTCCTGTCAAGATAACTACAACCGAATCTGATGAGTTGCAGGCTTCGTGGCTCCCTGACGGAACGGGGATTGCATTCATTTATCCTGATGACAGAGGCCTGATGCAGATTTTCACTTGTGCTCCAGACGGCTCTGACCGCAAACAGCTGACATACTCTGAAGACGATATTAACGGATTTTCATTTTCCCCAGACGGAAAAAATGTCCTTTATACAAAAAATGTGCGTTTGGAGCAGAGAATTGCCGACCGCTATCCTGATCTGCCGCAGGCAAATGCCATGATTTACGATGACCTGATGTACCGCCATTGGGACGCGTGGGCTGACGGCACATACGCTCATCTTTTTGTGGCACCTTTCGATGAGCCTGATAATGCTGTGGATCTGCTTGCCGGCGAGAAGTTCCATGCGCCGGTGCCGAGTGGCGGTGGTATGGAGGAAACAGCTTGGAGCCCAGACGGAAAGAAAATCGCATATTGCTGCAAACGCGCCAAAGGCATCGACTTTGCTGTCAGCACTAATACCGATGTTTTTATCTATGATTTGGAAACAGGAAAGACCGAAAATCTGACAGAAGATAATCTTGGTTATGATATGGATCCCGTTTTTTCTCCCGATGGCTCTAAAATAGTGTGGTGGAGTATGAAAACGCCTGGCTTTGAGTCGGATAAGAAAAGAGTTATGATTCATGATTTTTCTACAGGTATAACAAAAGATTATAGTGAAAAATTTGATTATGGTGGTGAGAATTTTGTGTGGAGTAGGGAAGGGGATAAAATTTACTTTTTGAGTTGTATCGAAGCCACTTACCAGATTTTTGCACTTGACATTGCTGCTGAAACAATTTCGCAACTTACCCGTGGTGATCACGATTTCAATTCGCTTGTGCTTGCCGGCGACAAACTTATTGCGACCAAAACTACACATTCGCTTCCGGCGGAAATCTTCTCCATAAATCTGCAAAACGATGAGGAAGAGCAACTTACATTCACA
Organism: Bacteroidales bacterium; assembly: GCA_017964755.1. Taxonomy (GTDB): domain Bacteria; phylum Bacteroidota; class Bacteroidia; order Bacteroidales; family WCHB1-69; genus RUG11942. The sequence goes on along the minus strand of JAGCRI010000078.1, from coordinate 8,740 downwards.
AATAAGGAAATTTTGGATAAGATAAATATGGGTGAAACTGTGAAACGCTGGGTGAAAACCACTGACGGCAAGGATATGCTTGTGTGGGTGATTCTTCCGCCTGATTTTGACTCTACAAAAAAATATCCGACACTCCTCTATTGTCAAGGTGGTCCGCAACAAGCTGTTAGCCAGTTCTTTTCATACAGATGGTGCTTTAAGATGATGTCAGCGCACGGCTATATCGTTGTCGCTCCGAACAGACGAGGGCTGCCCGGCTTCGGCTCCGAGTGGAACGACCAGATTAGCGGCGACTACGGCGGCCAGAACATGAAGGATTATCTTTCGGCCATTGATGCGCTTGCCAAAGAACCATACGTTGATGAGGAACGTCTCGGTGCGGTGGGGGCAAGTTACGGCGGCTTCTCCATTTATTGGCTTGCCGGCAATCACCAGAAACGCTTTAAGGCTTTCATCGCCCACTGCGGAATGTTCAATTTCGAGAGTTGGTACGGCACAACTGAGGAACTCTTTTTCGCGAACCACGACATAGAAGGCCCGTATTGGGAGAACACTCCGAAAAGTTACAGCTTCTCACCTCACAAGTTTGTGAAGAATTGGGACACGCCGCTGCTCGTGATACACGGCGGCAACGATTTCCGTATTCCTTATACCGAAGGGATGCAGGCGTTTGATGTCGCTCAAATGAAAGGAATCCCCAGCCGCTTCCTCTTCTTCCCCGATGAAACGCATTTCGTGAGCAAACCCCAGAACGCAATTTTGTGGCAAAGGGAATTTTTCAGATTTTTAGATGAATAACTGAAAAAGTGATGTGATAATATCTGCTAATTGTGTGTCTTCGCGTGAAATATTCGTGCAGACACGTGTTATATAAAGAAAATCCTACATATCAAGATATTGTTGGTATAGCATTTGCAGATATGCTGAAAGTGTGGTTTTAGCGGAATCAAGTGCTTGCGGATTATCATACCCTCGTATGGTCGGATATGTTTTTGAATGTCCGTCATATCTGATATATCCTTCGGAACTTATCCAGCCCAAGCCGCCAGGGAGTTCTACTGGTGTCGCGCTTTTCGCATACGGATTCATAATATCTTGACTCCAAATGTATTGCGAGGCATCAAAACCAAGTTGGTTCAATAATGTTTTTGATATGTCAATGTGCGAACAATATTTGTCAATTGTTTTTCCGCGGAAACCGTCATTTAGTACTTCTCCTATCCATAACATCGGAACATGTTGGTATTCAGATGAATAGTAATCGCGTTTGAGGTGTGTCGTATGGCTGTGGTCGGCGACTAAAATGAACAGTGTATTTTTATACCACTCTTCATTTTCAACAGTTTCAAAGAATTGTCTGAGACAGTCGTCTGTGTATTTGGCAGAGTTAAGATATTGAAGTTCAGTGCAGTCCCAAGTGAGTTGCTCGACTTCTTTCGGCTCGTCATACGGGGAATGTGTGCTTGCTGTAAAAAATATGCTGAAAAACGGCTTTTTTTCTTTATTTAACTCTTTTGCGTAATAATCAAGAGAATATCTGTCAAAAATTGAGAGTTTCCCGCGTGGCAAATCTTTTGGGAAATCCTCTTCTCCGTGGATTACATCAAATTGGTTTGACATGAGGTATGTGCGCAGGTTTCCGTATGTCAAATCACCACCGAACCAGAACGAGGTTGAGTATCTCCCGTTCACATCTTTGATAATACTGTTCAGTTTTGGATATTTTTCAAGGTTGTCGGTAATGCTCAAATCCGGAACAGGCGGAAATCCGCTTAGAAGTGCTGAAATTCCGAGCTGTGACCTATGGCCGTTGGCGTAAAAATTGGTAAAGAGCAGGCCTTCTTTTTCAAGTTCATGGAAAAATGGGGTGATCCCTTTTTCTCCGCTAAGACTCTCTATAAGGTCTGCCGACCAACTTTCCAGCAGAATGATGACAACATTTACATTTTCCGGGGTACTGTTCAGCACTTTTATAGTCGTATCGGTTTCAACGGCAAGCAGATTTGAAACTATAGCTTCGGCTTTTCCCGGCTCCATGCAGATATAAGGGTTGCTGTTGTTCAACTTGCTGAAATTCAGTATGCTGTGAATGAGATTCCATGCTGGATTTACTGCCGAATCGTTTAGGACTTGAAATTTGGAATAATAAACGGCGCTTTGTGATATGGGTATCTGCTGAAAGCCCCCTCTTATTCCTGCAAAGAGCAGCGGCTCACCCACAATCAGCAATATTGCAGCTAATATATAGTTCTTTTTAAACTTTTTATTATCAATAAAATAGAAAGCGAATTTGAGGTAAATGATTATAAATGCGGCAGCAAAAAGCAGTGTCCCGAAAATTACGGTTAAGGTGTGTGTGGTACTTGCCGATTTCACAATTTCGGTAGGGTGTCGAAGATAGACTAAAGCCTTGTAGTTCAGCTTGGTACTCCATTCGCTATATACGGCAATGTCGGCAAAGACAACGAGTGCATACGCGAAAATCACAATTGAAATATAGATTTTTAAAACAGTGAGAATCTGTTTTTTCCCGGATATACAGTGGAGGGATAATAGTATCATAGGCAGTGCCATGATATAGCAGGCTGCTGACAAGTCAAGGCGGAGCGCATATATGAATGCTTTTGCAATTCCACCTATCGTAGCGGTTTCAACCAAAGCGGCATTGGCGATGATGAAGCAGCAGCGGCCGGCCAAAAAACAGCAAAATAGGATGATAAAATGCAGTAAAATTGTGCCTAAATGCCTCATTTATTGTTTGTTGTAGTTTCGTGCTCCGAAAATTGCGCTCCCGATGCGTATCATTGTGCTATGTTCTTCAATTGCAATAGGGTAGTCGTCAGTCATGCCCATCGAAATTTCCGTGAAACGGTCATTATCAGAAAAGAACTGTTCTTTCAGTTTGGTGAAATATGAGTAGAGCTTCTTGAATTCAGAATGTATCTGGGGCTTATCATCAGTGAAGGTCGCCATTCCCATAACACCATGTATTTCAATGTTATGCAATTCCTTGAACTCAGCTGAATTGAGCATGGATTTGCACTCCTCCCAGTCGAATCCGAATTTTGTCTCTTCAGTCGCAATGTGGAACTGCAAAAGGCACGGAATCACACGATTGTTTTTTAATGCCAGCTTGTTCACTGTCTGTAATAGCTCAAGTGAATCTATTGAGTGAATCATTGTGACAAAAGGCGCAATGTATTTCACCTTGTTTGTTTGCAGATGTCCGATGAAATGCCATTCAATGTCTTTTGGCAGCGATTCGTGCTTGTCTCTCATTTCGAGGGCTTTGTTTTCTCCGAAAGCCCGTTGCCCCTCATTGTACAGCAGTTCAATGTCGCTTGCCGGCTTTGTCTTCGATACAGCTATCAGTTTTACGCCATCCGGAAGAGAACTCAAAATGCTTTTATATGCGTTGATATTCATTTTGTTATCATGGTTGGATATCGCCGAAAATACGGAGCACAATGCTTGAATTTGCAGGGTCGTTGGTAGTTAGTGTCAGCATGCCGTTCTGTTTGCCGCGTCTTTTCGAGGTGTCGAAAGTAACGTTCAGTTTGACAGTCTGTTTGGGCTTGATAGTGTAACTCTCAAGTTTCCAAGTTATGACGTAGTCGTAGTTTGTCGTGATTTTTCTGACGATGAGGTCTGCTTCACCGTTGTTTGTGATTTCGTATGAATATTCTACTTTTTCGCCAGGTTTGATACGGCCGAAGTTATACTCGTTGCGGTTAACGAAAAAGAGAGGCAGTTTGCTGTTTGGCTTGAGGTAAGAGAAATCTTCGATAATTTCTACTTCGTACTTGAAAATCTTCTTTTCTTCAATGGTGTCGTCAGTATTTATAAGTATATGGTCGTGGAGTTTTCCCCAGTCATTGCGCTGCGTGGCATCATATTTCAGCACGATAAACCCTATTTCATCAGGAGCGATTGTGTTTTCAAAACTGCGGCTCACTTCGGTTATATATTTCGGAAGTTCCAAACGTCCGATTTTCACGGCGCGGGTGTTGAAGTTTTTGAATTTCACAGTGTCGGTATGACTTTCTGTGTTACGCAGGCGGAGGTTGATTTCGGGCTTTCTGAAGCGCATCATGCCGCGTCCTGCATTGAAGCCGCTCTGTTCGAAAATTGTGGGCGGGCGGCGCTCAACAAAGCCTTTGATGTATATGACTGTCGGTGGCACCTTGTCATCATTGAATTTCGGCTCGTTTGTAGTTACACGTATGTTTTTTGTGAAGCCGCCGGGGCGGTTATATGGGTCGTATGTTGCGTCTATGAATCCTTTTTCACCCGGTGCCACAGGCGTCTTTGTGTAGTCGGCGGCGGTGCAGCCGCAGCTTGGGCGTACACTTTTCAATATAAGGTCGCTGTTGCCGGTGTTCGTGAAGATAAAGCGCCCTGTGACTTTGCCTCCTTCTTCCTTGATGTTGCCGAAGTCGTATGAGGTGCTTTCAAACGTCAATTGCGGCTGTGCAGCTGCTAAAAGCACTGCAAATGTGAGAGCTATAGTCAGTTTTATGCTTTTCATAATGTCTTGTTTTTATTTGCAAAAGAACGAGCCTGCTTCACGCAGGCTCGTTCTTTAAGAAAATGCTATCGGAATCTTATTTGACTATTTTCTTAACTGCACTTCCATTGTCGGTTACGAATCTCACGAAATATGTGCCTGATGAGAGTGTGCCCATAGGAACAACGTTCTTGAGATTGCCGTAAGTTGCGACTTTGGTGCCGGCTGCGCTGTAAATCTCCACAGAGGTCGGGTCAATGCCGTTGAAATGGAGCTCATTCACAACAGGGTTAGGATATACTTCAACATTGAATCCGGCGTTGATTTCGTCAATGCCGACTATGTCGTTCATGTTACGTGGGATAATGACATATTTGCCGTATGTGAAGTAAACAATGCCGTTGAGTGATGAGAGCCAATTCGGGATGGCTTGGCCTATGAAGTCTGCATCCTGATACATTGTGAATAAGATAGAGTCTGTAGTGCCACCGGCATTAACAACGTATTTCTTGTTCACTTCAAAAGTACCATTGCTTGTGATTGTGGCGCTTTTGACAACTACAAGCTGTGACTGCAGGTCTTTCATGTAATCGTTGTCTTTCAACTGTGCCATAGTCAATTCTTTAGCAACCACTTGTGATTCGTCAGCAAACGGGTCGTCAACCGTTATGACTTTTGTCGGAATTAATTCGATTATGCCATAATAGTTTGTCAATGTGCCGATAAGGTCGGTGATGAGCTGCCCTTTTGCAAGGTTGCCGATGAAGTCGCCCTTCTGGTCATATACCATAATAGCAGCGGTCTCGTCTTGGATTGTCATTGACATATAGCCGTATTTGTTGCTTCCGTATGAGGTGATAAGACCTTTTCCTGTGTATTTGTAAAAGATGTTATCAGCTATTGCACTGTCAAGATTTGTTGCAGGAGCTTTTTCCCTCAATTCAGCAAGTGTCGCTATTTCAATGAGGTCAATGCAGTTTCCTATGAGTGTTGTATGGGTGTTGCCAATTGTGAGAATCGCTGTGTAAACGTTGGGTGCAGTGGGCGCAAATGTGATAGGCATGTCATAGCCGTTTTCAAGGTCGGATTTTAAAATGGATGTGACAGTTGTCGAAAAACCTGCTCCTGAAAGAGATACCTGATATGATTGTTCGGTCAGATTGTATCCTGTAACTTTGATGTTGTCAGTAACGCTTTCGTTAGGAAGCACATTGTTGAAAGTAATTGTGGCTGGAGTGTAGGTTATGACCGAGCCGGCTACGGTGCTGATTGTCAAGTCATCGATGAAAATACGGCTTTTGTTGTCTGTGTAGCTCATCAGCTTGACTTTTGTTGAACTCGTTCCTTTGTTGCAGTAAACTTCAAAAGGAAGGAAATTTGATGATGTGCCGTTTGCTGTGACGTTGTCCAGACCGTGTACCTCGATTGTGTCTTTCTGGTTATCGTTGATAATGACGATTTTCATTGATGTGTTGTCGCCTTTCCAAGCCATTGCCTTGAAACGGATGACGAAAGTGCCGCCGTCCATGCCGAGGTTGAGGGCAGGGGTGCAGACGAAGCCGCCAAGGTCGGACTTGCCTAATTTGATACTTCCCATACATGGGTAAAGATAGTAGCTTGTCCACCCTTGATTAGGTATTTGCATCAGCGAGTCGGCATTTGTGATGAGAGCGCCTGGACCTGAACCGCTGTAGCCGGTACCTGCAGAGAAGTTGTCGAAATTTTCGCTCAAGATGAGTGTCTCTTGTGCGTTAACGCTGAAAGCCATGAATAAGAGCCCGCAGCAGATAAGTGATAAGATTTTTTTCATTTTTTTGATTTTTATGAATTGTTTTAATTTTCTGTTTAATTGTGCAAAGATACAAAATAATTGTGTGTACGTTATTCTTTTTGTCGTTATTTTCTTAAAAGGTGTTAATTCGCAGATATAGTCAAAGAACCTGATTCGCTTGTGTCGTGGTATGGTATGTTGTTATCCGTGCACCATTTTTTCCACTTTTTCTTCCGATATTGCGAACAGCCTCCATCAGCAACAACCATGCCGAAGTCAATGGCCTGAGCTACTGCTTCCGGTGTGGCAGTCGGATTCCCTGACAATAGGAGGAAGTCGGCCTTGAGCCGTGGATTGCAGCAATATATGTCACGCTGGTTGTTTAGTACGAAAATTCTCTTGCCAAGAAAACAGATATAGTCATCACTCGTAAAATACCATGCACCGTTACTTTGCTCAGAACTGCTCACAACGCGGCTTTTGATTCCGCACCGCAGTTCATGGTTTTTGACAGAGAAATTGTACTCTTTCCCTTCTTTTGTGAAAAGCGAGTCGGCGACAAGTATGCCTTGCCCATTGTGGTTCAGCCCTATGCAGCTTTGTTTTTGAATGGCATAAAATGTTATTTCATTTCTGTTTTTTGACTTTATTAAGTTTAAATTATTAATAACCAAAAAGATGGATAGGGCGTATATGGAAAGAGTAAGGTGTTTTGTTTTCTTTTTCACAATAAAAATGTAAAAGAAAATTATGAACATGTATAGTGTTATTACTTCTATCGGTGTCCATGATATATTATTTGTGAGAGAGAACGGCAGGCTTTCAATAAGCCGGATAATGAAATTCATTGCTTTGATTTCATAACATAATATTGTGCCACAGATAATTGAGATGTTTGGAATTATCGAGGCTAAGAGTGTTACGATTCCGCTTATTACTATTATGAATGAAAGAAATATGACAGATAAATTGCTGATTAAAAAGTAGTTCGGGAATTGTCCGAAATAGTGGACTGATATGGGGAATGTGCTTATTTGTGCTGCGACTGATACTGTGGCAAGTCCCCAAAGGTAATTCCCGATTTTTGTTTTTGGCTGCCATATTTTTGAAAGCATTGGTTGGAAAATGACAATACCGAATACTGCGGCATAACTGAGTTGTAGTCCGACCTCAAAAATCAGCAGCGGATTTGCAAACAGTAATATGGCTAATGAGGCGGCAAGGCTATGGAAAATGTCGGTGTTGCGCCGGAGCAGCGCCCCGAATGAGACGAATGTGAACATTGCGGCGGCGCGGGTCACGGAGGGCGATAGACCTGTTATGTTTGCGTAGAACCAGATGAACAGCAGTAGTATTATTGTTTTGATAATGTTCGTCATGCGGTTTAGTGTGAGAGGTTTGAGCAAAAAATTCATTATCATAAAAATAATACCTACATGCATCCCCGAAACGCACAAAATATGGCTGACTCCGGCAGTCGCATAACTCGCTTTAAGGGTCGGTGGCATTGTGTCATCGTTGCCGAGAAGTATTGCCGTTATCACTGCGTACTCCTCGCCCTCCAAGCCTGAGTGCCTGAATTGTCTTGCAAAGAGTGCCTGCAGATGTGAACTTTTCCGCTGCACGGAAGGTGATTCGCCGATTTTGCTCCAGCCACCGGCTTCGACAAATCCGGTGAAATAGATGCCACGCCGTTGCAGAAATTTCCTATTATCGAAGGCGAAGGGGTTTTGTGGGGGCGGTGCCCGTTCAAGCCGCGTGTTTGCTAAAATACGGTCTCCGTGTTGCAGCTTTAGCGCGGATGTGTCTTTGCGGATGTATAGAATGACTTTTTCATTTGTGGGGTGGCCGGAAAGCGTGTTATGTATCTGCGCAATTACCTTTACGCTTCTTTCCTTTTCAACAGGTGTGGAGATTATTGTCGCATCCCAAAGCCTGTTTGATGAGATTTTTTTTTCTTCTTCATCGTTGAATTTCGGAGAAAAATGGAAGTTTGTCAGAAAAAATCCGAGTGTAAATGATGATGCAAGAAGAAAAATCGTTGGAATCCATTGCAACTTGTAGGCTAATTTCGTGAATAATATGTGGGATATTGTTAATAAAATAATAATGAGTAAAATGAGAAAATAGTGGTTTTGTCTCGGAATATTTCCGAAATATGCTGAAAAAATGCCAAAAATATATGGTATTAGCATCTTGAGAATAGGGTAGCGGTCTGAGTTCATGTTATTTTGTTTTTCCAAATATATAATAAATTTTTAATAATTTATTATAAAGAAAAAATTTTTTCAAAAATGTGTTCGGTTAAAGAAAAAATTGTATTTTTGCAGCACGTTTCACTGCGGGGTAGAGCAGTGGTAGCTCGTCGGGCTCATAACCCGGAGGTCGCAGGTTCGAGCCCTGCCCCCGCTACCAAAAAGAAAAACTTTCGGGATTGGCACCACAGCCTACATTGTTGCTGC
>JAGCRI010000077.1 GCA_017964755.1 Bacteroidales bacterium | reverse complement strand
CTTGAGATGGTAAAACCTGACGACTGCATCGGCTGCGCCAACTGCGCTGTCATTTGCCCCGATGGAGTTATTGAAGTGTACCGCGCCAAGGTGTAACCGAAACCACTCATCACAATTCACTGATTATCAAACAACAATTAAAGCAAAAAAATATGGCAAAAGAATTAAAATTAATGAAGGGTAATCAAGCCATTGCCGAGGCGGCCATCCGTTGTGGCTGCGATGGGTATTTCGGTTACCCTATCACTCCTCAAAGTGAAGTCCTTGAGCATCTTATGGCAGAAAGACCATATCTGAAAACCGGTATGGTTGTGCTTCAGGCTGAAAGCGAATTGGCATCTATCAACATGGTGTATGCCGGCGCCTCAACAGGCAAACGCGTTATGACCTCTTCTTCATCACCAGGTTTCTCACTGATGCAGGAAGGCCTCTCATACATCGCCGGCGCCGAACTTCCGGCTCTCTGCGTCAACGTCGTCCGCGGCGGCCCAGGCCTCGGCACCATCCAACCGTCACAGTCTGATTATTTCCAGACTACTAAGGGCGGCGGCCACGGCGATTATCGCCTGATAACACTTGCTCCGTCTTCAGTTCAGGAAATGTATGATTTTGTGGAACTTGGCTTCGACCTCGCTTTCAAATACAGAAACCCGGTCGCTATCCTTTCTGACGGCGTTATCGGTCAGGTTATGGAAAAAGTCATGATTGACGACTACAAACCGCGCTGGACAAACGAATACATCGAGGAACATTGTCCGTGGGCAGCCACAGGGCATCGCGCCGGCAAAAAGAGCACAATCGTCACTTCTCTCGAACTCGACTCTCTCAAACAGGAGGGTGTTAACGAAAGAATACAGGCGAAATACAGAAAATGCGAAGCTGAAGACGCACGCCATGAGGCTATCCAGTGCGATGACGCCGAATATATATTCGTGGCTTACGGCTCCGCAGCACGTATCTGCATGAAAGCCGTTGAACTCGCCCGTGCAGAAGGCATTAAGGTCGGTCTCGTCCGTCCTATCACATTATGGCCATTCCCGAAAAAGGCAGTTGCGGAAATCGGCGGCCGCATGAAGAAAATATTATGCGTGGAGATGAGCGCCGGCCAGATGATAGAAGACGTGAAACTCGCTGTCGAGTGCAAAGTGCCTACAATCCATTACGGACGTTACGGCGGTGTCATCCCGACTCCGGTCGAAATTTTCGAGGCATTAAAAAATATGATTAAATAATTTTAATTCAGATAAATCATGACAAGAGAAGATATAATAAAACCTGAAAATTTAGTGTACAGACGCACGCCGGTCCTCACCGACAACGTTATGCACTACTGCCCCGGCTGAGGTCACGGCGTTGTCCACAGAATCATCGCCGAAGTAATTGAAGAGATGGGCATTCAAGACAATGTAGTCGGAATTTCACCGGTCGGATGCTCCGTATTGGCCTACAACTATTTTGACACCGACTTCGTTGAAGCGGCGCACGGCCGCGCCCCCGCGTGTGCCTCCGCAATCAAGCGCCTCCGCCCCGACACATTCGTGTTCTCATATCAGGGAGACGGCGACCTCGCCTCTATCGGCTGCGCTGAAGTGATGCACGCCTGCAACCGTGGCGAAAACATTACAATGATATTCATCAACAACGGTATCTACGGTATGACCGGCGGCCAGATGGCTCCTACAACCCTCGAAGGTATGGAAACCGTAACCTGCCCATACGGCCGTGATCCCGAACTGATGGGACATACAATGCGTCTCACCGAAGTCTTGGCACAACTGCCCGGCACATATTATGTAACCCGTCAGGCTGTCTATACACCGGCTTTGGCGCGCAAGTGCAAAAAGGCTATCCGTCAGGCTTTTGAGAACCAGAAACTCAACAAGGGAGTCTCATTTGTAGAGGTAACCTCAAACTGCAACTCAGGCTGGAAGATGACCCCGGTGAAGGCAAACAAATGGATGGAAGAAAACACGCTGAAATATTTCCCGCTCGGAGATATGAAGGTTGACGGCAAGTTCGCCCCCAACTTCATGGAGAGAGTCAGCACTTTTGACCAACCCAATGAAACCCGTTTCTCATTGAGAAGCAAGTAATTAATTTTTAAAATCAAAAACAATGACAGAAGAAATAATTATAGCAGGCTTCGGCGGTCAGGGTGTGCTCTCAATGGGTAAAATCTTGGCATACGCCGGTATTATGCAGGACAAGGAAGTGAGCTGGCTCCCTTCCTACGGTCCTGAGATGCGTGGCGGCACATCTAACGTCACCGTCATTTTGAGCGACGAGCGCATCTGCTCACCGTATCTTAACCAATTTGATACAGCAATAATCCTCAACCAGCAGTCGATGGACAAGTTCGAGTCTGCGGTCAAGCCTGGCGGGCTGTTGATTTATGACCCCAACGGCATCACCAACCACCCGACCCGCAAAGACATCAGCATCTATCAGGTTGCCGCTGCCGACAAGGCCAGCGAACTTGGGATTTCAAAGTTGTTCAATATGATAATCCTCGGCGGCTTCCTCGCAGTGAAACCGCTCGTGACACCTGAAATGTTGCACAAAGGTTTGGAAAAATCACTGCCGGAACGTCACCACCACCTCATTCCTAAGAACGAGGAAGCGGTTGAAATCGGCAAGGGGTTGCTGAAACCGTACAACGTGCTGTAGCATTTAAACTACACTCAAAATGGAAACGGCGGCCAGCAATGGGCGCCGTTTTTCCCTTTTTTAGCATGAAAACAAAATTTTAAATTACAGTTGCGCCATCCGACACTCTCAGACCGCATAGATGATTGGGAATTTTTATGAAAGATACTGACTTTCATATTTATATGGCAGGAAGAATAGATTTATTTGAATTAATTTTGGATTATGGTGACCCTTATTATTGTAGCAGGCATTTTTTTGTTGCTCCTTATTATCGGTGCAATCTTCGGCGGTGACGATGATACTGCTGATGCTGATTACGAACCAGATGAAAAAGTGTCCAATACTGAAAATAGTCTGGAAAAAGAGAATCAACAAGTCCCAGCTGTTTCTGCACATGACAAAACTATAGACAAACTCATGAAAAAGAATGAGTTGTTGTCCGCTGAGCTCGCATTTTCACAAAAGAGTTACAAACAGCTCAAAACTATTGTTAACAATATTCAGAAACAATACGAAAAATCTCTGACTGATAAATTTTTTCTTGAGTCAAATATTGAATCTATGAAAAATATTATAGATTCTCAGCAGAAGACGATTGAAGAAAAATCAACGGAACAAGACGATGACCTTCAGTTTCTCCGCCACACCATTAAAAATATGATACTTGAAACCTCTATACGGCTTGATGACGTGAAAGAATATCTGGAAAACAAAAATTTTGAGACTGCTTCCAACATAATAAACGAAATACACGAAGAGACACGTAATTCGATTTTGATTCTTGACACTCTGCTATATGATGCGGGAATGATAATAAATATTTGTAATGAAATTGATTTGGCAAAACGATACTTGTCGCTGCGCCACGTGGCAAATTACAAACTAATGGAGGATGCTATAGACCATAACAACTACTACTATTTCACACCTTGCCTCCCCACAGCAATTTCAATGAACCTTATTGAAAATGCAATCAAATATGGAGACAGGTCTCATCCTGATTTTCTTTACATAGAGTATATGATTGCAGATGACACGTTTACACTTTATGTACGAAACAGGCTCAATAAAGCAGGCAAAAAAGAGATTGGAACACACCACGGTATCGGGATTAACAACGTGTGCGCGCGGCTTCAGAATATGTATTCCCCTACGGCTTTCTCTTTAGAAACAAATTCTGACGATAATTACTATTACACACACCTTAAAATCAAATTAAATTGATTATGAACAAGTTAAGATTTGCAATTGTTGAAGACAATATTCATTATATAAAGAAATACAAAAAATTGCTGGCCGAAATTCCTGATGTCACAGTGGATTTTGCAGCTTTTTCCGCAAAAGAATTTTTTGAATCTGATAAAAAGAATGATGTTGACGCACTGCTCCTTGACATAGATTTGGAGTATCCTGAAGCGGGTTTGGAGGTAGCACAGGAAACCACCAAACCGGTCATGTTCATAAGCACATACTCTGCAAAATATCTTACAACAATCAATAAAATGCGCGAAGACGGGAAAATAGTAGTCCCTATTATGAAAGAGGCCATTTTGAACCCTGATTCTTTCAAAAAACAGGTTCTGCGTTTTTGCAATGAGATACGACAGAGTAGCCCAACATTAAAATTGGAAACATCCGAAGGTTTTGTAACTATAAATGTTGGAGACATTTCATACATTGCCTCCGAAAAAGAGAGCAATAACGGCAAAACAATATATTTCACTAATCGCAAAAAAATAGGAGTATCACGTAAAGAATTCCAGTATTTTAATGACATATCGCCGCGCATCGTACAGATTCACAAAACATTTATGGTGAATTTGGATAATATAATCGGACAAAAAGGCGGGGAAGTTTTGGTCAAAGTGTTCATGCAAGATAATTCTGAAAAAGGTGAAACAACGCTCCCCGTTTCGGAAAACTACAAGAATAACCTGATATAATTTCTTTTTTTCCCGAAAAAACGTTGTTCCCCGACAAACTATCCCAATAAAAGTGTTTGTCATTTGAATTTCATTGGCAACGAAATACCGGAATTTGCTTTTCAATTGCATTTTTGTGATGGGAAAGTCCCTCTTATCGTTATAAAAACCGCTTTCATTGTTTTTTTCAAATAACATTGGCATTATTGGCTTATGTCAATATGAGATTGCATTTTTGCCTTGTAAAAACAAATACAGAAAGGAGGCTGAAATGTAATAAAAATTGCAATCGGATATTTTCAAAAAAAAATTGTTTAATTTAAAAATTTTCTGAAAATGAAACCAATTGGCATTTACGTTCCAGATGATGACGAAGAAGATGATTATTACGATTATTATGACGATTAACACTAATTCCATGAATTTATCAACCTTTAATAATAACAAAAGATGAAAAATTATAGCTATAAACAAAATGAAACATTTTTGAGACAAATGAAAAGACTCATGTCAAATATTCAAGAAATAACACCCAACGATCAAAGGTCAGAAGTAAAAAATCCTACAAGCAAAGCCTTTGTCAATGATTTGAAAAACAGAATAAGACAATTGCAGCGGGAGGAATTTAAGACACCTGAGAAAATAGGAATTATGAAAGAATACCAACGACTGGTCTCAAAAATATCAACTAATAAAGAATAAAATCTGGAATTTCTGAGGAACTTCGACTATTGATAGGGCTGTAACCGCATGGGGACAGCCCTATTTTTCATATATCGTTGGGTGGTTAATTGCACTTCGCGCGTGCAACATCTCCGAGATCCGGGCAACTGCTACAGATGATATATTGGTGATTATCAATATATTATATCAAATATTCCATTGGATAATTTTTGTATTTATAAAAATATTTTAAATTATTTTCTTAAATATTAATTTTATATTAAAAATTATATTATCTTTGCAGCAGATAAATAAATCTAATAAACGCTAAAATAACAAATATGACTACAAAAGAAAAACCTCAAAACATCAACCTGCTGACAGACTTCGGATTCAAGCGCTTCTTCGGGACGGAACAATACAAGAAGAACCTCATCCATTTCCTCAACGCCTTTCTCAGCCAGTACATCGGACCGGTGAAAGACATCAGGTATTTGCCTACGGAGCAACTCGGCCTACGTGAGAGCGAGAAGCGCCTCGTATTCGATGTCTTCTGCGAGAGGAATGAGGATGAAAAAAT
>JAGCRI010000008.1 GCA_017964755.1 Bacteroidales bacterium | reverse complement strand
CCACATGCGCGGGAAAGGCATGCAGTCTGACGGAGCATAAACCGGATTGCGGCTTTCACGCTTGTCTGAAATCACATATTTGCCTTTTTCCCTATCTTTAACATAAAAAGGAGTCCCATCTTCGTATGCGATTACTCTTGAGTTATATGACTGCCCATAAACGAGAGGATTTGAGCCGTACTGTTCACGGTTAAGGTATGCGAGCAATGCGACAGCGTCTTCAGGATTGTTCTCGTCTATTGTAGGATTCGCATTGGAGCGGATGACAAGAATCAGGAAAGTGGAGTAGCCAACGAGCAGGAAAAGGAATGAATAAATCCCTGCAAGCAGGACTTTCTTGTCGCGGTTATAGCCGTAATAGAGTCCCCAGCCGACCAGCCCGAAAAGAATCACGAAGAATATAATGAGGCCGGAGTTAAACGGCAGCCCGATTCCATTTACAAAAAGCAGCTCGAACTTGCCGGCGAAATTAACGATACCGGGGATGATTCCGTAAAGTATCACGCCCAACAAGATGAATGAAAGTATGAGTGAAAAGAATACGCCCCATTCTGCAAGCGAATATACAGTCTTTTTCTTGATCGAGAAATAGAGGCATGGCAGGGTGATCAGAACCCATATAGCAAGCATTGCGGGGACTGAGAAGAAGAAGCCGGCCACAAAAGAGGCGAGCCCCAAAGTCTGTACGACACCCATAACTGTCGCGTTCTTGGAGAGTTTGAAATAGATGACGAGGACGATAGCCGGCAACGTCAGCAAGTTCAAAAGGTGAACTCCGATTGACAAGCCCACGAGGTATGCAATCAGCACAATCCAGCGGTTGGGGTTTACATTCGACTTTTGGTTGTCATATTCAATGTCCCATTTCAAGATGCACCAGAAAACGAGGGCGGTGAAGAACGATGACATTGCATAGACTTCGCCTTCGACAGCGGAGAACCAGAATGTGTCGGTGAAGGTGTAGGTGAGCGCACCGACCAAGGCTGAACCGAAAAGGGCAATCATACGTCCCGTTGTCATTTCACCGAGCTTGGCCACCAGTTTCCTGCCGAGCATTGTCATGGTCCAGAAAAGGAACATTATGGTCATGCCGCTACAAATGGCTGACATCGTGTTGATGCAAAAGGCAACTTTGGTGACATCGCCGCCTGCAAACATACTGAAAATTCGTCCGAGAAGCTGGAAAGTCGGTGCTCCAGGCGGGTGCCCCACAAGCAGTTTGTAGCAAGTTGAGATATACTCGCCGCAGTCCCACCACGAAGCCGTAGGTTCGGCGGTCATAATATAGACGGCAGAGGCAAAAATGCCGATTATCCATCCTAATACGTTGTTGATTAATTTGTACTGTTTAGTCATGCTATACAATATTATATATTACAATAAACTAATTCAATTTATTCTGTTTTTTAATCTCACTCTTGTTAAACGAAGCGAAATCAAAAGTGAGGGTGAAGCGCAATGTGTTTTCAAGAGGATGGTGCTGGTCGGTGGTGAAGAGGTATGCCACATCAAGGGCGAAAATGTTATATGAGATTCCGGCACCTACCGTGAAATACTGCCTGTTGCCCTTCCATTTGCTTTCGTGGAAATATCCGAAGCGGGCGAAAAAGAGGTTCCTGTATGAATATTCCATCCCCAATGCCCATGCTATCTCGCGCATCTCCTCCTTGAAGCCGCCCGGCGCATCATAAAATGACTGTATCATTCCCATAAAGACAGAGACATCCGGATTCTTTCCTTTGTGAATTATCGGGTTGTTTGCTGCATCATAGATTATCCGGTTATTGGAGTCAAGTTCATAGACAGGCGGAGTGGGGACTAACAACTTGTTGATTTCACCGACTAATGAGAGCTTGTTGTACTGGTCAAACTCCATTGTATAACCGAGCCCTATTTTAAGGTTTGTAGGCAGAAAATCTCTTCGTAAAGTACCTGAAGAATAAGAGATTTTGTTTCCCATATTCGATATGTTGAAACCGAAGCGGATAGTTGAATTTGCAAGGCCTTTAGCCCTGAGGTCTTTCTCGTAGAAGAGCGAAAGGTCGGCGGCGCCGGCAAGTCCTGCCTGCGATTCAACACCTTGCACGTATTGTCCGGCCGTAAGGTTCGAGTAGATGAAACGCGGTGTGATTGCTATTGAAAGTTCATCGGTGAGTTTTCGTGCATAGCCCAAATCTATGGCAAATTCATTAGGGCGCTGAGTCCCCATATCCTGACCGTACTCGTCTTTGAAATCAATGTCGCCAAGCGAAAAGTAGCGCAAGGAGAATGAAATGGCATCCATGTCAGTGATTTTGTAGTATGTTGACAGATAGGCGAGGTTGATGTCGTTCACGAGTTTGCGGAGCCAAGGGCTGTATGCTAATGAAATCCCGAATTTGTTTTTGTTAAATACATATTTTGCGGGATTGTGGTGTTGCGAATTGACGTCTGCTGAAGTGGCGCATCCAACGTCACCCATTGCACCGGCGCGCGAGTCGGGGGCAATGAGCAGAAACGGGACGGCTGTCGTTATAGTGTTAAGGTAGCCTCTTCCCAAATAGTCATAATTCTGGCCGTTTATCACTTGTGCAAAACCGAATTGGAGAGAAAAAGCAAGAAAAGATATCACCAACAATATTTTCTTCACCATACTATTTCTTATTATTTGTTTGTAAACCAATAAGTTATATCAATAATAGATCAAGAGAAACATACTTTTTCTCTCAAAACTGCAAAAATAACGAAAATCTCTATACCTTATTTTATAAAATGACAAGTTTTTCAAATTTTTCAGCTACATTGCCATTATAGTCTCTGACACGAAGGCGGTAAATGTATGTCCCTTTTGCCAATTTGTCGCCGTAGTCGTCACGCCCGTCCCATTCAATGGGCAGGCAGCGGTTGCCCTCCGTAGCCTGCTTTGATTCCAAGGTTTTTACCAAATGTCCCGAAATGGTGAAAATTTGGATTATTATATCCAAAGAAGTGCCCTGCCTGTTGTGTTCAAAAAAGAATGAAGTGTGTGTGGTGAACGGATTCGGATAGTTAAGTACATGGTCAAGAGTCAGGTCGTCACCGGAAACGACAGTGAAATCCAAGGTTGTTTCAGAAGGGTTGTTCAGAATGTCCCATGCGCGTATTTTAAGTTTGTGACTGCCCACAGACAGCTCCTTGAACGGATAGCGCACAGTGCCGCTGTTGAAACTGTCCTGCTCGGTTATGTAATAGTCGTTCAGCACAATTTGATTGTCGCTTCTGTCGTCAAGAATAGCAACAATATCATGGCCTATCCCGTTGCCTGTGGTGTTAATTCCATATTCGTCTTTCAGTTTGAGAAGAAGCATTGGATTCTGATCAGTAATTCCACCGTTCACAAAATTCTCATCATTAAGATAGGCGTGAATATCAGGGCCTTTTGTATCGTTGATGGAAGCAGTGTCTTTCCCGCCGACAACAATGGCAGTACTGTAGCCGGCCGCGTCAACGTTCTGGCTTCTTGCATAATAGCTAAGCTTACCGTTCCCGAAATTATAGTTGATATCTTTTGGTACAATGAAAGAAAATGAGAAATGTCCGTCTTTTACAGTGGAATTTCCTTTGAAAAGAGCGTTTTTCTGGACATCAAATTCCACATACGGGCTTTCAGCGTCATTCTGCAAGGTCGCCAACTTCACTTTTTTATCAAAAACTGTAGGGAAAACATTTCCGTTGAAATCTGAAACCACATTGCCGTCATCATCAACCACAGAACCTTTCACCGTGACTTTGGAAAGAGCCTTTAGCGTGTCGTTTATATAGTTGATATGCTGGCCGTTAACAGAATCTGTGCGGATAGAAAGCATAGGCATAGCCAATTTCAAAGCGGGATCGCCCATGACAAAAATCATGTTAATTGCATTCATATTCCCGTTGCCGTAACCGCCGTAAACATTTTTCGCAATCATGTTGAGTTCACCAATAGTTGGATAACGACTGCCTGTCTTTGAGAACATTTTCCTGAAATAGGCATCAGCATACGTCTGGTTTGAGCCGGAAAATGCGACACGGGAAGTTGTTACAACAGCCACCGCGCCACCGTTCCCGTTTATGAAAATCCTGTCGGCGGGCGAAAGTGTATTCCTGTCATAACGGCCAAATTCACAACCCATTACGAGCAGCAACGGCTGGTTGTATTTGTTTTGCCAGCTGCTGATCATGTGAAAATCGAGCACACGCTCATGTGCCCACCCTTTAACACCACTGTGCCCCACATACATAAAGACCAACGAGCCCTTGTTCATCCTTAGGTTTATGGCTTCGTTGACCTCAGGGTAACTTTGTGTTCCCGCTGACGAAACCTGCTTATAGGCGTCCAAGTATATCTTGTCGAGATTTATGTTCCTGTTGCTGTCGCCTACAATTTTGGCAGCACTCTCCGCCGCGTAAATGTGAGCGTTGTCCTCATCGTCTGCCACAATCGAAATAACATTTTTCCAGTCATCGAAATTTGAAACTACGCTATGGTTTGAAGATGATATAAGATTTATCTTTTTTGAATATTCGATAGTCTTGTCAACAACAGTTTTAGCCTGGCTCGCGGTAGCTACGGGGAAGCGGCCTACCGCAATATCAACCAATCCGTTGCTTTCGGAGCCCTCGCCGTCGTCCAGCAAAGCGAAATAGTCGTCATTGGCGCGCAACGAACTTTCTGAAAGAGAAGCGGCAAACTGATAATTAGGCACATACGACACATTGCCGTTTTCGCGTCCGCGATAATCATAGCTCGGTCTTCCGAATAGCAGAAGATATTTTGGATTATCTGATGATTTTTCGTAAATCATTTTCATGTAATCCCTTATGGCGGCAACATCCTGTGCCCCGGATGAAAACTCATTGTAAATCTGTTGTGGTGTTACCACCTTCACCGAAAGCCCGTCATTTGTGCGGCGGTGCTCTGCAAGCCGCTCAGCTTGCGCCGAAAAATCGGGGTGCGCAACTATAACCATTTCCACATCGCTTGTGCCGTGCAAATCCTGATTCGCAACTTTTCCGATAGTTTTTACAGTCATAAAAGACGAACCGTCAAAAGCCACGAACTCGTGCAACTCTGAAGCGTCAGCCTTGACTTTCAGCGTGCCGCCGCTCAATTCTCCTTTCAGGGCTTTGGCAGCTGTGGGCTCCGTGACATCCCACACCCGCAAGTTTGACTGTGCCCCGCTGATTTGATACTCGGCGACATTTCCCGCCCCGACCGCTGCCGGCGTGCGGAAAGAGAACTGTCCGGTATGGAATTTAAGTGCGCAAAGTGCTTGTAATTCAATGTAATCAAGATAGCCTGCGGACGAAGCAGTCGGCTTGTTGTACGACAAAGTTACAGAAACTGTTGCAGAGCCGTCTGGCACAAAAGAGAATCTGTTTGAGGCTGCTGAGGCATAGTTGCTGCCTGCTTTTGGAATTGTAAGCGATCCTATGGAGTGCTGTCCGACCGAGATTGCAAACGCTGACACCATTGGTGCGACCGCAGCCGCTGAAACTACTACAGAAGCTGGTTGGGCAAGTATGTCGCTGACATAAAAATCGTATTTGCGTGTTGTGGTAACGTCATAGATGTCCCACACCCAGAAACGTCCGGTCTCTGCAAAATTCTTTACGTCCTGTTCCTTAAAATCCCTATAAGTATATGTGTCAACAGTAACATTGGCAGTCATAGCCGTGTTGTCCTCTGTCTTCACGCGTTTGCCTTCGCCGGCGCCGTCTGTATTAATAAAATAATATGACGCATCAGAAAAAATATTATAGCTGTGTGTAAAGTATGGTTCTGAATATCTCCATGAATGCGGACCTTTTGCATAAAATATAAAGTAGTCGCCTTGCCCGAAGGTGCCGTCACCGCCGTCAAAAATCTCAATGCTGTTCTCTTCAAGGTCATCGTAAGTTGCCAATCCGGCTGCTTCAGGAAGCATTGCACCGCCGTTGCCGAAGAGCGACAGCTTGTCGGAGGGCACGGGGGCGGATATACCCAATGCTGCAAGATCATCGAATGTTACTTTATAGAGCCCGTCAGCGGCAACGGAAATTTTATACCACGAGCCGTACTGCAGCACAGAGTGAGGCTTATAACTCCCTCGCTTTAAGGATTTTTCACCTTTGCCCGCTAACGACAGCGACAATGAGATGACCTTACTTGCCCCGTTACCGTTTTTAACTATCGGCACAAAAGAGACCACTGCGTATGGTTTGTGCTTTTCTATCTTCGTTTCAACTTCAATGTTCAAAAATGTAAAAGGATAATTGTTAGGGACGAGTTTTTTATCGGTTTCGTCTAAATTGGAATAACGGATATCAGAAACAGAAATATCGTATGATTCGTAGGCTTTATCCATAGGAATAACACTCACAAAAAGCGGCAGGGTTTCATATTTTCCGCCATAGACTGCGCCTTCAAACGAGAGGCAGCGTACCTCATTTTCCTCATCCAAACGACAGGTAATATTTTCTGTCCATTTGATATTAAAATTCTTTTGAATTTTTTGTGCCTGAGAATCAGGTAGTTGAAGTAAAAATGTAAAAAAAACAAGAAATATTACCAAAGATTTATGTCTCATCATCCGTTTCAATATAAAATTAAAAACACATCAGAAAAACGCAATAATACATATAAAATTGTAAAAAAAAGAAAAAAAGTCAATAAAAAATGATAACTTTTTAAAAGAGTTAACGTAAAAAATATTAATTTTGCGTTTCTAACTAAAAAAAATAAAACATGCAGAAAAGGTTACTAACATTTATAGCATTGGTTCTGACCCTCCTCGGAAGTGGCAGGATAGCAGCGCAGGATGTACATTTCTCGCAATTTTTCTCAAATCCTGTATACCTGAATCCAGCATTTGCAGGGGCAAATGTCTGCCCGCGTGTGGTTGCCAACTTTAGGGACCAGTGGCCTTCAATTTCAGGAACATTCATTTCATATTCAGCGTCATACGACCAGCATTTTGACAAGCTCGCAGGCGGTATAGCTGTCCTTTTCATGGGCGACCATGCAGGGCAGGGCACAATCAACACCTACGCTGCAAGTTTTGTATATTCTTACAGATTGAAATGCTCCCGCAAATTCAACATGCGTTTTGCCTTGCAGGCAACCTACCAGCAAAAAACACTTGACTGGAACAAGCTGACTTTTCCTGACATGATTGACCCAAGATACGGCTTTGTTTACGAAACAAATGAAACACAGCCATCAAAACTCTCAAAAGGGGTATTCGATTGTTCAGCAGGTATCATCGGATATACCAAAAACATCTACTTCGGACTTGCAGTCCACCACCTTACACGCCCGTACGAAGGTTTTATTTCTGTGTCGCGTCTGCCGATTAAATGGACAGCACACTTCGGAGGTTATTTCGATTTGAGAAGAAAAAGCCGCAGGGAACATCGTTTCGGCGACATCTCAATCAGCCCGAATCTTATTTACCAGCACCAGCTTACGTTCCATCAGTTCAACTACGGAATTTACCTCAACTACTATCCTTTCGTAGTCGGTGTGTGGTACCGTCATTCAATCAAGAACTCTGACGCAATCATATTCATGTTCGGTCTCCAGCATGAAATGATACGTGTCGCATACTCATACGACCTCACAGTATCAAAATTGGCCAACCTTTCAGGCGGCTCGCACGAGGTGTCGTTGCAGTTCCTGTTCAAGTGTCCTGAAAAGAACCGCGTTATGAAAGATTTGAACTGCCCAACATTCTAACATAATAATAAAGAAATAAAGTCGTTAAACAAGATATAGAAAAATAATCAGAATCATGAATAATATAACGAAAACAGCAGGTTTATTGGCAATTTCTCTCGTACTCCTCGCCAGTTGCAAGCACGAAACCTCTTCCACCACGGGGTGGGAATACAACAATGCTAAAAACGGCGGCTTCGAGGTCTATCCGTTTGAAGAGCAGATTACCGGTCCCGGTCTCGTGCTCATTGAAGGTGGTACGTTTGTTTTCGGCCGCCAGGAACAGGATGTGATGTATGAGTGGAATAACACCCCAAGACGTGTTACCGTCTCATCTTTTTATATGGATGAAACAGAAATCAGTAACCTTGACTATCTTGAATATCTTTACTGGTTGGAAAGAGTATTTATCCCGGCTGACCTCAAGGTTGTTTATGATAATGCTCTGCCAGATGAGAATGTTTGGAGAGATCAGTTGAAATATGCTGAAACGCAAGTCAACTACTACTTCCGCCACCCGGCTTACCGCGACTATCCTGTTGTTGGTGTGAACTGGCTTCAGGCTACTAACTATGCCGCTTGGCGTGGCGACCGCGTTAACGAGATGATACTTGCCGAGCAAGGCTTCATTGAATGGTCACCCGAGCCGTCACCGGAAGGATATTTCACCACCGAAGCATATCTCACTTACGAATCGTATGAAGCTGAAAGCGACCACCGTCTGCAATACATCACTACAGGTGAATATAGAAATGTGAGAATGGAAGACGGTATTCTTCTGCCGATTTACCGTCTGCCAACCGAAGCAGAGTGGGAATATGCAGCATACGGCCTCATCGGCAATACCCTCAACGAACGTATTCTTGAACGCAAACTCTATCCTTGGAACGGACACTACACCCGTACCGATGACAAGAAATATTACGGCGACTTCGTGGCTAACGTCCGCAGGGGCCGCGGCGACTATATGGGTATCGCAGGGTTCCTTAACGATGCCGCCGATCATCCGGCACCGGTCGTCTCATTTTGGCCTAACGACTTCGGACTCTATAATATGGGCGGCAATGTGTCAGAATGGGTGATGGATGTTTACAGACAGACCTCACACGATGATTTGAGTGACCTTAACCCGTTCCGCGGTAACTATTACGAAACAAAAAAACTTCTCGAAGATGGCGAGGTCGAAGAACGCGATAGCGTAGGTAACATCCCGATGGTCCCTGTTTCAGACTTCAAGAACGGAAGAAGAAGAAACTACCGCCAGGCCGATAACAAGAACTATCTTGATGGTGACTGGGCGTCACAAAGAGAAGAAGATGCTTGGAAGAATACTTCATCTAATGAGGAAGCTACAGAGGCAATGTACCCGAAAAACACCGAAAGCGACTACTCTCTCGTTGGTGACAAAGCACGTGTCTATAAAGGCGGTTCATGGAAAGACCTGCAATATTGGGCTGCACCAGGTCAAAGACGCTACATGGAAGAAGACGAAGCCACCGACTATGTCGGATTCCGTTGCGCAATGGCGCGTCTGGGGGCTCCAAACACGAACAAGTAAACCGGCTGTAACATCGGATTACAATATATTATATAGGCTGTCAGAAATGGCAGCCTCTTTTTTTATTATTTTTCATATTATATCTCTATTTCGCGGATTTTGTGTAAGTTTGCACAAAAATTCAGAAAATATGGTAATTATAACTGGCGCCGCCGGATTTATCGGCAGCTGTATGGCGGGCAAACTTAACTCATTGGGCATTGATAACCTGATTCTTGTTGACGACTTTACGAAAGAAGCCAAACGGAAAAATTGGGAGACAAAGAAATATTGTGACAAGATAGATCGTTTAGATTTCTTCAAATGGGCTGAGAAAAATGTCTCAAACATCGACTTTATCATACATTTGGGAGCGCGCACCGACACCACTGAGTTCGACTATTCGGTGTTTGAAGAGCTAAACCTGTTCTATTCTCAAAGAATGTGGAGCTTTGCCACCGCGCATAGAATACCGCTCATTTATGCATCTTCCGCCGCAACGTATGGGGACGGCACGCTCGGATATGAAGACAGCCATGAAATAATCCCGTCATTGCAGCCTCTTAACCCATACGGAAAATCGAAGAACGAATTTGACAAATGGGTTCTCAAACAGACAATGACACCGCCGATGTGGGCCGGCTTCAAATTCTTTAATGTTTATGGTCCGAATGAATATCATAAGGGGCGCATGGCTTCTGTTATATTCCATTCTTTCAACCAGATACGTGAAACGGGGAAGGTGAAGCTCTTCCGCTCGCACAGGCCAGACTTCAAGGATGGCGAGCAGCTGCGCGACTTCGTATATGTAAAAGATGTCGTCAGTGTGATAGCGTGGTTTATGGAACACCGCCGCGCAAACGGGATTTTTAACCTCGGTACAGGATTTGCCCGCCCGTTTCTTACACTTGCGACTTCCGTATTCAAGGCGTTGAAGCTCGAACCGAATATAGAATTTGTAGATATGCCTGAAGATATTCGCGACAAATACCAATATTACACCCAGGCAAATGTCAGAAAACTACGTTCTATAGGATACAGAAAAGCCTTCAACCCTTTGGAAAAAGGCGCTTCTGACTACGTCCGCCGTTATTTATCCGAAGAATTATATTATTAACAATCTTTTTTTCGGAAAAATTAAAAATATTTTTCTCATCATATTTAAAAGTTTTTATACCTTTGTATTAAAATTAGAAATATAGAACGAAAAAAATTTTCAGACATGCCTCAATATACAGAAAAAAGCATCAAACACGAATTGAAAAACTTTTTCGGCTTTGATTCTTTCAAAGGGAACCAGTTAGAAATCATCAAAGCGTTATTGGAAGGCAAGGACTGCTTTGTCATCATGCCGACCGGTGGCGGCAAATCCTTATGCTACCAGCTGCCGGCACTTATGAAGGAAGGCACCGCCATAATCATTTCGCCTCTCATTGCGCTGATGAAAAACCAAGTTGACGCACTGCGCACTTTCAGCACCGAAAGCGGCATTGCCCACTTCCTCAACTCATCGCTGAACAAAGCTGAAATAAAAGCAGTTAAAGACGACATCTTGGCAGGTAAAACAAAAATGTTGTACGTTGCCCCAGAATCTTTGAACAAAGAAGACTATACGGAATTTCTCAAAGAGGCTAAAATTTCGTTCTACGCCATTGACGAAGCTCATTGCATTTCGGAGTGGGGGCATGACTTCAGGCCGGAGTACAGAAATATCAGAAGTATAATCAACAATATAGGACAGAAAGTCCCTGTCATTGCATTGACAGCGACTGCGACTCCGAAAGTGCAGAGCGATATACAGAAAAATCTCGCTATGCAGGACGCTGAAATCTTCATTTCCTCGTTCAACCGCCCGAACCTGTAT
>JAGCRI010000076.1 GCA_017964755.1 Bacteroidales bacterium | reverse complement strand
TGACAATTACTTCACAGGGAATAAAAAGAACATCATCCATTTGTTGGACAACCCATATTTTGAATTAGTGCGCCACGACATCACAGCACCGTTTTTCATTGAAGTTGACGAAATTTACAACCTTGCGTGTCCCGCCTCCCCTATCCATTACCAATATAATCCGATAAAAACAGTTAAGACCTCCGTAATGGGGGCAATCAATATGCTCGGCTTGGCAAAGCGAATCCGCTGCAAGGTGCTGCAGGCATCCACAAGCGAGGTTTATGGCGACCCCGTTGTGCACCCTCAAACCGAGGAATACTGGGGCAACGTCAACCCCATCGGACTACGCTCATGCTACGATGAAGGGAAACGATGCGCCGAGACCCTCTTTTTTGACTACCATCGGCAGAACAACGTGAAAATAAAAGTGATACGCATATTTAACACATACGGTCCGAGAATGCATCCTACCGACGGCCGCGTGGTGTCGAATTTCATTGTGCAGGCACTTCAGGGAAAGGATATCACCATTTACGGCAGCGGATTGCAGACACGCAGTTTCTGTTACGTTGATGACCTTATACGAGGTATGGTCGCTATGATGAACACTGGTGACGACATCATTGGCCCCGTCAACATTGGCAATCCTAATGAATTCACAATCAAAGTATTGGCTGAAATGGTAGTTGACCTTGTAGGCACAAAATCCAAAATTGTGTATAAACCAATTGCAGCCGAAGACCCACAACAACGCCAGCCCGTCATTTACAAAGCAAAACGCCTTTTGAATTGGGAACCGACAATACAACTCAGGGAAGGCCTGTTAAAAACCATTGAATATTTTGAAAAAGAACTTCAGAACAAATAAAAATATAACATTATTCAAAATTATTTATTATTTTTGTGGCTTAAATAAAAAAGAGGCAACATAATTGAATTATAAGGTGTCATTCAATAAAATGTTTTAAAAGATTATAAAGAAAAACTCATGATAAAACACGCAAAATACGCCATTCTGACATTAGTTTTGTGTTTAACACTCACCACGTGGCTTTCTGCACAAACCTCATATACAGTTCCCTACAGTGGCAGCAATAGCATTACAACATGCTACGGGAAGTTGTATGACAATGGTGGAGCAAACGGGAACTACAGCACCTACTGCTCCGGATACACCATAATCTACCCTTCCACCCCTGGTGCACAAGTCTCTATTTCAGGTACACTTTCATTCAGTTACGACACATATCTGTACATATATGATGGCGCAGGCACATACGGGACTTTATTGTGGTCATGGTATGGATACGGTTCAACAACAGTACCTCTTCTGTCGTCATCTTCAGGATCTTTGACTGTAAGTTTCACCTCATACTCATACACGAGCACAGGATTTGAGCTGACTGTTTCATGCTGTAATGCATGCGGTTGCGCAGGTCCGCAGAATGTTACAGCTGTCAGCGGCGGCAACAATGACATCACAGTCAGCTGGGACCCCGTCAACGGAGGTGCACAATACATTGTTGAATACGGCGTATCAGGATTCACACCCGGGAACGGCACATTGTTCACCACGTCAAACACCACTGAAACTTTCTCCAACCTGCTGCCAGGTCAAACCTACGACTTTTATGTTTACATTGACTGCGACAAGGACGGCACAACACAAAACGACCTGTTTTCGCTTGTCTCTTCTTGTGTATCAACCGTTTCAAACTGCATTGACTTCACCGACCTATACGCAGCAGGAGTCAAATGCACGTACGGTTCATTCAGCAATCCATACCAAAGCACCGGAGTTCAAAATGGCCGACACACTGTCATGAACGGCGGTTATGACACGTACACAGGCAATAAGTTGTCATGTGTCCCACCTTGCGAAAGTGCATCCGTGCGTTTAGGCAATTCAAGCACAGGCTCTCAAGCTGAAAGTGTAACATACACATACACTGTTGACACAGCCCAGTATAACATTCTATTGCTCAAATACGCAGCCGTATTGGAGAATCCAGGACACTCCGCAAGCCAACAGCCGCGCTTCACATTCAAAATCCTCAACCAATACGGAGCTGAAATCGACCCGATATGCGGTTCCGCCGACTTTATCTCAAACGCATCACTCGGCTGGAACTATGGCTCATATTCTTCCGTATTATGGAAAGACTGGACAACTGTAGGTATCGACTTGACACCCTATCACGGCCAAACCATCGCCATACAGCTAACCACATACGACTGCAACCAGTCAGGGCACTTCGGATACGCATACTACACTTTGAGCTGCGCCCAAAAGAGGATCACCGTTGAGACCTGCGGTACAGTCGCTGAAAACACCTACACCGCACCTGACGGGTTCAACTACAAATGGTATTTCGCCAATGACCCGACAACAATCATTTCAACACAGCAGTCGTGTACGGTGCCAATCACAGCAAACAACCAGACCCTTTATTGTGAAGCATCATTCATTGACAAATCAAGCTGTCGCTTCACACTTTCAACAGATGTCCACCAGCGCTACCCGTTGGCAGACTTCTCGTTCACAAACAAATTATGCACATACCAATACGATTTCACTGAAATGAGTTCGATTTCAAGTGACGGTATCACCCCTGACGGCAGCGGCAACCACTGCGACCAGTTCGAATGGGATTTCGGTGACGGCGGCACCTCCACTGAAGCGAACCCGTCTCACACCTACCCCGGTCCTGGCACATACAACGTCAAGATGGTATCCATAATCGGCGGTGGCGCATGCAGAGACAGTCTCATCAAAAAAATCGTTATCCCACCATTTGGCCCGCAAATTATCGGCGACACAGCAATTTGTGACGGTGAAAACGTTCTGCTCAACACCACTGAAGGCGTTACTTTCGCATGGAGCACTGGCGACTCAACAGCTGCCATCGTAGTAACCCCGCACACTACCACGACCTACACCCTGTTCGCCGCTGACTCAAACGGCTGCGCCGACACACTCACACATACCATCACTGTCTATCCGACATATTTCACACCGCTTACAGCATCAGTCTGCCAAGGGGAATCATTTTATGAATACGGTTACCAACTTACAAACCTTCAACAGGTCGGAACAACAAACTACGTGCTCAACCTGACCACTGTAAACGGTTGCGACAGTATTCTCAGCCTTGACATGACAGTACGTGAAATGCCAAAAGTGGAGTTGGGCAACGATAAAACCGTATGCTTTGAAGAGATTGGCGGAATCTATCTTGACGCCGGCAAAAACTATGAGCATTACTTGTGGAACACCGGTGAAAATTCACGTGTGATTCACGTAACAGACACCGGATACTATGCCGTTGAAGTCAACAACCAAGGTTGTATCCAAACCGATGACATCCACATCTATGAACTATGCCCATACCAATTATACCTGCCCAACACAATCAGCCCATATTATCCTGACGGCGTTAACGACTACTTCTCTTTGCCATCAACCGAAAGGATTCTGACAATGGAAATCACAATTTTCGACAGATGGGGAAAGATTGTATTCGAATCCAACGACCCGAATTTCAAGTGGGACGGCTCTGTAGGCGGTGTAATCGTACCGAACCAAGTCTATAATTACAGGCTTCTCATCGTTTCTGATGACACAAAACGGCACGTTTACAAAGGTCATATCACAGTCCTTTAAACTGTTACAATCATTCTTGCAAGAAAATGGAGGAGCTGTTGGAAAAAATGCGTAAGTACTGCGCCTATCAGGAACGTTCTATCCTTGAAGTGCGTGAAAAACTAAAGCCTTCCACCCTACCTCAAGATAAAATTGACATTATCATCCAAAGACTTGTCAACGATGATTTCATCAATGAAGAAAGATTTACAGAATGTTTCGTCCGCGGGAAATTCAAGACAAAACAATGGGGGAAAAACAAAATCAGACAGCATCTTTTTCTTAAAGGCATAGACGCCACTACAGCAAACAAACATTTATCTTCAGACATTGATGAAAATGAATATTTTGAAGTACTTAAAGCTCAGATAGATAAATATATAAAAACAATTGACGCTTCAACTGAAAACGGATTAGCAAAACTTTTCAGGCACTTCACTTCAAAAGGTTACGAATACGATAATATCAAAAAAGCATTGAAAGCTGAAAATTAAAACTCTTATTTATGGTTACTATCGAACAGATTAAAGAATTATCAAAGAGACTCAGTGAGTTAAGGAGGTATCTTTGACATTGATGAGAAGCTCAAAGAGATACACGACAAAGAAGAGATAACCCATGCCGACAATTTCTGGGACGACCCGAAAACGGCGGAAAAGCTGTTAAAAGAGATAAGTCTTATCAAGGCTTGGGTGCAGGATTATGACAAGGCAGCAGCGCTGAATGATGACCTGACAGTGCTTTTTGATTTTTTTGAAAGCGGTGAAGGAACAGAAAAAGAAGTTGACGAGCAGTATGCCGCCACGATGAAAGCCGTTGAGAAATTGGAATTCAAGAACATGATGCGTGATGAGGAAGACCGTTTCAATGTAATTCTCACAATCAATTCCGGTGCGGGCGGCACCGAAAGCTGCGACTGGGCAGAAATGCTGCTTAGGATGTATATGCGCTGGGGCGAGCGCAACAAATACGGCATCAAGCTGTTAGACCGTCAGGAGGGTGATGTGGCCGGCATCAAATCCGCCACCATCGAATTGGAAGGTCCTTACGGCTACGGTTATCTGAAAAGCGAAAACGGAGTACACCGCCTCGTCCGCCTCTCCCCTTTCGACTCCGCAAACCGCCGCCACACCTCTTTCGCCTCGGTCTTTGCATATCCTGTCATAAACGACGACATTAACATTGAAATAAACCCCGCTGACATCTGGTGGGACACCTACCGTTCCTCTGGTCCGGGCGGACAAAATGTCAACAAAGTGGAGACAGCCGTCCGACTTCACCATAACCCCACAGGAATTGTGGTAGAGTGCCAGGAAACGCGCTCACAACTTCAGAACCGCGAAAAGGCAATGCAGATGCTCAAGTCCCAACTTTATCAAATTGAACTCGAAAAAAAACGCGAAAAGATCAACGACATAGAAAACTCTAAGAAGAGAATTGAATGGGGCTCACAAATAAGGAGTTATGTTTTCCATCCTTATAAGATGGTGAAAGACTTGCGCACCCAGCATGAAACATCTAATGTGGCGGCAGTGATGGACGGCGAACTCGATGATTTCATTAAAGCCTACCTTATGAGTTTCCACTGATTTCCCAATCACAAAGAACCAACTCATAATCTGCATATTCAACAGGACAAAACCTTCAGAAAATCAGCGACCACAAAGGTGCTGCCCCCAATAAAAATCACATCTTCCTCATCAGCCGATGCCACTGCCTTGTTATAGGCATTTGCCACATCACCGCAATCATCGGCAGCAAATCCGGCAGAGTTCATTTTATCAGCAAGCAAACTGCTCGGAAGTGCCCTGTCAATCGTGGCCGCACAGACATAATAGGCAGCGTCAGACGGCATAAGAGGGAATATCATATCTGTATTCTTGTCGTCAACAAAGCCGACTATAAAATGCAGTTTTTTGTATCTCAATGATTTAAGTTGCGCCATCGTCTCGGAAAAGCAGCCGTAATTGTGTCCTGTGTCACAAATTGTAAGCGGGCTCTCCTTCACCACCTGCCATCGGCCAAGCAACGGGAAATTATCCTGTAAGTTTTCAATCGCAGGTTTTATGTTGTCGGCAGAAACACCTATTATTCCAGACAATTGCACCGCAGCCGCAGCGAATGTGGCAATGTTCTTTTCCTGATATGCACCGCACAACGGAGATTTTACATATTCAAAACAAGGCAAGGACTCATGCTTAATGGTGATCAGCCTATATTTGCCACATATATTCTCATCCCCTATAAAATGTGCTGAACAGGCGTTCTCTGCAAGTATCAGCGGTGCAGCTTTTTCACGCGCCACCCGTTCAAAGACAGGATAACTCTCCTCATTGTACTCACCCACAACAACAGGAACCGCCGGCTTTATGATT
>JAGCRI010000075.1 GCA_017964755.1 Bacteroidales bacterium | reverse complement strand
GGGCAGCACAGGCATTATTGCGAGCGGTGTCTGTTGGAGCAGTAGCAACCCGTCACCATCAATAGGTAACAATTACACTACAGACGGTGCGAGTGTCGGAAGTTTTCTCAGCCATGTTTCAGGATTGAGCTCAAGTACGACCTATTATGTGTGCTCGTACGCAACGAACTCTGTCGGAACAAGTTACGGCAACGTCATTACAATCACAACCCCGACCCACTGCGGCACCGTCACCGACATTGACGGCAACACTTACAATACCGTATATATCGGCCGCCAATGCTGGATGAAAGAGAATTTGAGAACAACTACGTATGCGGATGGTATATCTATACCTCAGGCGGTTAATACACACACTTCGTATTATGCAGATGCTAAGGCGCATAATCAAAATACATCGGCTTGTTATTTTTACATAAATAATGATCCTTCAACAGTTAGTGATAGAGGTTTATTGTATAATTGGCCTGCTGTTATGAAAGGAGCTGGTTCAAGTAACAGTAATCCGAGTGGGATTTTGGGAATTTGTCCGTATGGTTGGCATGTGCCAAGTAGTTCAGAGTGGTGTGAGTTGGAGAATTTATTGAATTTGGGGATAGATGTTAATTGTAATAATCATAACTGGCGTGGTACGATGGCAAAAATGATGGCATTGCCTAAATATTGGACTGGCAATAGCGGAAATTCATTTTTCCCGGGCTATTGGCAAACAGATACTTTAGATTTCAATACTACAGGTTTTTCTATGATACCTACAGGATACCGTCCTATGACTGGTGGGTCTTATGATAATTGGAATGCATATTGTGGTACTAATTCTTATCACTATCATTATTATTTTGCTACTTCATATATGAATGAGTATGCTAATTTTTGGACAACTGTGTCAGGTGAATATAGGCGATTTTCGTATTCACAAACAGGATGTTATTATGGTGTAAGCGAGCCAACTAATACTGGAATGAGTGTGCGTTGTTTGAAGGATTATAATTAATTAGGAGTTAGAAATTAGAAAATAGGAGATAGGAGTTTTTTATATCTTTGTCGTTCAATTCTAAAATTATGAAAAAGACAATACTTTTTGCATTAATTACGCTGGTTGTTAATTCGGTTTTGTTTGCGCAGGTGCCGCCGCAGAAGATGGGCTATCAGATGGTTGTGCGTAATGCCAACAATGAACTTGTTGCAAATCAGCAGATTGGGGTGCGGCTGAGCATTATCAAGAGTTCACCCAACGGCAACCCCGTCTTCGTGGAGACGCACTCCGCCACAACCAATGCCAACGCCCTTCTCACCGTTCTGGTTGGCACTGGCACCCCGACTCCCGGCAGCGACCTCTCCAATATTGATTGGGGTGGTGACGACTATTACATTCAGTGCGACATTGACCCGCTCGGAGGCAATAACTATACCATAACCGGTAACCAGCAGTTAGTTACTGTGCCTTATGCTTTCTACGCAGGGACAGCTGATTACAATAATTTGGAAAACCGCCCGCCAGATGGCAGCAATACCGGCGATATACTCTATTGGAACAGCGGTGACTCTTCGTGGCATATATTGCCAATTGGGCAGCAGGGGCAGATACTCACAGTGCATAATGGCGGACTGACGTGGATTAATAACAGCAATATGCTGAACAATATCCCGCCGACAATCGTGACAGATACAATCATGGATATCACAGGCTACACAATGACTGTGAAGTGCTCAATCGTAAATTCGGGAAGCACCGGCATCATTGCGAGCGGCGTATGTTGGAGCAGTAGCAACCCGTCACCATCAATAGGTAACAATTACACCACAGATGGGGCGAGTGTTGGCAGCTTCCTCAGCCATGTATCTGGTTTGAGTTCCAGCACTGTCTATTACGTCTGCGCGTATGCAACAAACTCAGTCGGAACAAGTTACGGCAACGTCATCACAATCACCACTCCAACCCACTGCGGCACCGTCACCGACATTGACGGCAACACTTACAACACTGTCTATATTGGCCGACAATGTTGGCTGAAAGAAAATCTGAGAACAACTACGTATGCGGATGGCATTCCCATTACAAAAGCGACTGCTAATTTGTGTCAGTCTTCAAATGTTAGTAATGACAATCATAATAGCAATCCTTCTTCTTGTTACTATTATCCTAATAATGATAGTTCAAATGTTTATGAGCGTGGACTTTTATATACATGGGAGGCTGTAATGAAAGGTGCAGGCTCCTCAGGCAGCAATCCGAGCGGCATACTTGGGGTTTGTCCGTTTGGGTGGCATGTGCCGAGTAGCCGAGAATGGTGCGAACTGGAAAATGTCCTAAATGTCGGTATAGATGTCAATTGCAGCAATACAGGGTGGCGTGGCACAATGGCAAAAATTATGGCTAAACCTAAATATTGGGTAAGTAATAGCGGTAATTCATTCTTCCCTGGTTATTGGACAACAGACAGTGTTGATTTCAATAATACCGGTTTCTCAATGATACCTGCAGGGTATTGTTATTATACTTCGAGTTATGCAAATTATTATAATGCATGCGATAATAGTGGTGGTTATCACCCCCATGCGTGGTACCCTAATGTTAATTTGAATTATTATGCCTATTTTTGGACATCTGTTTCTGGTGAATACAGACAATTTTCATACGCTCAGACGGGAAGTTATTATGGGACGGGGCAGGCTACAACCACAGCGATGAGCGTGCGTTGTTTGAAGGATTATAATTAGGAGATAGGAGTTTTTTATATCTTTGCCGTTCAATTTTAAAATTATGAAAAAGACAATACTTTTCGCATTAATTACTCTGATAGTTACTTCGGTTTTATTTGCGCAGGTGCCGCCGCAGAAGATGGGCTATCAGATGGTTGTGCGTAATGCCAACAATGAACTTGTTGCAAATCAGCAGATTGGGGTGCGGCTGAGCATTATCAAAAGTTCACCCAACGGCAACCCCGTCTTCGTGGAGACGCACTCCGCAACTACCAACGCCAACGCCCTTCTCACCGTTCAGGTTGGCACCGGTACCCCGACTCCCGGCAGCGACCTCGCCAATATTGACTGGGGTGGTGACGACTATTACATTCAGTGCGACATTGACCCGCTCGGAGGGAATAACTATACCATCACCGGCAATCAGCAGTTGATAACCGTCCCTTACGCCTTTTTTTCAGGAAAATCCGTTTATGCTGACACGTCAGACTACAATAATCTTCTCAACCGTCCGACTGGTAACACCACCGGCGATATTCTCTATTGGAACAGCAGCGACTCTTCGTGGCACATCCTGCCGATTGGCCAGCAGGGGCAGGTACTTACGGTGCATAACGGCGGGCTGACATGGACAAACAATAATAATATGTTGAATAATGTGCCGCCCACTGTGGTTACTGATACCGTCTTTGATATTACAGGCCGCACGACTCTGGTGATGTGCCATATTACTAATGCCGGCAGTACAGGTGTTATTGCCAGCGGCGTTTGTTGGAGTACCAATGCATATCCGTCTCTCGGAAATAGCTACACAACAGATGGCACAAGTATAGACACTTTCATCAGCAAGGCTACTGGTTTGGTCTCAGGTACAACTTACTATGTGCGCGCGTATGCTACAAATGCGGCAGGGACAAGTTATGGTAATCCGTTAAAGTTCACAACCCCAGTTCATTGCGGCACTGTTACAGACTATGACGGCAACACATATCAGACTATTTATATTGGTGCGCAGTGCTGGATGAAAGAGAACCTGAAAACCACTCATTATAGCAACGGCGCTGCAATTACAAAAACTGTCCCTACAACTTGTACAGATACATATCCATACGCAAATAACAAGTTCTATTACATATATAATAACGACACATCATACATTGCAACGCGTGGTTTATTATATTCTTGGGGGGCGGTTATGAACGGAGCCGGCTCTTCAAGCAACAACCCAAGCGGAATACAGGGAATATGCCCCTCCGGCTGGCATGTGCCGAGCAATGCTGAGTGGTGTGAACTTGAAAATTTTGTTGAACCGGGTATCGATGTGAATTGCAATTCAACTGGTTATAGAGGCTCAATGGCAAAGAGATTGGCAGGCACGCAATACTGGAAATCTTATCAAAGCAATTCTTTTGCACCGGGGTACTGTAATTATGACATTACCGGATTCAATTCAAGTGGCTTTACGGCAATTCCTGGTGGCTATCTTCAAACTTATCAATCGTATTATTATTGCGGAAACTCATCTAGTTCGAATTCAATGTCATTTTCAGGTTTGAATACAGATGCTTATTATTGGAGTTGTACGGTTAACGGTTCAGGTTCTTATAATCCTGTCTATTTCAGGTCATTGAACTATTCATATTCTGGAATACAACTTAACACGAAATCAACAAATTCTGCTTCTTATGAGTATTATTATGCCATGAGTGTGCGTTGTATCAAAAATTGAGAATTATTTATAAACTAAAAATACAAAAAAATGAAAGTAAGAGTACGTTTTGCTCCGAGTCCGACTGGTCCGCTGCATATTGGCGGTGTTAGAACAGCTTTGTATAACTATCTTTTCGCTAAAAAGAACGGTGGTGATTTACTGCTCCGTATTGAGGATACCGACCAAGGGCGTTTTGTGCCTGGGGCTGAAGAATATATTATAGAGTCGTTTAAATGGCTCGGCATAAAATTTGATGAGGGGGTCGGCATTGGCGGCCCGCATGCACCCTACAGACAGTCTGAACGTAAAGACCTTTATAAGAAGTTTGCTGATGAATTGCTTGAGAAGGGATTTGCCTATTACGCTTTTGACTCCGCAGCCGATCTCGAAGCCAAACGCAAGGAGTTTGAGGCTGTGAAAAAGACTTTCCAATACGATGTGAATACCCGTTTGCAGATGTGCAATTCGCTAACTTTGCCTAAAGACGAGGTGGAAAAGCGCATATCAAATGGGGAACAGTATGTTATAAGATTTAAATATCCTGAAAATGAAGATGTTGTAGTCGATGATTTGATTCGTGGTACGGTTAAAATCAACACTTCTCTGCTTGACGACAAGGTCTTGTACAAATCAGATGGGATGCCGACTTATCATTTGGCGAATGTTGTGGATGACCATCTCATGGAGATTACTCACGTGATAAGGGGCGAGGAGTGGCTGCCGTCTGTACCGTTGCATGCAATGCTATATAAGGCTTTCGGCTGGGAGGCGCCCCGTTTCGCACACCTGCCTCTGTTGTTGAAACCGGATGGAAACGGAAAACTAAGCAAGCGTGACGGCGACCGTCTCGGATTCCCTGTATTCCCGCTCGAATGGCATGACCCGAAATCAGGCGAAATATCATCCGGCTATCGCGAAAAAGGGTATCTGCCGGAAGCTGTTATCAATTTCCTCGCTCTTCTCGGATGGAATTCAGGTACAGAACAGGAGTTTTTTACACTGGATGAATTGGTTGAAAACTTCTCCATAGAAAAGATAAGCAAATCGGGTGCCAAGTTCGACCTTGAGAAGGCCAAATGGTTCAACCACCATTATATACAGCAAATGCCGGATTCTGCTCTTGCAGATTTGCTTACACCGGTTCTTGCCGCCAAGAATCTGTCGTTCCCGCAAGAGAAAGTCCTTAAAGGTGTGGCGATGATAAAAGAGCGTGTGCATTTTACCACAGAATTGTGGGAACAGTGCCATTATCTGTTTGAAGCTCCTTGCAGTTATGACGAGCAGGCTGTGAAAAAACGCTGGAAACACGGTACACCGCTTCATTTGACAGAAATATCCAAGTTTATTGATGAAAAGTATTCAATTTCACAAATGCATGACTTTGTTATGGATTATATCCAGTCAAATGAGCTGAATATGGGGCAGATAATGAACAGTTTCAGACTTGCGCTTGTGGGTGAGACTAAAGGCCCAGATCTTTTCACTCTGATAGATTTTCTCGGTGTTGATGAAACCAAAAAACGTCTTTTTAAGGCTATTGATGTGATAGGAGAGAGAGAATAATTAACTTTTTTTAATACTTTTGCTCCAGATTTGAAAATTAAAGTTTACCTTTGCAGAAAAATTTTGATATGGATTATTTAGGAGCTGATTTATTAAGACCATTAAGAAGAAAGAAAACTCGTTTGCGTTATAGGGTTGCCGTCATCGGTGGTGGTAGTTGGGCAACGGCCATAGTGAAAATCTTGTCGGCGAATCTTGAACACATCCATTGGTGGGTGCGCGAACAGGAAATCGTTGACGGAATCACGCAATATGGGCATAATCCACTCTATCTCAGTTCTATTTACATTGATCCCTCTGATGTAAAGATCAGTACAAATCTGAAAAAGGTAGTCGCGCATGCAGATTATGTTGTGATTGTCACACCTTCTGCTTTTTTGCATAAGACAATGTCGGAGTTGAAGTTGAGCAAGCTCAACAAGAAAAAGATAATTACAGCCGTGAAGGGAATTGTTCCGGAAACGATGCAGCTTATCAGCGATTATCTTAAAACAGAGTTCAAAGTGCCTGCTTCAAATCTCGCAATGATAAGCGGCCCGTCTCATGCTGAAGAGATTGCGCAGGAGAAGTTTACATTCCTCACAGCCGCGTCAGAAAATACTGAACTCGCGGAAATCACCGCAAGGTTCTTTACAAACCGTTATGTCAGGGCTTCCGTCTCTTCCGATTTGCTTGGAGCTGAAATGTCTATCGTTCTGAAAAATATTTATGCTCTCGGTGCAGGCATTTATAGTGGACTTGGCTATGGGGACAATTTTATAGCCGCGTATGTGGCCAATTGTGTCAAGGAGATGAACCTTTTTGTCAATTCTCTTTATCCGGGTGTCAGAAATATGTCGGACGCAGTTTATCTCGGCGACCTTCTTGTTACAGCATACTCCCATTTCAGTCGTAACCGCATGTTCGGCAACATGATAGGGCATGGGCTTTCGGTGCGTGCCACGCAATTGGAGATGCACATGATAGCAGAAGGTTATTATTCAAGCCGTTGCGTCCATGAAATTAACAAGAAGTATAATGCACAGATACCTATTGTTGAAACTATCTATGGCATATTGTATGAAGGTAACAACGTCTCTTCTGAAATGAAGCGTATAGCCGAATATTTTGTGTGATGAGGCGTGCTTTAGCTGTTATATTTGTACTTTCGCTTTTTTTTGTTTGCGATTTTCTTGTAGAGGGTCTCTTCATGCCAGCTTCTGTTGGAATGCGTAAGCCTTTTGCAGATGGCGATTCTTTGGTAACGATAGTTTTTGCAGGTGCTATGATGGGGCACGAGGGACAGTATAAGTCGGCGTGGAACGATTCGACAGGCCGTTACGAATATGATCCTTGCTTTATGTTTGTGCGCGACTATGTCAGCCGTGCCGATCTCGCCTGTGTGAATCTGGAAGTGCCTATTGCCGGAAAACCTTACAGCACATACCCTCAATTCTGTTCACCGGACGAATTGCTCGACGGCTTGAAAAACGCCGGCTTTGATGTCGTTTTTACCGCTAATAACCATACTGTTGACAAGGGCAAGCGCGGGTTGGAGCGGACGATTGAGCAGTTGCGGAAAAGGGATTTCGCCTTTGCGGGCAGCTACAGGGACACGGCGCAGCGC
This sequence comes from Bacteroidales bacterium, assembly GCA_017964755.1. Taxonomy (GTDB): domain Bacteria; phylum Bacteroidota; class Bacteroidia; order Bacteroidales; family WCHB1-69; genus RUG11942. The sequence continues at coordinate 12,635 of JAGCRI010000075.1, read as the reverse complement.
GATTCGATATATCCGCTCATTGTCGGTGTGCGTGGACTGCGTGTGGCTTTTCTTAACTGCACTTACGGCACTAACGGTCTGCCGGTAACGCCACCGAATGTGGTAAATATGATCGACACCGCTGATTTGCACGCGGCTTTGCGAAAGGCTGAAGAGTTGCACGCTGATGTGAAAATAATATGTATCCATTGGGGGAACGAGTACGAGCTCCATTCCTGCGTGGCACAACGTTCTGTGGCACAATGGCTCGCCGACAATGGGGCAGACCTTATAATCGGAGGACATCCGCATGTGGTGCAGGAGGCCGATACATTATACCGCTCAGATGGTACGCCTGTTGTATGTTATTATTCTATAGGAAATTACATCTCAAACCAGCGTAAGCCACATACAAATGGAGGCATTATGGTGCGTGCTACTTTTAACCGTTATAGCGGGAAAGTCATTGCAACTTCTTACCTGCCTTCATTCGTCCATCGCGGAACTCTTGACGGCAAATACCAGTATTACCTTGTTCCTACACCACAGTATTTTAAAAATCCGTCACGTTTTCAGCTTAACAGGCAAGACAGCACAGATTTGGTCTTTTTTCATAACTCTACGTTGAAAAGACTATATAATTTTGCAGTAGAAGAGTAGGGTAGGGTTATAGGTCGTTTTTTAATGCCCTCATTGCGTTGAGAACCGCCAGAACTGTAACGCCCACATCAGCGAAAACCGCCATCCACATTGTGCCTATGCCGAATGCTGCAAGCGCAAGCACACTCGCTTTCACTCCAACGGCAAATGCTATGTTTTGGCGTGCAATGGCTATTGTGCGGCGTGCGACACCAATTGCAACTGCAATCTTTGACGGTTTGTCGTCCATGAGCACCACATCTGCGGCTTCGATTGCCGCATCGCTGCCGAGACCGCCCATGGCAATGCCCACATCGGCGCGGGCAAGCACAGGAGCATCGTTTATGCCGTCACCCACAAAAGCCACATTGCTGCCAGCAGGCTCTGTCTTTATGAGTTGTTCCATATACGACACTTTGTCTGCAGGAAACAGCCCTGCGTGAAAATCTGTGAGTTTGAGCTGCTTTGCGACATCACTTCCCACCTCCTGACGGTCGCCTGTGAGCATCACTATCCTGCTTACCCCAATTTGTTTCAGCTTTTCGACTGCGGCGGCGCTATCTTCCTTTATTCTGTCATTAATCACGATATGCCCTTCGTATTCACCGTTCACTGCAACATGAATTATAGTGCCAGCATGATGGCAGTCGCGCCATTTTGCACCGATTGACTCCATAAGACTGCTGTTCCCGACTGCAACTGAATCATGGCCGACCTGTGCCTGTATTCCCTTACCTGCAATTTCAATGACATTGCTCACGACACAGCCGTCTGTGGCTTCTTCGGGAAAGGCATCGCGTAATGCTGCGCCAATGGGGTGGGTGGAGAAATGTTCGACGTGCGCAGCCAAATGCAGCAGCTGCCGCTCGTCAAACTTTTCGGGATGGACGGCGGTAACCGCAAACTGCCCGTGTGTGAGCGTGCCGGTCTTGTCGAAAACCACAGTGCCGACTTTTGCCAAAGTATCAAAGTAACTTGAACCTTTTATAAGAATGCCGTTGCGGGAGGCGCCGCCAATGCCTCCAAAAAATGTGAGCGGGACACTGATGACAAAAGCGCAAGGGCACGAGACTATCAGAAACATCAATGCACGGTATAGCCACTCGGGAAAAACTTCCATAAAACTGCCTGAAAAAAGAGGTGGCAGCACCGCCAGACCAATAGCGGAAAATACGACTATGGGAGTGTATATCTTAGAAAATCTGGATATAAAACTTTCACTTTTCGACTTATTGTCTTTTGCATTCTCTACCAAATCAATTATCTTTGAAACAGTACTCTCGCCAAAACTCTTTGTGGTTCTGACTTTTACGACTCCGCTGATATTGATGCAGCCCGAAAAAATCTCGTCTTCTTCCGACATCCTTCGCGGGAGGCTTTCCCCTGTGATTGCGATTGTGTTTACGGATGTCTCACCTTCTATAATGACACCGTCTATTGGCACTTTCTCCCCAGGACGCACAATGATAACTTCCCCAACCCGAACATCAGAAGGCGGTACGCATACAGTTTGTCCGTCACGCTCCACATTTGCGACATCAGGACGAATATTCATAAGGTGTGAGATGCTTTCGCGGCTTTTGCCTTCGGCGTACCCCTCAAAAAGCTCTCCTATGTTGAACAGGAGCATTACAGCGACAGCCTCTGCAAATTCGGGCTCCGCATCCGGCAAAAAACCGATTGCCATAGCTCCCAAGGTTGCCACAGCCATAAGCAGATGTTCGTTGAAAACCTCTCCGTGGAGAAGTCCCTCCACCGCTTCCTTCAGAGTGGAGAAACCGATTAGAAGATATGGTACAAGGTAAATAAGAAGCACTTGCCACAATGGAAGAGACACGGATTTTTCAATGATAACAGCTGCAATTAGCAGTCCTGCAGATACGGCTATTTGCTTTGCCGCGCCGCCCCAATGACCATGCGCTTTGTGATGGTGGTGGTGATGGTTGTGTTCGCTTTGGCAACAGTTTTCTTTTTCAGTGCAACAATATTCCGTCATGATTCTTTAATTGAAAAAACATACAAAAATAGAAATTTAAAAGAGAATCTGATATACCAAAATATAGGTATTTTTCACTATTTTTGCGCTTTAAAAACATAAATGCTGCATAATAATTTATGGAACTGAAAAATTACATTGCGTTAATAGCCAAAGAGACCGGAATTAGCGAGGAGCAGATAAAAAATACTATTGAGCTTATTGAATCAGGTGCTACAATACCGTTCATAGCGCGATATAGGAAGGAAGCTACAGGAAATCTTGACGAGGTGCAGATAGCCCGCATAAAGTCGTTGCACGAGAAATGGATAGAGCTTGACAAACGCCGTGCTTTTATTCTTGATTCAATTTCAGAACAGGGCAAAATGACTCCCGAATTGGAATTGAAAATCAATAATGCACTGACAATGACGGAGTTGGAAGACCTTTATCTGCCTTATCGTCCGAAACGGAAGACAAGAGCCACTATTGCGATAGAGAAAGGACTTGAGCCTTTGGCGAAAATGATCAGCAAGCAGGCTGACGTTGATATTGTGGCGGCAGCCCGAAAATTTGTCAACTCTGAAAAAGGGGTGGAGAATGTTGAAGAGGCGTTAAGTGGTGCGAGGGATATTATTGCTGAATGGGTGTCGGAGAATATTTCTATCCGTATGAAACTCCGTAATGTATTTGAAAAAGAGGCTGTTATTATTTCAAATGTTGTAAAAGACAAAGAAGAGGAAGGTGAAAAATTCAGGATATATTTTGATGCAAAAGAAAAATTGTCGAGAACACCATCCCATAGGTTGTTGGCAATGTTCAGAGGCGAAGAGGAAGGGATTTTGCGATTAAGTATAGAACCTGATGAAGAACGGGCAATAAATATGGTGCGGCAGCACTTTGTGAGAAACAATAACGCTGCAGGTGAGCAGGTTGCTCAGGCGGCTAAGGATGCCTATAAGAGATTGTTGCAGCCGCAGATAGAGACCGAAATGCGCAAAAAATTCAAGGAGAAGGCGGATACTGAAGCCATAAACGTGTTTGCTGCAAACCTCAGGCAGCTGCTCATGGCGCCGCCGCTCGGACAAAAAGTGGTGCTCGCCTTGGATCCGGGCTTCCGTACGGGCTGCAAACTTGTCATATTGGATAAGCAGGGGCAGCTTCTTTATAATGAGACCATATATCCGCACCCGCCGCATAGCCAATACAAACTTGCGTCAGACAAGCTGAAGCGTCTTGTCCTCCAATTCCAAGTTGACGCAATAGCTATCGGCAACGGCACTGCGGGGCGCGAAACAGAATATTTCGTAAAAAAGATACCGTTTGAACGCAATGTCAGGGCTATTGTCGTAAATGAGAGTGGCGCATCGGTCTATTCGGCTTCCGATGTGGCGCGCGAGGAGTTTCCGAATTATGATGTTACCGTGCGGGGAGCGGTTTCCATCGGACGGCGGCTTATGGACCCGCTTGCCGAACTTGTTAAAATTGATCCCAAGTCGATAGGGGTGGGGCAGTATCAGCACGACGTCAACCAGACACGCCTGCAGAAAAGTCTCGCTGAGACTGTTGAAAGTTGTGTCAATAAGGTTGGAGTAGAGGTTAACACGGCAAGCAAGGAACTGCTTTCGTATGTGTCGGGTATAGGTTCGGCATTGGCAAAGCAGATAGTGGAATACCGTAATACACACGGCGCTTTTGCTTCGCGCGAAGAGTTGAAAAGTGTGCCACGGTTGGGTGCAAAGGCGTTTGAACAGTCAGCCGGCTTTTTGCGTATCCACGGAGCCGCAAACCCACTCGATTCGAGCGCTGTCCATCCCGAAAGTTACCATATTGTTGATGAGATGGCAGCGAAGATGAATTGTAATGTTTCCGACCTTATTAAAGATGAATCTCTCCGTAAGGGCTTGAATCTTAATGATTTCGTTTCTGCGAAGGCCGGACTGCCAACGCTCAAGGATATTATGCAGGAATTGGCGAAACCAGGCCGCGATCCCCGTGCACAATTCGACACTTTCGAGTTTGACAAGAACATCACCACAATAAATGACCTCAAAGCGGGAATGGTGGTGCCGGGCATTATCACCAATATAACCAATTTCGGCTGTTTTGTTGACATTGGTGTACATCAGGATGGTCTGGTCCATATCAGCCAGATTGCGAACAAATATGTGCGCGACCCCAACGAGGTGGTGAAACTCAACCAGAAGGTTTTGGTCAAGGTTATGTCGGTTGAGCCGGCACGCAAACGAATTAATCTTTCGATAAAGGAGGCTGAAAAGCCTGAAACAAAATAGTCTGTTATGCCTGAAAACGCGAAAATTGAGGCTCTGTTTGACAATATCGCCCCAAATTACGACAGATTGAACAAGCTGATGTCTTTCGGGGCGGATAGGGTTTGGCGTAAGAGGATGGTTGGTAAGCTCAAAAATAGCCAGGCTGACACTGTCCTTGATGTGGCTACGGGTACAGCTGATGTCGCGCTTTCCCTTGCGAAGGCCGGTTATTCGGTGACAGGAACCGACATATCAGAGCGGATGCTGGAAATCGGCCGGAAAAAATTGGAGGCTAACGGCTTGGCGGAAAAAGTTGAGCTTTTGCGTGCTGAGGCTGAGCGGTTGCCTTTTTCTGACGCTTCTTTTGATGCTGTTACAGTGGCTTTCGGGGTGCGCAATTTCGGGAATCTGAATGCTGGCCTGAGCGAGATGTGCAGAGTCTTGCAAAAGGGTGGTCGGCTCTTCGTGCTCGAACTCTCTTACCCTGACAACCGTTTATTATTTTTTCTGTACAAATTATACGCACTGCACATTATTCCATTTGTTTGTGGAGCAATAAGCGGTAATCCTGGCGCTTACCGTTATCTTCCAAAGTCAATATTGCAATTCCCTAAGTCTGAGGCTTTTGCATCACTCTTGCGTTCAGCAGGATTTGAAAATATCAAAGAGTTTTCATTCTCTTTTGGCGTTTGCAGATTGTATGTAGCAGAAAAGTCTTAATGGAATAACACTATTTTAGCGAGAGTTTTATAAATAAGATAATTTATTGGAAATAAATAAAATAACGATAATGATTTTTAATGGGGATAAACTTTTTCTGACATCAAAAAATATTATCTTTGCAAGCTATAATAAAAAAGGGGAAAGTTACTCTTTTCTGATGATAAATTAATTTTAATAATCAAATAATCAACAATTTAAAAAAACAAATATATGGAAAGAATATCTGATAAAGTGAAACCCGGTGTAGTAACCGGCGGTGATTTGCAGGAAATTTTCAGAATAGCTAAGGCGCAGAAGTTCGCGCTTCCGGCTGTCAATGTTGTCGGCACTGATTCGGTCAATGCAGTTATGGAGGCGGCGAAGGCTGTCAATTCCCCTGTTATGATCCAGTTCTCAAATGGAGGTGCATATTTCTACGCAGGCAAGTCACTGTCTAACGAGAATGAGAAAATTGCAGTGGCAGGTGCGGTGGCAGGTGCAAAGCATATTCATCAAATGGCTGAGTATTATGGTATTCCGGTTATTATCCATACCGACCATGCCGCAAAGAAACTCCTCCCTTGGGTTGACGGACTCTTGGATGCTGGAGAGAAGTTCTATAAGGAAAACGGCAAGCCTCTTTTCAGCTCGCACATGCTCGACCTTTCAGAAGAACCTTTGAAAGAGAATATTGAAATTTGCAAGAAATATCTCACCCGCATGTCAAAAATGGGGATGACACTTGAAATAGAGCTTGGAATTACAGGCGGAGAGGAAGACGGTGTTGACAATACAGGTATCGACAGCGCACGCCTTTACACCCAACCTGAAGACGTGGCATACGCTTACGAAGAGCTGAGCAAGATAAGCCCGAATTTCACTATTGCTGCCTCATTCGGCAATGTCCATGGTGTTTACAAGCCGGGCAATGTGAAACTTGAACCTATTATTCTTCATAATTCACAGAAATATATTGAGGAGAAATTCCATACGGCTCCAAATCCGGTCAACTTCGTGTTCCACGGCGGCTCAGGTTCCGAACCGGCGAAAATTGCGGAAGCACTTCAGTATGGTGTAGTAAAGATGAATATTGACACCGACACACAGTGGGCGTTCTGGGAAGGCGTTATGAATTATTATAAGGAAAAGAAAGATTATCTGCAGGCACAAATCGGCAACCCGGACGGCGCTGACAAACCGAACAAGAAGTTCTATGACCCACGCGCTTACCTCCGCGAAGGCGAGAAGTCAATAGTGAAACGTCTTAAAATCGCTTTTGAAGACTTGAACGCGGTGGATAGATACTAAATGGAACGGGTCTCTATTATCGGCAGCGGAAATGTAGCTTCATGGTTCGCTCAAGTGGGCTTTCATGAAGGCTGTTTGATAAATCAGGTTTATAGTCGCAACATTGAGCATGCGAAAGAGTGCGCCCAATGGTGTATGGCAACGCCGATTGATTCATTGGAAGAGCTTTCTCCGGATAGCGACATCTACATTTTTGCTGTTAAAGATGACTGCCTCAGTGAATTGGTGGCAAGCATCCCGTTCAAGATGAATCTTGCCGTACACACTTCTGGCTCCGTTTCCAAAAATATTTTTAAAGGATATGCACGCCGTTATGGTGTGCTATATCCTTGTCAAAGCATATCCAAAGAATCTGATTTTACAAAACTGGAAGTGCCATTGTGTGTGGAGGGTAATTCCGCTAAAACAGAAGACAGGTTGAGCTATTTTGCCTCTTACTGGAGTGATAGGGTTTATTCCGTTTCAGAACAACAGCGGTTTCAGCTTCATCTGGCTGCTATTTTTGCCAATAATTTCATTAATGCGTTGTATGATATAGCTTACGGACAAATGGAAGCGGCAGGTCTGGATTGGGAATTGCTGTTACCATTGATAGAAAACACTGCGAAAAAGGTGCGTGAAATGACACCACGTCAGGCTCAGACAGGACCGGCGCGGCGCGGTGACAGCGTTGTGATTAACAAACAGTTGGCAGCTTTGCGTGACTATCCGCAATTACAAGAGATATATTCCAAAATGACGGATTATATTATCTCTCATTCAAAATAAAAACAGAAACACTAAACTCTTGCTTTATTACGATAAGCAAATGTTATCTTCCTTTATTGTGAAGTTGTATATTTTATTTACGGATTCAATGTCGTAAGATTTTTTTACTTTTATGTAATTATCTGTAAATCCGAACATTAGTCCGTTTTTTTTGTCGCTTTCCCACAGCACCGGTCGTGCTTCGCCGAGATGTTGTGAGTAGAAAATCCGCTTTTTCTTTTCCGAAAGTTCCAAAAGCCGGTCTGTGCGCTCACGCTTAACCGGTTCCGGAATCTGCCCTTCCATTGTCGCGGCTGGCGTCCCCGGACGGCGGGAGTAAGTGAATACATGCAGATAACTTATTGGCAGACTGTCAATTAGATTATATGATTCTTCAAAATCACTGTCAGATTCTGAGGGGAAACCTGTGATAACATCTAACGCTATGCAGACATCAGGGATTTTTTCTTTGACGGTGAGGATCTTTTTGGCGAAAAATTCAGCGCTGTAACGCCGCCCCATCATTTTCAGGATTTTCTCACAGCCGCTTTGGAGCGGGATGTGGAAATGCGGCATTATTGTTTGAGACGAAGCCACAAGGTCAATAATATTGTCGGTGAGCAGATGAGGTTCGATAGAAGAAATTCTGAATCTGTGAATAAGATTTTGATTATCAATCGCTTGCAATAACTTGTAAAAATTTTCAGAAGTCCCTTTTCCAAAATCGCCGAGGTTCACTCCCGTAAGAATAACTTCATTGATACCGGCGGCGTGGATCTTTTCAATGTTCTCAAGCACATGGCTGATGGTGTCGCTCCGGCTCTCACCGCGAGCGTCTGCAACGGTGCAGTATGCGCAATGGTAGTCGCAGCCGTCCTGAATTTTCAGGAAGGAACGGGTGCGGTCGTTGGAGGAGTATGAAGAGAAAAAACGCGGTGCGGGCTGCAGTTCCCGGCCGAGGATATAATCAACAACACTCATTTTGTCGCGGTTGCCGAAAACCTTGACAACGCCGTTCCATTTTTCTATCTCCTCGGGGCGCAGACTTGAATGGCAGCCCACGACAACTATCTCACTTTCAGGATTTTCCCTGTGGATGCGTGCCACATCATTTCTGCCTTTTTTCTCCGCCGTAGCGGTTACTGCACACGAGTTCACAATGATGTAATCGGGGTGCTTCGTGGCAACGCACAAGCCGCCCTCCACAAGCCGCCGCGCGATTTCAGAAGATTCGCTGAAGTTGAGTTTGCAGCCGAAAGTGTGTATCTGAAAAGTTTTCTGAGTTCCCATTATTTGACTATGAAAAATACACCTATCACAACTATTACAACGCCGATCCAGCGTGTGAGAGGCACTGTTTCGTGCAGGATAAACTGCGCCGACAAAAGCCCGATTATGTAGCTGATGCTCAGAAGAGGGTAGGCGACACTGAACTCGAATTTTTTCAATGTGAACATCCGCACAAGCATGGCACACAGCGCGCACACGCCAGAAAGGGCAAACTGCCATGTGGTCAGCACCGTTTTAAAATATTCCCACGACCAACTGAAAGGCCCCCACAGACCGACAGAAATCTTGAGCAACGTCTGCGCGCCCACAAGCAGAACGCTTTGCAGGCATACAAGAATTATCAGTAACCACATGATTCTAAAGCAGTTTCTCGATTTTTGCAGCAAGCACATCTTTAGAAGTCAGCCCGACTTGCATATCTTTCATTTCACCGTTCTTTAAAAATACAACCTTCGGGATGCTCATAACTTGAAAATTCATAGCAAGTTCCTGTTCGCTGTCAACATCGCATTTGCAGATTACTGCACGATCTTTGTATTCTTCAGCCAATTCTTCAATAATCGGACCGAGTGCGCGGCACGGACCGCACCAAGTCGCCCAAAAATCAATAACAACTAATTTGCCGCTGTTCACGATTTCTTCAAAATTGTCTTTTGTGATTGCTAAAGCCATAATTCTATTTTTTATTGGTTAATATTAAAATTGTTTTTTATCATCCTGTTATTATATTCCTGTATATATGCTTTCATAAAATTCTGATAATAAGATTTTTGAGGAAAATCATCAGGTGAAGAGGAAAAATGTTCTCTATTGTCGGAAGCAATATTTCCGTAAGGTGTTGTCATTTCGTATAGAGGTTCGCGGTAATGGATTGCAAAGCGCGTCTGCGTTGTGTCAAAAAGATTATTCCCGTATGCGATAAAAGGCTTATCAGTATTTAGAAGGCATAAGAGAGACGGCATAATGTCGCATTGCTGCGCTAACGTTTCAAAATGTTGGGGATTATTGTTTAGCGGATGAAAGAAAAGCAGCGGGATATTGTATAATTGCGAGGAATGACTGTGTTTGCTCCCGGCATAATTTGTATGGTCTGAGGTTATGACAAAAAGAGTCTTGCCGAACCATTCGTATTGTGAAACCTTTTCAAAGAATCTTCGGAGAGCCAAATCAGTATATGCAACTGCCTGCTGCATAGGAAATTCACCTTTTGGCAGAATGTCTTTGTATTTTTCGGGAATGGTATATGGATGATGAGAAGAGAGAGTATAGACACACGCGAAAAACGGTGATTTTTTCTTATCCAATTCATCTGCAAAATATTGAAGATAAGGTTCGTCAAAAATGCCCCATCTGCCGTCATAGTCATCACTGTTCGGGTACTCATTCAGCCCGAAATAATTGCTGATACCGGCGAGGGCGCAGAACTTGTCGAAGCCCATTGTGCCGTTTGCGCCGCCATGATAAAAAGAACAGTCGAATCCGTTTTCAGCAATCCGTTTTGAAGGGTACATGATACGGTTTGTGGAATAAAACGAGTGAATAAAAGGCTGTTCCGACAAACTTGGCACGCTCCCCAGAATAGCCGGAAGCGCGACAATCGACTGCTGTCCGTTCGCGTAGCAGCGAAAAGTCATGCTCCGCCGCGCCAAACTGTCCAAAAACGGCGTATAACCCGCAATACTTTTCGGCTCCGTAGCAAGATAATCCGAATATTCTGAAGATATTCCTTCTAAAATTATGAATACAATATTCTTAAAATCAGGTATTTGCACCAAATTATTCTCCAAATGGCATTTCACTGGTGTAAAATATTGCTCCGCCTCCTCGTCACTGAAATAGTCCTTGCACTCCAACCCCGACTTGCCTAAAGTTGTAATCAGCGAAAACGGCGTATTGATAATCACAGGGATATTCTCAACAGAAGTATATCGCCCCGCCTCAACGTTATTAATCGGACGGAGTTGGAACCCGCCGCGGCAACCGACAAAAAAGAGTGCCAGTACAAGAATCCGGCTTAGCACTATTTTACTGATTGACAGAATATTATTATAAAGAAATTTATTCTTTAAAGAATAATCGACATATTTTACAATAACAAACAAAAGTATTGTAAAAAGCAGAAAAAGAAGAGCGACCGCCCAGAAATCGTGCAGGAATTGAGGGAGCAGTTCGGCCATGTTATTCGCCTCACCCGCAACGGAAAACAGAGCGCAAGTGGCACGCCGCAACGAAAACGGGAAGTAAGCCACATCAATGAACGCGAAAGCCAAAGCCCCGATGTTGGCAATTAAAAAGACAATATTTGCCGCACGCCGGTACCATTTTGAAAAGACAAAATTTGCAGGGATAATAAGCAGAAAAGCATACACGGCGTTGAGATATGCGAGCGCGCTGAGGTCGAAGCGCAGACCGTAAACGAAACAGCCGAAAGTAACCTCAGGGAAAAACGACGAGTTAAACGCAAAAAAAATCACCCGAAGCAAAGTATAGACAACCATCATGCAGCCGAGTCTGAGCAGCAGCGTTGCGACAGGTGAAAATTCGCGTTTTGTGGTCATCAGTTTTTATTTTGTAAGATGCTGGAAAAGTGCTTCCATGTCAAAGACATCGCTCTGGCGTATCTGTTCGCGCACGCCCATAGACTCCGCCATTTTTTTAAGTTCGGGGAGAGAGGCGTCAGCGACAAGTTTCCCTTTTTTGATGATGATGGCGCGGTCGCACACGGCTTCCACCTCCTGCATTATGTGTGTGGATAGGAGCACAGTCTTTGTTTTCCCGCAACTCTTTATCAGTGAGCGGATTTCCACGAGTTGGTTAGGGTCAAGGCCGGTAGTGGGTTCATCGAGAATCAGGACCTCCGGATTATGGATCATGGCTTGTGCAAGCCCCACACGCTGCTTATACCCGCGCGAAAGAGCCCCGATTTTTTTGTTGCGTTCGGGGGTGAGGCCGGTTGACTCTATCATTTCGTCAATGCGCGCCTTTTTATTTTTGATATGATGTATGCCGGCAATAAATTCCAGAAACTCCTCAACATACATATCATAGTACAAAGGGTTTGCTTCAGAGAGGTAACCCACTTTTTCCCTAAGTTCGAGTGAGTTGTTCCATATATCATAGCCACAGACAGTTACGTCACCTTTTGTCGGTGGCAGGAAGCAGGTTATTATCTTCATCATCGTTGACTTGCCCGCGCCGTTAGGGCCGAGGAAGCCGACCACCTCGCCTTTTTTTATTTCAAAGCTCACATCGTCCAAAGCATATTGTTTGCCGTAAACTTTAGAGACATTTTTAACTATTATAGACATAATCTGTATTAATTATAATGTAACCTGCAAAGATACACGAAAAAATGAAAAAAAGACTTGATATCCAACAATGCCAAGTCTTTTTTATGTGAGTAGTGGATTAAAACTTACGTGGTTCTATTCATTTTTTACACATCTTACGGAACAACCGTAATGCTTGTAGAAATTTGTATAAGAACCAATTGATTGGGAGGTGCTTGAATAATCAATATATACTCTTGCGCCATAATTGGAGTTATAATTGTTAGATACCCACAGATAGGCATACTGTCCAAGTGCATAGCTGTAGCCGTATTGTGCGTATCCTGATGGATAGAGTGAGAAATTTGAGAGGTTGTTCAATTTTGTGGATTCGTTGCCAGGGCAGTCAACAGAAGAGGACGATGTCCAAACTCCTGAGGCGGCAAGTGCTTT
>JAGCRI010000074.1 GCA_017964755.1 Bacteroidales bacterium | reverse complement strand
TTAAACCATTGGCAGACAGAGTTTTAGTAAAACCTGCAGAGGCTGAGCAGAAAACTGCCGGCTGAATCATTATTCCTGACACAGCAAAAGAAAAACCGCAAAAAGGTGTTGTCGTGGCTGTCGGTCCGGGCAAAAAAGATGAACCTATGACTGTTAAAGTTGGTGAAACTGTCCTTTACGGGAAGTATTCAGGCACGGAAATCAATTTTGATGGCGAGGTTTACATGATTATGAAAGAGAGCGACATTTACGCAATCATTTAATTTACAAGAAACTTATTTTTAGAATTTTAAAAACATAAATTATTATGGCAAAAGATATTAAATACGATTGGGAAGCCCGCGAAGGCTTGAAAAAAGGTGTTGACGCATTGGCTAACGCTGTCAAAGTGACATTGGGACCAAAAGGCAGAAATGTGATTATTGACAAGAAATTCGGTGCTCCGCAGATTACGAAGGACGGTGTTACTGTCGCGAAAGAGGTTGAACTGAAAGACGCCGTTGAGAATATGGGCGCGCAAATGGTTCGCGAAGTCGCTTCAAAGACTAACGATCAGGCAGGCGATGGTACAACAACCGCTACAGTGCTTGCACAGGCTATCTTCAACACAGGTTTGAAAAATGTTACTGCCGGTGCGAATCCTATGGATCTGAAACGCGGTATTGACATCGCTGTCGCCGCAGTGGTCGCCAATTTGAAGAAACAGACTTCTCCTATCGGCAACTCACACGAAAAAATCGAGCAGGTTGCCACTATTTCAGCCAATAACGACAAGGCTGTCGGTGAAGTGATTGCCGAGGCTATGGCGAAAGTGAAGAAAGAAGGTGTCATCACAATTGAAGAGGCCAAGGGTACCGAAACCAACGTGAAAGTGGTGGAAGGTATGCAGTTCGACCGCGGCTATATCTCTCCATATTTTGTCACTGATGCCGACAAGATGGAAGCCGTTTACGAGAATCCTTATATTCTGATTTACGATAAGAAAATCAGCAATATGAAAGAGTTCCTGCCGATTCTGGAAACTGTGGCGAAGAGTGGCAGACCGTTGCTCGTGATTTCAGAAGATGTTGAAAGCGAAGCACTTGCAACTCTCGTTGTCAACCGTCTCCGCGGAGGATTGAAGATCGTTGCTGTCAAGGCTCCGGGCTTCGGCGACAGAAGAAAAGAGATGCTTGAGGATATAGCAATTCTGACAGGCGGTATCGTTATCTCTGAAGAGAAAGGCTTCAAACTTGAGGATGCCACTATTGATATGCTTGGTGTAGCGGAAAAAATCACAGTTGACAAGGAAAACACTATCATTGTCAGCGGTAAAGGTGTAAAGGCTAACATCGAAGCGCGTGTAGCCCAAATCAAGGCGCAAATTGCCAAGACGAATTCAGATTATGACCGTGAGAAATTGCAGGAAAGACTTGCCAAATTGGCAGGCGGTGTGGCAGTCATTTACGTTGGCGCCGCTTCTGAAGTTGAAATGAAAGAGAAGAAAGACCGCTATGACGATGCTTTGCACGCAACCCGTGCCGCTATTGAAGAGGGTATAATCCCCGGCGGCGGTGTCGCTTACATCCGCTCTATCTCCGCACTCGACAAACTGAAAGCCGAAAACGAAGACCAGAAAATCGGTATTGAAATCATCCGCCGCGCTCTTGAGGAACCGTTGCGCCAGATTGTCGCTAATGCCGGCAAGGAAGGTTCTGTTGTCGTGAATGCTGTGAGAGAAGGCAATGGACACTTCGGCTACAACGCCCGTACCGACAAATATGAGGATATGCTTGCAGCCGGTGTCATTGACCCGACCAAGGTTTCTCGTATCGCTCTCGAAAACGCCGCTTCCATCGCCGGAATGCTTCTTACCACAGAATGCGTTCTCTCGGAAATCAAGGAAGAAACCCCTGCCGCTCCAATGGGTGGTGGCATGGCTGGCGGAATGCCGGGAATGTACTAACAGATATTGTATTTGATTCGTTTTTAATCGTAGAGGCGTTCCATGGAACGCCTCTACATGTTTTTATAACCATGGAAAATGTTACCACGTTTTTTTATAACCACGCAACGTTCCCACATTTTTTATTGAAAAAACGTATTATTTCATTTTGAATGGAAACACAATTTGTTATTTCTGCCTCACATTCATCGCATCGCGGAGCGCATTGCCCATTAGCATGAACGATAGTACAAGCAGCATTACGGCGATTCCGGGGATGATTGCGAGGTAAGCGTTATCCAGAACAATATAGGCATAGTTCTCTTTCATCATCATTCCCCAAGACGGGGTGGGGGGCTGCACGCCGATGCCCAAGAAACTCAAGCCTGCCTCCATAAGTATTGCAGATGAGAAATTTGAAGCGGCAATGACAATCACTGTGCCGAATACATTTGGAAGTATATGTCTGAATATTATGTGAAAATTGCTGTATCCTAATGCTTTGCATGCTTCCACGAAATCCTTTTCGCGTAAGCTGATAGTGTGCCCGCGCACAACCCTCGCCACATCAACCCACATGGTTAGCCCTATGGCAATGAATATCTGCCAGAACCCTTTCCCAAGTGCGAAACTAATTGCAATGACGAGCAGCAGGGTGGGGATAGACCACACAACGTTGATGAACCACATCAGCACATCGTCAACCCAGCCGCGGTAATACCCGGCAACAGCTCCAATTATTATGCCGATGACGACAGCGATAATGATTGCAATGAAGCCGACAGCCAGACTTATGCGGCTGCCTATCAGCAGCTGGCTCAGCACATCGCGACCGTATCTGTCGGTGCCAAGTATGAATTTCCTTGTTATAACAGGTGTTTCCGGAGCGAGCTGTGAAAGTGCGTATGACACGGAATCTTTCACGTCTTGTTCAAATAGTGTAACTGTTACTGAATCACCCAGTACGTGAAAGTTGCTGATTGGTATTGTTTGATAGAACGCCGGTTGTCCGAAAAGCATTTTGTGAAAAAAGTTCACTTTTTTTACCTCTGTCGCTGGTTTTATTTGCAGCAACTGCACCTCAAATCCTGGCTTCCGCAAAGCGATTTCTAACTGTTGGTTGTTGCAGTATGGCGTTTGGTCAGGGGTGATAATATAGCCAAGTGTGGCAATTATTATAACAAAAATGATGAATCCCAATGATACTACCCCTTGCTTGTTCTCTTTGAATCTTTTCCAAGTCAATTCGCTGAGTGATACCGACTTATATTCTTTATGAACTCTTTTAAACCACCTCATCGCTACTCTTTTTTATCAGATATACCCTCTTTGACTTTTGTAACCATTTTCGGAAAATCCGATGAAGTGAATTCTAACAGCTCGGCATCTGATAATCCATAAATATCTTTGGCGGAAAGCATTGTTGCAACAAAAAGCGAATCGTTTCCTGTCTTTTCGCAGCATTGCAGCTTTGTCAGTGTTATGTCCCAAAGCGGAGGCAGGGCACTTTCCAAATTCTGAAGGCACACAAGGGCATCATCATATTTTTCTGCAACAGTGTTTGCTTTAGCATATAGGAAAAGGTATATCGGATCATCACCCGTGTAGTCAATAAGTTTGTTGATTGTTTCCTCCGCTTCTTTGAGATAGCCGCCGTTTGTATAATACAATAATTTGTGTGTTAGAATAGCCCTATCATCAAGTTCTTGATTTTCAAGAAAATTGATAAACTGATATGGATGTGCCATGAATGCGGCCTGAAGATACGACTGCGTGAAATAGGGGTACTCTTTCAGCAGCGGAGCGTTTTTGTTTAAGAGCGAGTAAGCCTCATTATATTTTTTATCCTTCATAAGCTTGTCGGATTCGGAAAAAATGTGCGTTATTTCGCTCGCTTCAGTCTTTTGCAAAACATTAAGCAGTACCGAATATCTGACTTGATTTGAGAAAGTTGTGGATAAATTGTAGATAAATCCATCTTTTATTTTGAGTTTTTGGTCTGAAGTATCTACGATATAGTCTTCAATTTTAATGCCATAGCCTTGGTAAGTTCTGAAAATAATGTGGTGTTCGCCCTCTTTTTCATAATATTGGGAGAAGTAAAAGTCTCCTCCGTTATTGACTGTTTCTACTGCAAAGTCGCCCTGCCGGAAACAGTATTCAAAATAATCATTCCCGAAATCCGTGTCCAAGCTACTGAAAACCAATGAATTGTCTGAGATTATGCCTTTTATGTGCTCTTTGTCGAATGCGTTATTGAAAAATTCGGCGTCACCTCGGTTGACTGAGTAAACAATCTGTTTTGCGAAAGCGGTTACAGTCTCTTGATTCAATGCGAGCGGTTCAAGTGTGGATGTGTCTTTTTCTTTTCTTTTGCAACAGGTTAGTGTGGCGGCAATTAAACTGAAAAGGAATATGATTTTTAGCGTTCCGGAAACCTGATTCATAGTTTATATTATTGAAGCACAAAATTACAATTTTTTAATATTATTTGTGCCTTTGTGTGGGTATAAATAGTTGTATTATTCTAAATGATTGATATTAAAGCATCTGCACATTAGAAAACATTGCGATGATGAACATGATTATTCTTTTGGGAATCATGAATAATCCGCAATGATAGATCAGTTTCCATTGGAAGTCCTGCCTGTTCCCTTGATAAGAATATTATGCGGCAGCTTCTATTTTTTCTTTATGTATTGTGCAGTGCAACCAATTAGTACAGGCATCATAAGTCCCATTGACAGCAATAACAGTATATTGCCACCAGGATAATGCATTATTTTGAACAAAAATCCCCAATCCATAAAAATTAATGTTAGGGCACCCCAAATGCAGATAAATTGTTTCATATAAACTCTTTTTATAATTATTGAATGACTTTTACTTTTCTGGCTCCGTATGTAGCGTGACGTGAGTGTTTGTGCCGAATTTTTCTTTCAGTTTCAGCTCAATTGCCGTGGTACGCTCGTGTGCTTCGTATAATGTGAGGCGGCCGTCCATTCTGATATATGCTTCGATTGCGATGCGGTTTCCGATACGGCGGGTTCTGATGTTGTGCGGCTCCGAAACACCGGGAAATGATGTTATTATGTGCTCTATTTCTTGCTCCGTCTCATACGGCAGTGAGCATTCGGTGAGCTCGCTTATGCTGCCTTTCAGCAGCTCCCAAGCCACTTTCAGCAGCATTGCGCCCACAACAATAGAGGCAAGAGGGTCAAGCACTGTCCAGCGGTCGCCTATGAGTATAGCACCTCCAATGCCTATGGCGGCCCCGATTGACGAGAGAGCGTCGCTGCGATGATGCCATGCGTTGGCTATAACCGCTTGAGACCCAAGTTTTTTCCCTTTTCTTACAGTATATTGGTAGAGGAGCTCTTTTACCGCGATAGAAACCAATGCAGCCCACAAGGCGAGCTTGCCAGGTGCTTCTAATTGTGTGCCGTTAACCCATTCGGCAAACTTGATGCTGCCCGATACAATGATACCAGTGGCGGCCGCCACAAGCGCCAAGCCGATGAAGAAGGTCGCTAACGTCTCGAATTTGCCGTGCCCATAGTCGTGGGATGAATCCTGCGGCTTGGAGCTTATGCCCACAAAGGCAATGACAATGAGATCTGTGATGAAATCAGACAGGGAATGCACTGCATCGGCAATCATTGCTGCGCTGTGTCCGAGAATGCCGGCGATGAACTTGAAAGTCATCAGTGCTATATTGCCAGCGCTTCCCAACAGCGTAACCTTGTATATCTCCTTTTCCCGTGTCATAATGCGTTTTGGAATTATGTCTGCAAAAATAATATTTTGATGTGATTTTTTATATCTTTGTAGAAAATTTAACGGTATGGATTTTCAATTTTTACATAGGCCTGAACCACGTAAATTTGGTTACAAGCCGCAGTTTTACAATGAAGACGAAAACAATGAAGACGGTAAGCCTGAAACACGCAGACAACTGACTGAGCAAGAACTTTTTGCGAGACGTCTCCATAATAATTGGGAGCGGCGCCGCACACGCAGGGAAGACAGCAGGAAAGCCTCGTTGCGGACGATTATATGGATGGCTTTCATTGTTTTTATGCTTCTCTTTTTTGTGTTTAAGTTTATGAATTTTTGAATTGACAGGAAATGAATGATATAATACATCTGCTTCCCGATGCAGTGGCGAACCAGATAGCGGCGGGTGAGGTGGTGCAGCGGCCTGCCTCTGTGGTAAAGGAATTGTTGGAGAATGCCGTTGACGCCGGAGCTGCTAACATCCAGCTTATTATCAAAGATGCCGGTCGTACCCTCGTCCAAGTCGTTGATGATGGCAAGGGCATGAGTTTCAATGATGCACGCCTCTCTTTTGAACGGCACGCAACCTCCAAAATATCTTCAGCAGATGACCTTTTTCATCTGACAACCAAGGGCTTCCGTGGGGAGGCGCTTGCCTCAATAGCCGCGGTCGCGCAAGTTGAGATGAAGACCAAGAGGCAGCAAGATAAAATTGGGACGCTTGTTAATATCGAGGGCTCTTCCGTAAAGGAACACGCTCCGGCTGCAGTGCAGGATGGCACCTCGATTTCTGTAAAGAACCTCTTTTTCAATGTGCCTGCCCGCCGCAATTTCTTGAAATCGGATAATATTGAGTTTTCTCACATTGAAGAGGAGTTTAACAGGGTGGCGTTGGTGCATACCGATTTGGCATTTTCGTTTTACCATAACGGAAAACTACTGCTACAACTTCAACCTTCCAATTTCAAGCAGCGGATTGTCAACATTTTTGGGACACATTACAAGGATAAGCTCTATCCGGTTGAGATGGAGACTGATGTCATTAATATCAGCGGATTTATTGCAAAACCTGAGAGCGCGAAGAAAAAAAAGAGCGAACAGTATATGTTCATGAACGGCCGCTATGTCCGCCACCCGCTGCTTAATTATGCCGTGGAAACCGCTTACACGCAACTGATACCTGAAGGTTTTAAGCCGGCCTACTTCCTGAAATTGCAGGTTGACCCCGCAACAATAGATGTCAATATAAGCCCTACGAAAGTTGAAGTCAAGTTGCAGGATGAACGGCTTGTTTTCGGCTTTTTGAATTCATGTGTGAAAAAATCAATAGGGATGATGTCTCTGGCGCCCCAAATTGACTTCGAAGGGGAAGCGGCACTTGAAATATCTCAAATAAGACCGTCAACAGATGAGCCGGTTTTCCCGAAAATCGGCGTGAATCCCAATTACAATCCATTTGAAACGGTGCCGGGGCACAAGACGGGTGGCGGCTCCCATGACTCCTCGTGGCGCTCAGGTGGTGGAACCCAGTCGGGTTGGAATGATTTTCTGCAAGGCATTAAGAATGAAACGGATAACTTATCGAATGCTACTCCAAATACCCAAACTTCTGCTGCTTTTGATGATACTTCTGATGAAATACTGATAGAAACAAACGCTCCGTTTATTATTCAAAACCGTTATATTGTGCTGAAACTCAACACAAATCTTACAGTTATTGACATTGTGGCGGCTCGCGAGCGTATTTTGTATGAGCGTTATTCCGATTCGCTTGAAAACCAGCCTGTGGCTGTGCAGTCGTGCCTTTTTCCGGAGACTGTTTCGTTGACGGCGGCAGGGGCGGAGCTGCTTTTGGAGATAAAAGACGAACTTCTGAAATTGGGGTATGATATTGAGCAAATTGACAGGACGAGCTTTGCTGTTAACGGCGTGCCTTTCGGAGAAGAGGCTTCAGCCGTGCAGACTTCGATAGAGGAACTGCTTGAAAGCTATAAGAGTAATCTTTTCCTGTATAGAAGCGAAAAGAATAAGAATATTGCATTGAGCCTTGCGAGGCAGAAATGCTTGCACTTCAAGCCGTTTGCAAATGACACGGAAATTGGGGATTTTGTGAAACAGCTGCTAGCCTGCCAAATCCCATATACAACCCCATC
This sequence comes from Bacteroidales bacterium, assembly GCA_017964755.1. Taxonomy (GTDB): domain Bacteria; phylum Bacteroidota; class Bacteroidia; order Bacteroidales; family WCHB1-69; genus RUG11942. The sequence continues at coordinate 21,859 of JAGCRI010000074.1, read as the reverse complement.
GGGCAAAAAGACACTTTGTGTGCTGTCAGACAATATGCTGAAGGAGTTGTTCGTTAAATAGTGTTGTTTTTATGAAAATAATTAAAATCCGAATATGCAACGCCTTCCTGTCGTGAAAAAAGATCCGTGGCTTAAGCCTTACGCCAAACAGTTGGAGCGTAGGTTTGAGCGTTCTGTCTTGCGCGAGTTGGAGTTCACCGATGGCAAAAAATTGCTGAAAGATGTCTGCAACGGGCATCTTTATTACGGTATGCACAAGACGGCTGACGGTTGGGTGTTTCGCGAAAAAGCGCCCAATGCTAAGCAGATTTTCATTGTCGGGGATTTTTCCTATTGGCAGGTCTCCCCGCAATATGAGTTGAAACCGTTGGGCAACGGCGATTGGGAAATAACGCTGCCGCTGCCGTTCCTTAAGCATGGCGACCTCTATAAACTTTGGATGGTGTGGTACGGCGGTGCAGATGAGCGGTTGCCGGCTTACGTTCAGCGCGTGGTGCAGGATGATACGACAAAGATCTTTTCCGCTCAGATATGGGACCCGGAAAAAGAGTATGAATGGAAGGCAAAGGCGCCGGCGCGCCCGTCTCACCCGCTGATCTACGAGGCGCATGTGGGAATGTCTTCCGAAGATGAGAAGATTTCCACTTATTGGGAGTTCAAGGAGACGGTGCTGCCGCGTATAAGCCGACTCGGTTATAACACGCTGCAGCTGATGGCGGTTCAGGAGCACCCGTATTACGGCTCTTTCGGCTATCAGGTGGCGAATTTCTTTGCCCCGTCATCGCGCTTCGGCACGCCAGAGGAATTGAAGGAACTGATTGATGCGGCGCACGCACTTGGAATCTCTGTCATTTTGGATGTCGTTCATTCTCATTCGGTCGCAAATGAAAAGGAGGGGCTTTCGTGCTTCGACGGTAGCGACTGCCTCTATTTCCACAGCGGCGACAAAGGCCGCCACCCTGTCTGGGATTCGCGCTGCTTCAATTACGGAAAGCCTGAGACGATTCTCTTCCTGCTTTCAAATCTCAAATACTGGCTTGAAGAGTTCCGCTTTGACGGCTTCCGCTTCGATGGAGTGACGAGTATGCTCTATTGGAATCACGGTATCGGTGTGGATTTTGTCGATTATAAGCAATATTTTGATGATAATGTTGATGAGGACGCTTGGACGTACCTCACTTTGGCGAACAAACTTGTGAAGCAGGTCAGCCCCAATGCGTTGTGCATAGCCGAAGATGTTAGCGGAATGCCCGCTCTGGCGTTTCCTACGGAGCAGGGCGGTGCCGGTTTCGATTACCGTATGTCGATGGGAATTGCCGACTACTGGACCAAAATCATCAAGGAGGTTCCTGACGAGAATTGGAGCGTGGGCGACATCTATTTCCGCCTTACCGACCACCGTGCCGAGGAGCATACAGTGAGTTATGCCGAAAGCCACGATCAGGCGATGGTCGGCGACAAGACTATCGCATTCCGTCTGATGGATAAGGATATGTATGATTCTATGTCTGTGTTTTCTCGTAATTTAGTGATAGACAGGGGAATAGCGCTCCATAAGATGATAAGGCTCGTTACGCTTGCTCTGGCAGACGGCGGCTATCTCAATTTTATGGGCAACGAGTTCGGCCATCCTGAGTGGATTGATTTCCCGCGCGAGGGCAACGGCTGGTCTTACAAGTATGCGCGGCGGCAGTGGTCGCTCGCCGATGACACTTCACTGCGTTATCATCAGCTCAACCTTTTCGACGAGGCAATGGTGCATTTTGTGAGCGATAACCGCATTCTTGATTCCCTGCCTCAGCGGTTTGCCTGCAACGAGCCGGATAAGGTGCTTGCCTTTTTCCGAAACAATGCGCTTTTTGTCTTTAATTTTCATTACGAAAAATCTTATTCTGATTACGAAATATATTGTGAAAAAGGAACTTATAGAATTGCCTTAAATTCTGATAATAAAAAATTCGGCGGGTTCGGCAATATTGACGAGGCTTTAGAGTATGGCACATATACCCGTGATGGAAATTCTTATATTAAACTCTATCTGCCTGCCCGCACCGCTTTTGTTTTAATTAGGAAATAATATCATAAATTATTGGTTATGAAAAAAATAATTGTACTTTTAGTTTTTTTTAATCTAATCGGGTTTCTGCTTATGGCTCAGAATACTACTTCAGACAGAATCAAGGCTGATATTGCCACTTTGAAGAAATTGAGGGAAAAGCACGATTCGTACAGGGATACAGTCTATATTTTCATTAGTAACAAATTGGCGGATAAAACTTTGCCTGTTGATGAAAAGGCATTGTGGCATTGTTATATGGCAAGGCTTTTTCAGAATTATATACAGAATGATTATTACAAAATAATAGACAGGACAGATTTCGGTGTGGATAACGGTGAGGCGGATATTGAGACTTGGGGTTTTCAAAAACTTGTCTCTGAAATGATTTGGCACTCTTTCAAGTCGTTGGAAAACAAGGAGGTTTTGCAGAAAACTGATGTGAAAGGTTATCTGTCTCTTATGCGCAATTATGAGGAATCGGAATATGCCCGCAAGGATATTGATTCTTTTGTCGTCTGTCGTCCCACTTTGTTCGACTGCCTCGCACAGGAGGCGTTGGAGCTCTTAAAATACGAGAGGTCTTTGCCTGTACCGATTGAACCTTTCAATATTGATAATGCGGATTTCTTTTCTCCCAATGAGAAATTCGTTAATATGAAAATAGAATCAGCAGATACGCTCTCGACACAATTCCGTGCATTGCAGCTGTTGCAGGAACTCACGAAATTCCATCTCAAATCGGGTTATGATTTGGCACTGTTAGATGTTACGTTGCAGAGATTTGCATACGTTATGACGAGGTCAAATATGGAGGAGGCTGACAGCCTGTCATTTGATTTTCTCTTAAGACTTGAAAAAGATTATCGTGGAAAAGCTGGTTATGCTGATGTTTGCTACACTCTTGGAAATTTGTATCAGTACGGAAGAAACGGGAAAATTGCTGATGTTACAAATGAGAACCGTTATTATTTCAGAGAGGCGGTGAAGTGGTATGAGAAGGCTGTCAATGCTGCTCCCAATACGGTTGCGGCTGTCAATGCAAATAGGGAATTGGTGAATTTGAAAGCACAATCTGTTTCTCTACACTTGGTTGGAAGTCTTATCCCAAAAGAGAAACTCATGGTATATGAATATAAGAATTGTAACAATCTATATTTTAGAGTTTTGCCGCTTTCAGAAAAAGAGGTTTATAACATACTCAAAAAAGTGAATTATGAGGATCAGAAGTTATATTTGAAATTGGCGCAAGCGAGTTATTTGAACGAATGGCATGTCGCTGTTGATGACTGCGGCGACTACAGGAAACATAGTGCTGACGGCATTTTGCCGGCGCTGCCTGTGGGTGAATATACCGTGATTGCTTCACCGGAGCCTTTCACAAATGAAAAGCCTGACGGTTACACTTATATCTCTTTCCGTGTGTCGAATATCGGAGTCTTGTCCCGAAAATATGGTGATGATATTGAATTTATGTTTTATGATCTGACTACAGGGGAACCTCTTCAGAATAAAAAGTTGGAAGTCAATTATAATATCAATTATTCAAAATCAGGGATTAAAAAGAGCTATTCAACCGATTCAAAGGGGATTGTGAAATTAGATAAGCTGAAAGAATATCATGTGATTGAATATACGCTAAAGAATGGCAAAGATTCATATACTGATAAGTTTTATTATAACACTTATGGGAATTCTAAAGAACCAATACGGAAGACATATATTTACACAGACAGGGCAATATACCGTCCGGGTCAGAAAATTTACTATAAGGGCATAGAAATAGAGTCAGCTGAAAGGAAGAACGTTGTGGTGCCTGATGATGATGTGGCACTTGCGCTTTTTGATGCCAACAACCAGAAAGTTGCAGAAGCTCATTTGAAAACCAATGAGTACGGTTCTTTTAGCGGTACTTTCGACCTGCCGGTGGGTACGCTTACGGGCAGTTATAGAATTGAAGTGATATCAAAAAATCAAATCTATTCGAGCCGCTATTTTTCTGTGGAGGAATACAAACGGCCGCAGTTTGAAGTTGCTATTGACGCTCCGTCAGATGATTATCGCCTTAACGACAGCGTGACGGTGACGGGTACTGTCTCAGCCTATTCAGGTTACAGGCTCGATGCTGCCGATGTCTCTTATCGTGTTGTGCGTAAGGCTGAGTACCCTTATTGGTCGTGGTGGGCAAAATACCCTTCTATCCCGCAGAAGGAGATTGCCCAAGGAAAAGTTAAGACAGCGGAGGACGGCACTTTTACCTTCTCATTCTTGGCCGAGGAGGCTAAGACAAATTATAAGAAGGCTTTGTATCGTTTTGTGATAATGGTCGATGTTACTGATATTAATGGTGAGACACACTCTGCCCAACAGATTATTTCGGTTGGGGCGGAGGCACTGACACTTTCCGTTTCTGTTCCGAGAGTTATTGATAGCGAGGAAAATAGCATCAGCTTGCCGCTCACTGCCTCGAATCTCAGCGGGGTCAGGCAAGTGGTTGATGTGTCGTATAAAATCGAATTTCTCGAAATGCCATCTGAATTTATGCATAGCCGCAGTTCGCTGCTGGCAACGCCAGACGTAGTTACTTCCGATTCCATGAGACTTAAGTCCACGTTCCCATACATTGCACTCAACGGGGAAGACGAGTGCGGCACATGGAAAGCATTGGAGACCGTAGCTCAGGGAACTCTGAAATCGGAGGATAAGGCTGCAGTGGTTATTAGTGATTTGAAAAAACTTAAAGAAGGGGCATATAGGATAACAATTTCTGCGACAGACAAATATGGTACAAAAGTGAGCAGGGAGGAGTGCTTTTTCATACAAAGTTCAAAGAGCAAACGCTCATCGGTGTTTGAGGCGTTGACATTGACAGCCGACAAAACGACAGCAAAACCGGGTGAGGTTGTTACAATCACAGTCGGCTCCTATCTTAAAAAGGCTAATGTCTATTTGGAAGTATTGTCGAACGATACCTTGCTCTATTCTGAGTGGCTGGTACTGAAACGCGGCCAAACGCAGTGCGAAGTGCCCGTTACTGAGTCAATGCGTGGTGATATCACTGTTACGGCATTTGTCGCTGACAATGGGTTCAGTGATATGAAACACGTTAATATTAATGTGCCGTTTTCCAACAAGGTTATTGATTTTGAATGGGGCACGTTCCGCGACAAGACCCAGCCGGGTGCCGAAGAGGAAATTACCCTGAAATTGAAGGGCGAGAATGGGACGAAAGTGGCTGCCGAACTCTTGTGCGCAATGTATGACGCCTCGCTTGATGCTTTCACAGCGAATAGTTTTTCTATGTGGGTGGATTATTTGACATTCGTCGGTAAAAAATATCCGTTTTATGTTGATTACCCATATCAGGAATGGGCGAGATATACAAAACTTAAAATACCAAGTTATAATTATGCTGAAAAAATGTATTATCAGTTGATTAATGACTTTTTGGATGAGCGAATGTATTATAGATCAAGAAAGTATGGGGCAGGAATGGTGTACGCTAACAAGGCGCTTAAGGCTGAATATGACTATGACTATGCCCCGGCGGAAATGGCTGAAGAAGTGATGGAAATGCCATCAGATAAGGCTGCTACTCTTGAAGTCAGAGGTAATAAGGCTGAATCCTATAACTTTGACGATGCTGAGACGACAACAGCTCCAAGTGGCGAGGAGTCAAATATTGAGCCGCAGGTACGTTCCGATTTCGCGGAGACCGCATTTTTCTTCCCCGACCTGCGTACTGACGCTGAAGGCAATGTGGTTTTGAAGTTTAAAATGCCTGAGACCCTGACAAAGTGGAAAATGCTTGGACTTGCTCATACTCAGGACTTGAAAGTCGGGACATTTGTGAAATATATTCAGACTATTAAGGATATGATGGTTGTGCCGAATATGCCGCGTTTCCTGCGTGAGGGCGACACAATTCTCCTTTCTGCCAAAATTGTCAACGCAGGTGGCTCCGAATTAACGGGAAATGCTTCAATAGAATTTTATAATGCCTTGGATAACAATAAGATTGATGTTGTATCAGGTGCTTCTTCGGCATCCTTTTCTGTGAAAGCAGGCGAAAGTTCCGAAGTGAGCTTCAAGATTGTTGTTCCGCATAATGTACCGGCTTTGACATACCGCATTGTGGCACAGTCTGACAAGAAGGACGGAGTGGTGTTTTCTGACGGGGAGACTGCCACGCTGCCGGTGCTTTCCAACAGAATGCTTGTAACAGAATCTCTTAACCTTTATGTGAACGGAAAACAAACCAAGCATTTTGACTTTAAGCCGCTTGACAATTATCTCAGCGGTCTTGCCCCGAAAACACGCGAACACTATAACTTGAAACTCGAGCTTACTCCTAATCCTATGTGGTATGCTGTGCAGGCATTGCCATATCTAATGCAGTATCCATACGATTGCAATGAGCAGATATTCAGTAAGATGTATGCAAATTCGTTGGCTGCCCATATTGCAAATTCTTCACCGGACATTAAAAAGGCTTTCGAGGCATGGAAAAACGAGAATCCTGATGAGCTTTGTTCTAATCTTGAGAAAAATGAGGATTTGAAGTATGCTATGCTTGAAGAGACTCCTTGGGTGCTTGACGCTCAGAATGAGTCTTCGCAAAAATATTCTATAGGCAATCTTTTTGATGTAAAGCGTATTGAAAAGGAGAATGCACAGATTGTCAGGAAATTGGAGAAGAACCAGAATGATGACGGTTCGTGGTCTTGGTTTGGCAAAGGTTATCCGAGCCGTTTTATCACACAGCATATTGTCGCTGGCAGCGGTCATCTGAGCGAACTTGGCGTTGACGATATGCACAATACACTTTCCGGAAATTGCCTCAAAAAAGCCGTGAAATATATGGATAATGAGCTATCTGTTTCATATCGCCAGCTGAAGAAATACAATACTGATATGTCGATAGTAAGGCCTTCTAATTTTGAAATCCATCATTTTTATGCAAGGAGTTTCTTCATTAATAAATATAATGTATCGAAAAATGATAGGGAGGCATACGACTTTTTCTTGAATCAAATGAAGAAGTACTGGTCTGACCAGACAATATATATGCAGTCTATGATTGCTCTTGTGATGTTTAGGAATGGTGATAAACAGTTGGCAAAAACAATTGTCAGCAAGCTGAAAGACAGGGCTTTGTATTCAGAAGAGATGGGAATGTATTGGAAGAACGAAGGTACTGGTTGGTTCTGGTATGAAGCGCCTGTTGAAAGGCAATCTATGCTCATTGAGGCTTTCTTGACAATAGCTAATGATACAGAGTCGGCTGAGAAAATGCAGTTATGGCTGTTGAAGCAGAAACAGACACAAAACTGGGGCACCACCAAAAACACTGCTGAAGCGTGCTATGCGCTGTTTATGAAAAACGGGTCAAAATTGAAAGAGATAAAACAAGGTGAGCCTATTTCTGTTTCGCTTGTCGATACGGTTATCGTTGTTGAGGACAACTCCGCCACACCAACTGTTATGCAGACAATTCCGATGAGTGGTGATACGAAAATCAAGGGCAGGGGAGTAACTTTGGCGAAGAGTGATGCGGGCAGCGCGTGGGGCGGCCTTTACTGGCAGTATTTTGATGAGCTGGAGAACATAGAGGCTACAGATAAGGCTATTCCGCTCTCAATGGTGAAGCAGCTTTACAAGGTTGAATTGGGCGACCGCGGTGAGGTGCTGATGCCGATAACGCAAAAAAATACGCTTCGAGTCGGTGATAAAATCCGTGTGAGAGTTGAATTAAGGGCAGACAGGGATTTTGAATATGTCCATTTGAAGGATATGCGCGCTTCCGCTTTCGAGCCTGTTGATGTCTTTTCAGGATACAGACGGCAGGGGAACTTGTACTATTACGAGTCTGTCCGCGATGCCTCTGTTAACTTTTTCTTTGATTATCTCAGAAAAGGCACATACGTTTTTGAATATACGCTTGTAGTTACCCAGTCCGGCACGTTTTCCAACGGGATTTCTACAGTCCAATGTATGTATGCTCCGCAATTTTCAGCACATAGTAAGGGAATCAGACTTTCTGTTGAAAAGTAATATTTGATTCTTGTTATTGTATATTTTTTATTAACTTTGCAAAGTTATATTTGTAATTTGTTTGTAAAATTTAAGTACAGGAAGTTATGTATAAACTTTGCATTTTTATATTTGCTGCTTTTGTTTCCATAACCGCATACGCGCAACAGATATCTGTCAGTTACACATACGTGTGGCATTACGACACTATCTATGATATGCAAAGCGGAGTGAAGGATTTTGCATATACAGGTGCAATGGCATCATATACTACTCCAATAACTACAACTTATTCTTTTGAAGTGTGGGGCGCTCAAGGTGGCACAGTTGGTACGATTATAGGTTCCAGAGGCGCTTATGCAATTTCTAAAGTTTTACTTGCTGCGGGCGAAAATTTAAAAGTGTTGGTTGGCGGTCAGGGTGGACTTGGCGGAGGCGGTGGTGGAACATTTATAACATCTTCCTCTAACACACCGTATGCTGTCGCAGGAGGCGGTGGTGGAGCGAGTGGTCCGACAAGTGTACCAGGCACATACTCGAACATATTAGCGCATCATGGACAAGCTACTCAAAATGGAGGTTCAACGTATTCATCTGGCGGTGGTACGGCAGGAAATGGTGGAAATACAGGGATTACAAATGGGGAATCATCAGGTGGTGGTGGATTGTTGACAGACGGAACAAGCAGTAGTAATTCAAACGGAGGTAGAGCTTTTGTTAATGGTGGCGCAGGTGGGTCAGGCAGCGGGGTTGCGTATAACGGTATTGCACCAGGAACAGGCGGTTTCGGCGGCGGAGCCGGGGCGTATAATAATAACTCTTCCGGATATGTCCGTGGCGGCGGTGGTGGAGGTTATTCCGGCGGACAGGGAGGAACCTATTCAGCCTCAACTGGTTATTGGGGCGGTGGCGGCGGCGGAAGTTATTATACAGGCGCAAGCTCCTATGCCGTTGATGGAAATAGTCTAATGCCTTCCACTACCGGCAGTACGGAAGTTGGGCATAGTGGCAACGGTTATGCCAGAATTACTTACGATTATAAGGCAATTGATCATATAGACTCTTCTATTTCACATACATATATAACCACTACAATCACCGATTTTGTTTGCAAAAATGGAGTGTACAACAATTATGGCTTCACAGTCAACGGAACTGATTTGACAAATGGTGAACATACATTCACCAACCATTTCAGTTATGGAAGCACCGACAGCACCGTTGTCCTGAATATTACAATCAGACCAGATGTGACGGCATACGAAGAAGTGGAGGCGCCATATTCCTTCACATGGCCTGCAAACGGAGAGACATATACCGAATCAGGAATTTATACAGTATCAATGGTTTCTGAAAATGGCTGCGACAGCTCCATTGTTCTTGCCCTCACCATTTATGAACCGTCAGGCGTGAATGGTGCGCTTCCAAATACTTCAGGAATCTCAATAGCCCCCAATCCGTCAAAGGATTACATAGATATCACTAACGACACACGTTCTGAAATAGTAATTCAATTATACAATTCACGTGGTCAGAAAATGCTTACATCAGAATCTTCAAGTGAAGTTACAAGAATTTCCTTAAATGACTATCCGGATGGTTTTTATTTCATCAGTTTCAGTGTTGGTGGCAGGGTGGTAAAAACAGAAAAATTTGTAAAAATGAGATGAGAGGCTCTTTTTAAGATAATTGTAATCCCCAATCAATAAATTGATAGCCTATTATAGTTGAGAATAAGCAACCGTCAGACGAACATCTCATCTTTAAAATTGATGAGATAAACTTTGCGGGTGGCGCGGGTGAGTGCAGTGTATAGCCAGCGGAGATATTCTTTGTCAAGGCCTGTTTCAGGGATAAAACCTTGGTCAATGAATATGACTTTCCATTGCCCGCCTTGGGTCTTGTGGCAGGTGAGCGCGTATGAGAACTTGATTTGTACAGCATTCAGGAACGGGTCGTTCTTTATGGCCATATATCGTTTCCGTTTGTCTGCTATGTCAGCGTAATCTTCCGCAACAGCTTGGTAGAGAGCGTTGTTTTGTTCCCCGCTCATTGAAGGACCTTCGCTTTGCAGGCTTTCAAGAATTATTTTAATGTCAACAGTAGGGTAGTCGCGGTAATCGCACAGCCTAGCGGTTATATCTGCAAAACGGAATCCGTATAGTTCCTGCGTCTTGTTAATGGACATAATCTCCATAATGTCACCGTTCGCAATGAAGCCGGCTTCAGAAGTCTCATCAAGCCAGTAGTAGTTGTTTTTCACGGCCATTATGAAGTCACCGGTTGAAATTTCGTTTTCATGGTAGAAAATCCTGTTCCTTATTTTCTGATTAAAAAGGTAAGCTCTTTTGTTAGAGCGTGTTATTGTGACAATGGCTTCGGGGGAGAGTTCGGAGTAGAGTGTGGCGTATTCGTCTGTCAGCTCGTTCCCGTTTATGCGCCTTACGTCAATGCTGTTTTCAAGGTTGAACAGTGGCAACGAGAAGTCATCATCGGTTAGCTTGCTTCTCAGCGCGTTTGCATTGTTGAGAATGCCTGAGTTCAACGCCTGCCGCACGACTTCTTTTAGCTGGTGGGTGGTGATGTTAACATTGAAGTTGCGCTGCAAGTACTCGTAGTCAAGTGCGGGACTCTCGACACAGTTTACCGGAGGCAGCTGCGCATCGTCACCGATGAATAGAAGTTTGCAGTTCTTCTGCTCGAAAACAAAAGAAATGAGGTCATCAAGGAGGCTGCGGGCGTCTGCCAATCCTTCACTCGGAGAGTCGGAAATCATTGACACTTCATCAACGATGAATATGGTGTTCGGGGTTTTATTCGGCTTTCTGACAAAACGCAGAAACCCATTCTTTGACTGCACTCTGTACAGATATTTGTGAATGGTGTATGCTTTTCTGTTGGCATAGACTGAGAATACCTTGGCAGCTCTGCCGGTCGGGGCAAGTAAAACCGTGTTTTTGTGTAAAGCGCCTAAAGTCTTTACCAAAGAGCTGATGAGTGATGTCTTCCCTGTTCCCGCATATCCTTTCAAGATGAAGAGTGGATGTTCTTCCGATTGTGATTCTACAAAATCGGCTAACAATTGCATGGCTGCGGTCTGCCCTTTGGTGGGAGCGGCTGACACTTGGCGGCAGAATGTGTCGAAGATGTTGTTAAAAAGCATAGCCGATTGCGAATGGAATGTAAAGTTTTTTGAAGACGTTCTTGTTGATCCAGCGGTTCGCCTCTTGTTCGTTAGGGTCGTATATCGGCAGGGCCATGTCAATTCTGATAATAAAGAAGTTGAAGTCAAGTCGCAGTCCTACACCTGTGGCAAGAGCAAGCTCCTTGTAAAACCGGTTGAATTTGAACTCGGCATTGAGCATCTGTTCATCTTTTTTTACAAGCCAAATATTGCCAATGTCCGCAAAAATGCCGTATTTTATGAATTTGTATATCGTGCCGCGATATTCCGCATTCATTTCAATCTTTATGTCGCCGCTGCGTTCAGTCCTTCGCGACTCGCTGTAGTAAGATCCCGGTCCAAGGGTGCGGAACGCCCACGCTCTCATGCTGTTAGCCCCGCCTAAGTAAAAGCTCTTCTCAAAAGGCATCACCTTAGAGTTCAATATCGGTATCCCTATCCCGAAGTTGAAACGGGTGGCGACAGAGTTCTTGTTGTTGATTACGTGCGAATATCTCAAGTCAATTTCCGCCATTTGGTATGTGGCATAGTTCATGCCGCAGAATGTCCATGCCCCATTGTCGTTTTTCGGCATTTTGAAAAGCGCGTTTATTCCCGTGAGCAATGTCCCTGATGACTCGAATAAGAGACGTATTGTGAATCTGTTCCTTGAACTTTTTGTCGGATGTGTGTAGTTGAATGTGTAGTTGAGTGCGAAGAGGACATTCTCTTCATATTTTCTTTGGAATGATTTGGAATATTTTTTGATGACATCATCAAATCCTTCGTATTTGTCAATCTTTACGATACTTATGTCAATGGGGGCGATAGAATGGTTGTATTTCAGGTTAGGCATCCAGCTGTAAACCATAGCTGTATTCAGAATGAGACGTTGGTACAATGTGGCGGCGCGCTGCCAGTGCGCTCCTAACTTTATGGAAGTGCTGTATCGCAGGCTTTCGATTTTTTGTGTTTTCCTGAATATGAAAAGCCTCGGAAAGTCAAGGGAAATCTCGCCGCCGGCTTCGGCATTCTGCGTGTACATGATTAGTCGTTTGTCTGTCCGCTTGAACAGAATGTCCAACCCCCCGTATATGTTGAAGTTGAAGTACTCCGCCCCTTTGAAGATGTTTTTGTTGGAGTAGGTGAGCGACAGATTTGCCTTGTCGCTTCTCACATCCACTTCGGCTGATACAGAGTGGATTTTGTTTCTGGAGAGCTTGTACGTGGTGTTTAGGAGGCCTGTCTGGTTTGCGCTGTCCCTCTTGGTTTCGTTCTCTGTAAATTCAATGTTTATGTATCCGAAATTCTTGAGGTCGCTGAGCCTTTTGTATGATCTGTTCAGCACGTTTTGCGAATAGGTGTCACCACGCTTGGTGTACATAAGGTCGGTCAGTGTGCGGTAACGGTAGTCGCGTTTTGGTGCGTAAACATTCTTTCTTTTTTTGAATTTGCCTTCCTCTTTCGGGGTGATGAAAAAGTAGCGTGTCGGGTCGTTTTTGCTGCGTGTGAATTTTACCGTGTCCATGGGCAGAGATGGGTCTCGTGCCGGATTATAGTTCGAGTAAACATAAACATTGTTGAACTCGTACTTGTATTTGTACTTTTGCAGGGCGGTTTCGTCATGTACTCTTGAAAGGTTGATGTAAATGTCGATGTCAACGGTTTGTTCCGGCCGTATGCCGCTGCCCTGCTGAGTGGTGTCAACGACAAAATATATCATGTTGTTTGGTGCGTGGTAGTAGCCTTGGTCGCGGAGTGTGTTCAGAATGCGCGCCTTTTCGTTTAGCAGTGCCTCAGCTTTGTATCTCATCCCTGCATGTAGCTGCGTGTTTGAGGTGTCTCTTACTATGCTTTTTTTGTATTCAGGAATGTCGATATGATACTTTATCTTGTTTATGTAAAACGGCTCGTTAGCTTCAACGTAGTAGTTCACTGCTGCTTTTTTTCTGCGGAAGCGTATTTCCGAAGCCACCGAGGCGTTGAAATAGCCGAGTTGGTGCATTGCAATTATCAGCTGGTCCATTGAGTATGAAACCATGTTTGTGTCGAGCAGTACAGGTGGTTCCCCATGCGACCGCATCCATCGCCTGAATTTTGAATCACTGATTATGGTGTCCGTCACAGGATCGCGTTTTGGGTAATATTTCGCATACAACGAGGTCTTTATCGGAAAGACATCAATGAATTTTTTGTTCGGCACAGGCCTCAACAGATAGTATAGGTCGTTGAATTCGTCACCCTTCCTGTCCGTCACTTTCACAGTGTTCTTCGTGAGCATGTGCTCCCCATCTTTCAGATGGCGTGTCGAATTGCATGAGTGAAAGCCGACTATGACAGATATCAATATTGCAAAGCGGATGACATGTTTCATATCTGTTACCTCATGTCATAAATGTCAACTTCTGGGTGTGCGGACGTGTCGAAAGTGAACTGCTTGTCGTCAATTGCAGCGTTGGCTGTGAATTTGTCAATGTAGTATGTGGATATTGTGTTGTCAACTTCGTATGTTGAGATGGCATAGAGCTCTTTCTTGTTTTTGTCTATAAGAACCCTCACTTTGTATATATCAGCCTGTTTCAGCGGCTTCAGGTCTATTATCTGCAGTGTCTTGTTCTGCTGTGCCTCTTCGCGGATGAATTTCGCAGAATATATTTTTGACCAGCCTGACAATAGTTTTGCGGGGTTAAGGATATTGTCAGGGTCATTTGGGTCAACTTCAAAAACAGATACTTCCTGGCTCTCTTTCTGATAGTTCCAGATTGTCTTCCCATCGCAGAAAAGCTCCTGATCGCCAAGCGTAGCGGCGTATTTCGCCCCCTTGATTCTGATTGTTCCTGTCATGGTCTGGAGCACTTTTTTCTCTTTTTCCACCTTGAACGTGTAGTTAATGCTCATTGTGGTGTATGCCTGATATTTTTTGGAGACATTTTGCAATATTGTTGTCGCACCGCCGTCTGTGCTTTGGGCAGTCAGCGTTGTCGCGACTGTCATGACTATTAGAAACATCAATATCCTTTTCATCGTTTTTTGTTTTTAATGTTAATCGATGGATTGGTTGATGGAGATGTGGAAGTGGCTTCCGCTCGGTGTTGATGAGCCTGCGACTTTGTCGAAGCCGTAGCCCCAGTCGAAACCGAGAAGCCCGAACATCGGCAGATAGATGCGGACGCCTGCCCCTTCAGATTTGTACATGTTGTACGGAGAATAGAGCCTTTTGTCAACCCACGCTTTACCTGCTTCCACAAATGCAAGTATATATATTGTGGCGCTGGGGTTCAATGTTATGGGGTAGCGCAGTTCAGCCGTGAACTTGTTGAATATGGTGCCGCCAACTTCGTTTCCGTCAATTATCGGGGTCAGTGCGCTGTCATCGTATCCGCGCATTCCGATAACCTCTCGTCCGTCAAGGGAGTATGACGAAAGCCCATCGCCGCCAAGATAGAACCTCTCAAATGGCGGAGCTCCGATTTTTTTGTTGTAATACCCCATGAACCCCATCTTCATTCTTATATTCAGTACAAGGTTGTCAACGAGTTTAGTGAACCACGATACGTTGAATTTCCATGTGTGGAATTCCAACATCTTATATTTTTGTTGGTCGGTGAGCTTTGAGTAGTCTTTGTTTGTGAAAAGAGAGTAGGGGGGGGTGAGCTGTACCGACATGAGTATTTCTGAGCCGTCACGCGGATATATCGGTGCACTGACAGAATTTCTCATCACTGTAAAGATGTAACTTATGTTGTTGGCATAACCATTGCTGAAAATGAACAGGTTGCTGTAATTGTGTACCATATAGTATTGATAGACAAGTCCGTGAGAGATTTGGAAGTAGTCGTCAGGCCATTTCACTCTCTTTGCAAATGTAAGGTTCGCACCGACAATTTTGATTGACGCATACTGCTCCGCCGATTTCTTGTATCCGTTTGTCTGTACTTGGTAGTAAATTGACGCACCTAAAGAATTTGGCTTTTTGCCGCCTAAACATGGCTCTGAGAATGAAAGACTGTATGACTGGTACCAGATGGCGTTTGTGGAAATCCTGAGTGACAGTTTTTGACCGTCTCCGGAAGGCACCGGTGTCCACGCTTTTTTGTCAAAGAATTTTTTGAAGGAGAAGTTGTTGAATGAAATTCCTGCACTCAGCACTAACCCCGTGGCTCCGTAGCCAGCCGACAGCTCAAGTTGGTCTGACGAGGTCTCCGCAACAACGTATTCTATGTCAACGGTGCCGTCAGCTTCATTTGGCTTCGGCCTCACATCAAGTTTCTCTTGGTCGAAATAACCGAGTGAGAGAAGCACCTGCTGGGTCCTGATTATGTCAGACCTGTTGAATAACTGCCCCGGTATTGTTGTTACTTCACGCAGGATCACGTTGTCGTTGGTCTTTGTGTTGCCCGACACGCTGATACGGTTGTATCGCGCCTGCTTTCCCTCGTTTATGCGGATTTCCAAGTCAATGGAGTCGTTTTCAATAAGAACTTCTACAGGATTGGCATAGAAGAACAGATAGCCGTCGTTCATGTAAAGGGAACTTATGTCGTCCCCGTCCTGGTTCATGCTCAGATTCTGGTTGAGAAGCGTCTGGTTATAGACGTCTCCTTTTTCTATGTTGAGCAGCATTTTCAGAAGTCCGGTGGGGTGCTTGGTGTTGCCTACGAACGTAATGTTCCGAAAGTAGTATTTGTGCCCTTCCGAGATGTCAATGTCTATGTTGATGTTGCCGTTTTCGTTCACATAGAAAGTGTCACGTGTTATGTATGCGTCACGGTAGCCCAACTCGTTGTATTTCTTTATCAGGTTGGTCTTGTCTTCTTCGTATGAATTTTCGTTGAATTTTGACGATTTGAATATGCGGAGTTTCGCACGCTCACCGAAATAGTCAAGAAAATGTTCTGAAATGTCTTTCGACTTGTAATAGTCGGGATGTTTGAACATGTATGCAATAGCGGTGTCGGCTTTGTAAAACGGGATGAACAGGAATTTCTCTTTTGTGCCTTTCATCGCTTTTGTGAGTTTTCTCTTGTTTACCTCAGTGTTGCCGTTGAATGTTATTGTTTCAATGCGTACTTTCTTGTGTTTGTTTATTTTGAAATGAAGCCGCACTGCATTTGAAATCTTCTCTTCCGGCTCTTCCTTTATCTCAACTTCGCAGTTGTAATAACCTTTTTCTTTGTAGAAGTTTTTGATGATGTTTGTACAGGTGTTCTTCATGTTGTCGTTGACGATGTTGCCCTGCGCAATGTTTATTTTCTCGCGTATGTCATCTTCCTCGCTTTTTTTGCTCCCGCTGAAGGTGAATGCTGACAGACGGTTGCGCTCTTCCAAGTAGATGTCTAAAAATACTGTCTTGTCAACGATTTTTGTGATGTTTACAGAAATGTCCTCGTATAGCCCGGTGTTCCACAGCGATTTGATGGCTTGGGAAATTTTGTCGCCCGGAATCTCTACTTTGTCACCTACTCCGAATGGAAGGCGGCGGAGGTCGAAGTTGGCGGTGCCAGAGAATGTTATGCCGCCTATTTCGTATGTTTTGGGATTTGAATAGTCTATTTCTGAAGCAGGTGAATTATCTTCAGATGAAACTATGACTTGGGCATAATTATTTGTAGTGCAGATGATTATGAGAAACGTTAGGAGTAATATCGCTATGATTCGTGCTCGCATTTTCTTTCAATGGAATTAATCGGCAAATATAACGAAAAAATTGATGTAAATGGTATAGCACATGAAAATGGAGAAGGCTGTGAAAAGCAGGCTCCAAATGAAGGCCGGAACCCCCGTGAACTTCTTGAGGTTGGTAGCATCGCCGGCACGTTCAGGAGAGGTTATTGATAGGTATAGCAAGATGAATGTCGAGGTAATTGACTCGGTTGTTATGGTTGTGGCGTAAAATAATGAAACAATGTCTGTTACAGTTCCATCTCCGAAATGTATGACTGCGATGTTTATCGCGCAGAATGCCAATATCCAGAACCAGCCGTATGGATTCCTTACAAAAAGTACAAGAATGAAGAAGAACAGGAGTGACAACCCTATGATATAGGCTGTTTGAAGATTGTGGTCAAGCAGCAGGAAACTGAAATATGCCGCCGCTGCAGCAAAAGGATAGCCGGCAAGCGATACTATGATGTTGCCGGCCTTTGTGTGCATCTTTGTTGTTGTGCTGCCAGAGGTGTCCCCGAAAATTTCTATTTTGTGTACTTCACCTTGGAAAAATAAGGCTGTTAGAGCGTGCCCGAATTCGTGCAACACCGTGTTTATTACATTGAAAAATTTGCCGATGACAGGAATGTGGTTGAGTACGATTGTTAGTGCGGCAAAGTAGTAAACTAATGGTATGCCTAATAATTGTCGGTGCATTATGATAGGATGAGACCTTGTTTTTTTACGATTTTGCGCAGATTGATGAGTGCGTAGCGCATACGGCCGAGAGCTGTGTTTATGCTTACTCCAGTCATCTCTGCTATCTCTTTGAAACTAATGTCTTGATATATACGCATTTCCAGCACCTCCCTTTGCTCATCTGGCAGAAGTTTCACAATGTTTTTCACATCTTCGTGTATCTGACTCGTGATGATTTTGTGCTCTATTGACGGCTCCACATCATTGATGAAATTGAATATGTTGAACTCACCGTTGCTTTCAAAGACGGGCATTCTCTGCATCTTTCTGAAATAGTCTATTTTCAGGTTGTTCGCAATGCGCATAACCCATTGTTGGAATTTGCCTTCGTCTTTGTAATTGCCCGAACGCAAGGTGTTTATGACTTTAATGAATGTCTCTTGGAATATGTCCTCAGCAAGTTCCTTGTCTTTTACCGACAGAAAAATGTACGAGAACACTTTCTTTTCGTGACGTGCTATTAATGCTTTAAGTGCATCTTCATTGCCATTGACATACAAGTTGACCAACTCGTTGTCGCTCAATACTGCCGCGTTCATAGTTCACTCCTTTCTTTTTTGTTGATACTATTTAAAAAAGTAGCGTTTTTTCTATAGGCAGTATTCTTTTTGTTTAAATTATATTTCGGCAAAATTACAATAATAATTTTAAATCTTAGAACAATTTTTTTGAAAAAAGTTTAAAATAATATGTAAAAATGTGTAATATATTGAAAATGAGAATGATAATTTTTGTATCACTATTTGTTTTTGATGATGTCTTTGTATTTATTCACCAAATTTTCGAATTTTTTGATAGTGTTTTCGAGGGAATCGTAACTGTATGCAGCCGCGGCGTTGTGGTGTCCGCCGCCGTTGAAATGCTCGCGTGCGAATTTGCTCGCGTCTATTTCGCCTTTCGAACGGAAAGAAACCCTTATACGTCCTTCTCTTTCGGTGAAAAATGCTGTGAACTTGACAACTTCCATCGAGAGGCCGTAGTTCACGAACCCTTCTGTATCGCCCGGTTGGAAGTGGAACGCATGCAGGTCTTCTTTTGTGAGGTATGTGTACGAGGTCGCGCACTCAGGCATGACTTTCATCCTATTAGCCAAAGTGTGCCCCAAAAGGCGCATTCGCGTTTCAGAGTAGTTGTCATAAATGTTCCTGTGAATTTGCTCACAGTCAATACCCTGTTTGACTAACTGTGCTAAAATTTCGTAAGTCCTTTTTCTGTTGCATGCGTAACTTAATGAACCTGTGTCGGTTATGATGCCCGAATAGAGGCATTCGGCCATCTCTTTTGTTAGATGTTCTTTCTTTTTGAGATATTTGAAAAGGAATTCATATACGAGTTCGCAGGATGAGGTGGTTTTTGGTGTGGAAAGCATTACATCACATTCGATGTTTGGCATAATGTGGTGGTCAATGAGGATTTTGAATGCTTTTGATTCAGTGATTGCATCTTTGAGGTCATCTCCGCTGCGGTGCGGGGCATTCATGTCAACAATGCACAATACTTGCGCCTCCCGTATCAACTTTTGCGCGGTCTTCAGATTCTTGCTTGCTATCATTATATTTTCAGAGCCCGGTAGCCATTTTAGGAAATTCGGGAACGGGTTGGGTAGGATAGGGGTGACTTTGCACCCTATGCCGCTGAAAAAATGGAACAGCCCTAAAGAGGAGCCGACTGCGTCACCATCCGGATTGTGGTGAGATATGATAACAACTTCAGGTGTTGTGGCAATTAATTCGTGCAGGCGCGCGACATCATTTTTGCTCAGACTCATTCTGCTGGATTGCTGGTTGCTAATTGTTTTAGGTTTATAAAGCAAAAAGTCTTTCAACAAGTGCCGAAAGACTTTTTGCTATTATTAATATGAATTATCTGCAATATGGGAAATTTCTTCCCGGATAGTAGGCTTGTTCACCAAGCATCTCCTCTATGCGGAGCAGCTGGTTGTATTTTGCGATACGATCTGTACGGCTCGCAGAACCGGTCTTGATGAGCCCTGTGTTGAGTGCGACAGCCAGATCAGCGATTGTGGTGTCTTCGGTTTCGCCTGAACGGTGCGAGATTATCGCTGTGTAGCCGTCCTTGTTTGCCATTGTAACGGCATTGATGGTTTCAGTCAGGGTGCCGATTTGGTTGACTTTGATAAGGATTGAATTTGCTACGCCTTTGTTGATACCTTCGCTCAAACGTTTTACGTTTGTGACAAACAGGTCATCACCAACGAGTTGGACTTCTTTGCCGAGTTTGTCGGTCATCAGTTTCCAGCCGCTCCAGTCATCTTCTGCCATACCGTCTTCAATGGAGACGATAGGATATTTCTTGCACCAGTCAGCCCAGTAGTCAACCATTTGGCTTGGCGTGAGTTTGTCGCCTGTCGATTTTTTGAAATGATAGACATTTTCGTCAGCAAGATAATATTCAGAAGAAGCGGCGTCAAGGGCGATGTAAACATCTTCACCTGGTTTGTAGCCTGCTTTTTCAATGGCTTGAAGCACAACTTCAATGGCCTCTTCGTTTGATTTGAGGTTTGGTGCGAAACCACCCTCATCTCCAACATTTGTCGAATATCCTTTATCTTTCAGGACTTTTTTCAGGTTATGGAACACTTCCGCTCCAATTTGCAGTGCGTGTGCAAATGTCTTTCCACCAACAGGCATAATCATAAATTCCTGAAAGTCAATACTGTTGTCGGCATGTGCACCACCGTTAAGTATGTTCATCATCGGTACAGGGAGGGTATAAGCGTTGCATCCGCCCAAATATCTGAACAACGGCTGGTTAGTCTCTTGAGCCGCAGCTTTTGCAACTGCGAGTGAAACGCCGAGAATAGCGTTTGCCCCTAATTTTTTCTTGTTTTCGGTGCCGTCAATCTCAATCATGCGGGCATCAATTTCGTTCTGATTCAGGACATACATCCCTTTAAGTTCTTCAGCCAATATTTTGTTGACGTTTTGGACTGCTTTAAGAACACCTTTTTTGCAATATGCTTTGGGGTCATCGTCTCTTAACTCGCATGCTTCATGTACTCCTGTGGAAGCTCCAGACGGGACGGATGCACGGCCCATTATGCCATTGGCAGTATATACGTCAACCTCTACGGTTGGGTTTCCTCTTGAATCCAAAATCTGTCTTCCGACAATACCGATAATTTCGCTCATAATAGTAATTTTTTATTGTGTTTATAAAATATTTCTTGCTTTTTTTTAAGCCTGCAAAGTTATAATTATTATATGAAAAAGTCAAGCGTAAAAATTTTAATTTGTTTGAAAATTTGCATAAAAAAGCCGTCAGACTTGGTTTACAAGAAAGACGGCTTGGTATAGGAGTTCGCTATTTAAGCTTATTTGTCAAATTTTTCCAAAGACACTTCGGCGGTTATCTCCGGTGTGATGTCTATGAATGTCCTGTTTTCACCGTTGACTTCATCCACAATCCGCAGTTCGGCGCAAAGCGTTTCAGACTTGATGTATTCTTCAAAGTTGCGGAATGCGGCATCCAAATCAGGATTGCTGTGCAGTTCTATGACGATGCGGTCAACTACATCAAATTGCAGCTCTTTTCTGAAATTCTGAATCTTGTTGACAAACTCACGGGCATAACCTTCCTGCTTAAGCTCCTCTGAAATGGTGATATCAAGTGCGACAGTTATTGCACCTTGGTTTGTGACAACCCAACCTGGAATGTCTTCGGCGAAAATCTCGACGTCTGTGTCAAGTATTTCGACATCAGTGCCTTCAACATTAATAGTAGTCTTGCCTTCTTTTTCAAGCGCCGAAATCTGTTTCTGGTCGAAAGAGGTGATGGCTGCTGCAATCGATTTCATGATTTTCCCGTATTTGGGCCCCAATTTCTTGAAGTCAGGCTTGATGCGTTTGACAAGGATACCGGCACCATCTTCAATGAACTCGATATTCTTTACATTGACCTCGTGCAAGATAAGATTCTTGACTTTGTCGATTTGAGACTTAAACTCACTGCTGTCAGCCGGCAGCATAATACGGCTCAGCGGCTGGCGAACCTTGATGTTCGATTTTTTACGAAGCGACAACACCATTGATGAGATAAGTTGTGCGAGTTGCATTCTCTCTTCCAATGATTTGTCAATATATTCCTCATGTACAGCAGGATAGTCTGAATGATGGATTGACTCGACCGCTTCCTTTCCGGTAACACCGTTCAAATCCAAGAACAATTTTTCCATAAAGAAC
>JAGCRI010000073.1 GCA_017964755.1 Bacteroidales bacterium | reverse complement strand
GCCTCTTCCGCATCGGTGTTTGACTGGACAATGTTAATTTTGTTGCCTTCGTTGTTTGATGTCCAGACCTCTTTAGGCAGCTGGTCTTTGTTGTATTTTATCAGGGCGTTAGCTGCATTGACAATATTTTGAGTTGAACGGTAGTTTTGTTCCAATTTCACGATATAGGCTTTCGGGTAGTCGCGTTTGAAATTCAGGATGTTCTGTATGTTTGCACCGCGGAAGGCGTAAATGCTTTGCGCATCGTCACCGACAACGCAGATGTTTTGGTGTGCCGCCGCAAGTTTTTTCACAATCATATATTGTGCGAAGTTGGTGTCTTGATACTCATCGACTAAAATATACCTGAATTTGTTCTGGTATTTGTAAAGCATATCAGGGAAGTCGCGAAGGAGAACATTCATGTAGTATAGCAAATCGTCAAAATCCATTGCGTCCGATTTTTTGAGGCGTGCGTTGTAGCGCAGAAAAATTTCAGCGATATGAGGTTTCCCGCTTTGTGCGTCAACGGCGGCTATATCAGGGTTTTGTGCATACTCTTCGGCAGATAGCAGACTTGACTTGGCAGCTGAAATACGGTTTAGAATATGGTTCGGAGTGTATGTCTTCGGGTCGAGGTTCATCTCTTTCACTATATTCTTTATAGCTGATTTGGAGTCGTCAGTGTCATAGACTGTAAGGTTGTGCGAGTAGCCTAACTTTTCGCCTTCGGTGCGGAGAATGCGGAAGAAAACTGAGTGAAAAGTCCCCATTGCCACCGATTGCGCTTGTGAGTCGCCGAGCAGCTTGTAGATACGGTCGCGCATCTCACCGGCGGCCTTGTTGGTGAACGTCAGGGCGAGTATCTGCCACGGCGGAATCCCGTTTTCGAGCATATAGGCAATCCTGTAAGTCAGTACGCGGGTTTTGCCCGACCCCGCACCGGCAATCACCATCACAGGCCCTTCTATCTGTCTGACAGCGTCCTGCTGTGCGGGATTTAATTGGGATAATATTTCATCAGCTTTATTCATGAATTTTACAATGATATTTTGGTTTTAGTTTGAATCTGTTTTTTTCGGCTTGAGGCCTAATTTTGCGCCTTCGTCAATCATAAGGCGGTAGGCAGCTTCATATTCATTCGGGATGATACCGTCAAGTATTGCTTCGCGTATTGCGGTTTTGATTATGCCAATCTCTTTTGACGGGGTTAGGCCGAATGTCTCCATGATGGTGTTGCCGTCAATCGGCGGCTGCCAGTTGCGGAGGCGGTCTTTCTCTTCAATCTCTTTCAGCTTTTGGCGCACATGGGCGAAATTGGCGAGGCAGCGGCGCACCTTCTCAGGATTCTTTGATGTTACATCGGCCTCGCAAAGCAGCATCAGGTCGTCAATGTCATCGCCGGCATCAAACAGCAGGCGGCGTACAGCCGAATCAGTGATAATGTCTTCCACAAGTGCAATGGGACGTAGGTGGAGCGCAACCAGCTTTTGCACATATTTCATCTTTTCGTTGGTGGGAAGTTTCATTGCATGGAATACAGACGGCACCATTTTTGCCCCGATGAACTCGTGCCCGTGAAATGTCCATCCGATTTCAGGGTCGAACTTTTTGGTTTTAGCTTTTGCAATGTCATGCAGTAGAGCAGCCCATACCAACCAAAGATTATTGCTTGTCTGGGCAATCTTGTCAACTACTTCCATGGTGTGCAGAAAGTTGTCCTTGTGTCCTTTTCCATTTATGTATTCTATGCCTTTCAATTCTGTGAGGCAGGGGAGAAATTGTTGCAAAAGTCCGCATTCGTCAAGCATTTTTATGCCTGTTGAAGGCTTTTTCGATAAGAGTATTTTGTTGAATTCTTCTGCAATGCGTTCTTTTGAAATTATTTCAAG
Organism: Bacteroidales bacterium; assembly: GCA_017964755.1. Classification (GTDB taxonomy): domain Bacteria; phylum Bacteroidota; class Bacteroidia; order Bacteroidales; family WCHB1-69; genus RUG11942. Next base: position 14,157 of record JAGCRI010000073.1, on the reverse strand, counting down.
ACGGTAGGCATTGTCCTTAATAGCCTGATATGTCTGTGGAAAAATTGAGAATCCGAGTTGTGTGGCGAAGCGTATGGCGCGTAACATTCTTAGCGGGTCATCAGAGAAAGTGATGTTCGGGTCGAGTGGGGTGCGTATAATTTTGTTGTGTATGTCCTCCACACCGCAGAAAGAATCAACCAAGGAGCCCTTATCCGGACCGTTGAGGGCTATTGCGAGTGCGTTGATTGTGAAGTCGCGCCGGTTCTGGTCGTCTTCGAGGGTGCCGTCTTCCACTACAGGCTTCCGTGAGTTGCGGTCGTAGGATTCCTTGCGCGCCCCGACAAATTCCACAATGTTGTTGCCGTAAGTGAACTGTGCTGTGCCGAAATTGCGGTAAACATGTACTATGATATCGGGTGAGATTTCTTTGGCGACAGCGGTTGCAAGCTCTATCCCTTTGCCTATCACAACAATGTCAATGTCTTTTGATGGCCGGTTTAGAAACAGGTCGCGCACAATACCGCCGACAACGTATGCTTTAACACCGAGCCTGTCTGCCGTGCGTTCAATCCTGCTGTATATGTCAGAAGTCTTTTCTAATTTCTTTAACATTTTGATAGATAGGATTTTATTTGATAAAATTTTGGTTTTTATCAAAATGCAAATATACTATTTTTCCTCGCATTTTTTTAATAATCGTGGCTACATTATAAACTTTAATTGTTAATAAAAAATTATCATAATATTATTTATATGTTATTTATTTATTATTTTTGCAAAAAAGATAACGATGAGACTGATGTTTTCAAAGCAGGAAAGGAACGGGATAATATCATTGACTATATTGGTGATAGTATTATTCTTGTTTTCAAGATTATATGACAGCAGAAGCTCAGTTCGTTACGATTTGGCTGCTTTTGAGAAGGAGATTGAGAGATTTGAGAGGGAGCAGCGGCGGCTGGCGGATTCAGTCGCCGCTGCGAAAGCGGCCTCTCGCTCGTCTTTCCCTTCGCACTATGAGCAGCAATATCCGCAAAAGGAGAAATTCAAGTCCTCGTCGGTTGCAAATTCCGGCGATACGGGTTTTAGGCGCAGACAGAATATTATACGCTATGAGATTGTCAAGCTGGATATTAACAGCTGCGACAGTGCCGATTTGGTTGTTGTGCCGCAATTTGGGGCGAAGAGGGCATCCAAACTTGTGGAATACCGGTCAAAATTAGGCGGATTCCACGATTTTGAACAGGTAAGGGAAGTATTTGTGCTGCAGAATGTTGAGACCTCTCACTTGGAAAAGTATTTTTACATTGACAGAGGTAAAATCAGGAAACTGCACATTAATACTGCATCATATAAGGAACTGGTGTCACACCCTTATTTTGATGCTTATCTCGCAAAGATGATTTTGAATTATCGTGACAAACACGGTAAAATCAATTCGTTGGATGAACTTAGAAAGTGTACAAACGCCTATCCGGAACTCATTGTCAAACTCTCTCCGTATGTCGCGTTTGATTAAGTCCGAAAGTCGGATATGGCAAGAGTGCTGTTTATTTGGCGGCGGTCGTCTCAGTTATGCCCGAACTGCTTTTCCAACATCATCTCTTTGCGGATGCGTGTGATTACTTCCTTGGTGTTGAACGGGAAATCGGCTTTCATCATCCAGTCGTAATATTGCGGCTCGATTGTGAAAACTTCCTTCACGGGTTTCCCTTTGTGTTTCCCGAAATTGAAGACTTCACATTCCTTCCCTTTGATGGTTTGTATGGCAATGTGTCCTGCAAGGTCAACGTGATTGTGGATGTCTTTTGTGAAATCGCTCAACATCTTCACATTATTCTGCACAGGTTTTGTCACCTGCTCGGTCTTAGGGTCAACGTATGTGGCATCTTTATACATATCTAATTGTCCCTTAAGAACTTCGTATGTTGCGCGGGTGTCGGCAGCGGCTTGGTGTGCGTCATCAAGGCTTTTGCCGCAATAGAACTTGTAGGCGGCAATGAGTGTGCGCGGCTCCATCTTGTGGAATATGTTCTGCACATCTATCAGACGGCGGTTGCGCAAGTCGAAATTCTTTCCGCAGCGCGCCAGCTCCTGCACGAGGAACGGCACATCGAACTTGTTGGAGTTGTACCCCGCAATGTCTCCGTCACCAAAGAAATCCATTATTTCATCAGCAGTATCCTCAAGCATCGGCTTGTCTGCTACGTCTTTGTCGTATATCCCATGTACTTTCGAGGCCTCTTCAGGAATTGGAATGCCAGGATTCAGTAACATCGTGTTTTCAATTTCTTCGCCGTCAGGCATGACTTTGAGCATGGAAATTTCAACTATTCGGTCTTTCCCGATATTCAGTCCTGTTGTTTCAAGGTCGAAAAAAATTAAAGGGCGTTCAAGATTCAGTTTCATAGTATTGTCCTATTTTTTTATGATTTTTTTTGTTTCTTTGATTTTGTCGCCAGTTACATATAATATGTATATGCCGGCTGCTTGTCTGTTCAGGTTGATTGTCCCTGTCTCACCTGAAAACTCGTCTGCTATCAGGAGCTTGCCGGAAAGGTCGTACAATCTTACGCTTTTTTTGCCTGTGTGGCCTTGTACTGCAATGTGCAATTCATCTGAAGCAGGATTAGGATAGACAGAGCATTTAATCTCTGTTTTATCGCAATTTGCTATAGCAACGTCCTCGGCCTCAAAGTATTTGCCAAGAACAGGGCGTATCATCGGTGTGCCCTTGAGGTATGGCTCTTTCCAGCTGTTTGTCGTCCTATACATGAAATGTGCGCGGCCGTCGTTGTTCCGGTCAAAGCCTATGTTAAGCTGCACGTCGTGGTTTTGATAGAAGCCTACATAAAATGTTCCTGATAAAGCAATGGGCTCATCAAGAAAATATGTGTAGAAGTCAAGGAATTCTTTTGCGTGCGATGGCAGTTGGGAAGATTGTGAATATATGACATCACCCGGTTCACCGCCATCGTCTGACCATACCATCAGAGTAAACGGCTCTTCGTTGGCATCGTCCTTGACGTGGTTGAACCACATTCTTATCGCCCTCAGTGTATCGGGTTCGTTCAGCTTGAAGCGGACTGCCAGCGAGGCTTCAGGGTTTGAATTTGTGGAAAGTATGGAATATCCGTTTTCGGCTGTGCCGTCATCGTATGCGTAGTAGTTGTAAAACTTCTGCTCGAATATGGCCATGTCATTGGCAACCCTCACATCGTTGTAGCCTGCTTTTGAAAAGATGTGGGTTACGACAAACAGTGCGCTGTCGCTACCGTCTGTCGGCAATTCAAAATCAATGGCGGGCGCAGCGTGAGGGGCGTATGTGTGAAATCCGTGGTGATAGTATGGGTAGGCGTTGAAGTTGTTTGATATGTAGTTCTTTACTGTAGTGTTTCCTTTTGTTACGGAATATGTGTATTTGACATTTGCACCGTCTTCATCATTGTAGAGGTTCGACAGCTTGTTGTCGAACGCCTCTGCCAGCTCTTCTTGCCTGAATTGATTCCAAGGCATTGACTGATAATCTTTTAATAATGATTTTGGAGGCATTACGAATGCGACATCGTCAGGAAATGAATCTTGAAGAGTGCGGTTGTAGTTCAGCTGCACATAGTCGATGTGCCATTGGTCAACATTGCTGGCAAGCCCTGTCAGGCCGTTGTCTTCCAAACTCGCGTAGTTCCTGAAACGGAATTGGAAATTGTCTCTCAGATATTGCGGGTCATTTATTGGGATGAGCACCTGCTTGAAATATTGCAGGGAATCTTCTTTCAGCCAGCTGTCAAGGGAACAGCCGTTTGTTGACCATATTTCATTCCAGATTGCTTCGGGACCGAAAATTGAGTCCATCGGCATTTTTATCACCGTGCCCGAATCAGTAAAGTTGTCGAGGATGATGAAGTCACCGTCAATGAATGGGTTGAGGATTGTGTCGCCCGCTTCGTGGACGGTGTCGGTTATATAGTCGCCATATATAAAGTCGTTCATGAAAATCGTGTCGCCTGTTTCGTATCCGAACTCGAGTACAAGCATATCTTCAGATTCCGGTTGGTCTCCGATACGTTCCCACTGTAAAAATCCGCCGTTGCTGTAATATGTGCCGCCGCCGGGCTGGTAGTAGAAACTGAAATAGATAGCGTCTGCTATTGTGAGCGGGCGCGGATTGTTATTGAAAACCGAATCAAGGCGTATGAGTCTGGAGGTGAGTGTGTCGGCAGGGAAAGTGCTTGCTGAGGCGTGTGGGTAAACCTTGCCTTCAGCGTCAAGGGCGTCCAGCGTGACCACACCGATTGTCGGCGGGTAGAGTGCGAAAGAATTGTTCACAAACCCTTGCTTGTCCGACCATAATGTTGCTGACGGATAGCCGGTGTAGTTTGAAAAGTCGTCGGTGAAAGGCAATTTCACAGCTTCATAAACAGTGCTGTCACCGCCTTTCGCCAATGTTTTTGCGTATGCTTTCCTGATTTGGGCGTTTTGTACGAGCCCCGTCAGAATCTCCTGTGCTGACAATGAAGAAATTGACATTAGGAGAAAAAATAATGTAAAGTATTTGTTTATAATAGATTGCAGTATTTTTTTCATCTTATTGTTTCGTTTGAAATCTTTTTATTTCAAAAAATGACACTATCATTTCATAAAAAGCAAAAGTACAACTTTTTTTGGAACTATACTTCGTTTTTTTGCAACTATGATTTATGGTAAAATATTCTGTCAGCGTAATTGTTAAGCAATAAGAGATTAAATCCGCAAAACATTATGTGCAGACACCCGTGACCGCGGATGCACAAATCTTGAAAACAAAAAAAGGGCAGCCCGTAAGCCGCCCTTCTTCAATATGGAGGAAATCTGCAAAATTATTTCACAACATTGACCTTCTTTGTAACTACGTTGTTGCCGTCAGTGATGCGGACGAAATAGAGACCGTTTGCGAAGTTGCTCGCGTCTATGGTCTGGTTTGCGGAAGCGCTTTCAACAGAAACCATGAGTTTGCCGTTGATGTCGAAAACTGAAACCTGTGCGTTTTCAGCGTTTGCAACGTTGATTACGCTTGTGGCAGGATTCGGATAAACATTGATCTCTTCAGCGTTGAAACCGTCAATGCCGACACCGCCGCGTTTGACAGTTAAGCAGGCTTTGTTGTTTGAAGCATCCGGATCAGTAACATTTCCACCAGCACGAACAGTGTAGCAAATTTGCAAAGTGCCAATGAGCCCATATTCGTTCATCTCAGCGGCAGTCAAAAGAGCTTGTTCACCAGACAATGCAACTTGTTGATTTGCCCAACCAGCTACTGCTGAACCAGGAACATAACTGCTTCCTGCAGGTGCTTCTTGACCACCCATAATAACACTCAAGTCAAGCCAGACAGTGTCGTTAGCTCCAGGGAGATCAGGTCCTGCATTTGTAAATACAACAGCTGGATTCAGGTCATCGTTTGGACCTAAAGTTAATTCAGTAATCATTTGCTGATTTGCATCGGCGAAACCTAACAATTGATAATCGCACGTTTGTGCGTTAGCGGCTACAAATGCGAAACCGCAGAACAAAAGGGTAAAAAGTTTTTTCATAATGTTTTGTTTTAATGAATAATAATTTTTAATGTGTTTTTCTTTTTTGAACTTGCAAAGTTAAAAAAACTTTTTAATTGTGTACTACAAAAAGACAGATTTTCAGAAAAAAATTGTACTTTTGGCAATTATTTAAAACAAATTGGTATGAAAGTTAGAAATTTAATCTTGTTGTCGGTCTGTCTTCAATTGTTATTTTCTTTATTATCACCACTTTATGGCCAAAAAAACAAATTGGCCCCAGAAGATATTCCCGATGACGTGATACAGTCTCTCGATTATGAGCATCCTGGCGTTAAAGTTATTTCATGGACTTTGGATAACAATGATTTTGTCGCTTCATTTAAAGAAGACGGTCTTATGACCAAAGCATATTTCTCAAATAAAGGGGAATGGCTTAAGACTCTTCAGGCAATTTCCAAGAAGGAACTTCCTGTGGCAATAACAGATTATGTGCAGAACAATTACGAAAACTATCTTATTTCGGGTGCGTATCTTCAGCAGAAACCGAATGTGAAGACACATTATTATATAGAGGCACGCTATGATGCGGTTGGTGCGAAGCCTTCAATGCTTACTTTCACAGCAGACGGCGATCTTATGGAACGTATTGACCCTGAGGGAACTGAACCGAAAGCTGCAACGCAGCAGCCTGGCAAGCCAACGGCAGAAAAAGCCGACAAACCTGAAAAGGCTGATAAAGCACCGAAACCGGAAAAGCAGCCCAAACCAGCAAAACAAGAACCTAAGAAGGTGGAAAGCGCCATTGATGCAGCCTCAGTCCCCGCTGCTGTGACAAAGGCACTGACCAAGAAGGCACAACGTCCGGAAGACCTCAAATGGTACCTCCGTGATACGGTTTATGTGGCGAAATGCACGACTAAGGCGCAGGCAAACGAGATTTATATCACACAGAGCGGCTTCTGGCAGAAAACCCTTATCGAGCTTGCTGAAGAGCAGGTTACTGGTAATATGCTGAAACATATCAAAGAGTATTATAAAGGCTACAAGTTCGCAAGCGCAACTAAGGAACTCCGCGCCGACAAACAGGATAAGTTCTATGTATCCATTTATGAGAAAGCCAATTATAAACAAAAACTCAAAACCACTATTATTTTCGATAAAACCGGCAAGCTTATAAAGACTATTGAGGCTGATGTCAATATGGACAGCTACGATTCATCTAAGGAGGATAAGTCGTTGGACCGCTATTATGCGAGAATGGATAAGGCGGAAGGCGGCGGTGAACTGAAATCGAAGGAGTTGCCAAGCGCAATACAGTCGTATGTCTCCCTCAACTATCCTTCATATATTTATAAAAGTTGTACGCTTGTTGCTGACGATGATTTCGGCGAAGTATATCGTATTGTCGTTAAAGCAGACGGAATCAGCAATATGTCGGAGACGCTGTTTTTCAACAAGGACGGCAAATTCTTGAAGAAGGAGAGCGGCGGCGCTGATGAAGGCGGCTACAGTGGCGGCAGCGAATCATCTGACATACCAGCTGCGGTTGAACAGGCTTTCAAGACCAAATATCCGCGTGTGGTCTCACCAATCTGGAGCGAAACTGATGGTGGAAAGTATGAAGTCAATTTCAACAGCACCAAGGGTAAGACAATTTGCGTTTTTGACGCTTCAGGAACCCTCCTCGAAACCCATTCGTCAATGAATCCGGAAAATATCACACCGAATATTGAGACTTATCTGAAACAGAATGCGAAAGGCTCTAAAGTGGTTGAGTATTATTCTGTTACAAAATCTGATAAGAAAAGATATTATAAGGTTGTCATTAAACCGAAGAAATCAACAGAAACGGAAACACTTTGGTTTAACAATGCCGGAAAATATATTGAAGAATAAGTATAACAGATTGTTTTTATGGATTTTGTGGAAATTAAGGTTAGATTTTCTGAAATCGAGCCTTGGAAAGATGTTTTTGCTGCCCTTTTGGGTGAAATCGGTTTTGACAGTTTTTGCGATGGCGAAGACGAATCGGAGATGTGCGGCTATGTGCGTGAAGACCTGTATGATGATGAAGCAACGCGGACACTTATGGAAACTCATGGTTATCCTGTTGATACAAAGTATTTTATCTCAAAGGTGAAAAGTCAGGATTGGAATGCCGTGTGGGAGGCTAATTATGAACCGGTGAAGATTGGAGCGTGCTATATCCGCGCACCGTTCCACAAACCTTGTCCGGAGGCCGAATACGAAATCATCATTGAACCCAAGATGAGTTTCGGTACGGCACACCATGAAACGACATCCCAGATGATACAATATCTTCTTGAGGAAGATATGAAGGGAAAAAGCGTGCTTGACATGGGGGCGGGGACAGGTGTGCTCGCGATACTTGCCTATAAGCGCGGCGCCGCCAAGGTCGTGGCGATTGACAATGACGAGTGGGCTTATCGCAACAATCTGGAAAACAATGAAAAAAATGGTATTGCCGATATGGTTGTCCGTCTTGGTGACGCCGGAAGTATCGGAGCCGAAAAATTCGACATCATCATAGCGAACATCAACAGAAACATTTTGCTCAATGATATGCACGCTTACGCACAGGCGATGAACCCCGGTGGCGTGATTTTCCTAAGCGGCTTCTATGCCGACACAGACCTTCCAATTATTACAGAATGTTGTAATGGGTTGAATATGAAATATATATCGCATAAGGAGAAAAACCGTTGGTGCGCCGCGAAATTTATTCGTTAATTCTTTTCTCTGCGTAAATCTGCAAAATCAATTTGCAATAAATCTTAAAGATTTATCTCAGAAAAAAACATTCAGGTTGCGTTTAATTTATTTTTTATATCTTTGTAGCGTAACCATTTAATTATTATTATGAAAAAGTTTATAATGTTTTTATTGGCCGTATTCACGGTATTCATCGCTTTTGCCCAAAAGGAGTTGTGCAACCCTAACAATGGTATTGAAATCAAAGGGTTTCATCCGCAAACTTATGCGGCAGAAACTATTTCTGCAGATGCAAATAGTTTCAACATATATTCATATCCGCATGCTAAGAAAGGTAAGATACACTCTATCTGGACGTACAATAAGGAGTCAAATACGCTTGATTATAATGAATTGACAGTCCCGAAGGATTATGAGCCGGTTTTTACTTATAGAGTTGGCGACAAGTTTTTTTCAACCTATTTCCAAACAACAAAGAAGGCAGGAGTTAACCTTATCACGGCGTTTATACCAAAAAATGGAGGTGAAATTGAGTACAACACAAGACTGAATATTAAATTGGGAAAAGATGAGTATGTGGAAAAGCGCTCGGCAGAATCACCCGATGGGAAGAAGCATGCTATGTTGTTTTATGTGGTGAGCAAAAAGGGTACAGTCGCACAGATGAGAATTCTCGTCTATGATGAGTCAGGTAAGGAGATATTGAACAAAATTGTTGCGCCTGAAATGTATGGTGAGACTTTTAGTCTGAATAATATTTCTGTTACAAATGACGGGGAAGTCGCAGTTCTTCTGTTGACAGGTGAACGTAAAAACTGGAAATTTATAACAACAGCAATACAATTGGTTATATGTAACAGTGCATATGTGGAAAGCGTAGGGGCACCGTTTGAAGACGGAATCATTTATCATATGCAGGTGTGCCCGCTTAAAAACGGCAACTATTTCATAGGCGGGTATTATCTTTCGCCAAAAGCCTTGACGACAGATGGCTTTTTCCACTGTTTTGTGGACACGAAAACAATGGAGGTCTCTAAGATTGTAGCTCAGCCATTGAGTAAGGAGCAGATTGCCCCGAATAAGTTGGTTAACATTACTACGATGTTGAACTTTAATACTCAAAACCGCTTGATTGAGCAATTGGAGGATGGCTCTATAATGATGGTAGGTGAACATTATGGGGCATATTATGTATACACTAACAACGGTTCATATTATGTTTATAATTTTGAGAACATTATTTACCAGCATTTTGATTCGGATGGTGAGCTGCTTGCGGCTCCAATGCTTAAAAAGCATCAGGTGTTTGCTAATTCTTTAGGTAAGAATGGCGTAAAATTTACCGATTTTCATATTTCTGTTTCTCCGTTCGTTGCAGGTAATGATGTTTACCTACTGTATAATGACTCGCAATCTAATTTCAAATCCGGAGATGGGGCGACTGCCAATGCGGCATTGGTGACGGCTGGGGCAAATTGTACTGTCTTGGCAAAATTGTCTGACTCAGGGCCTGAGACCAAACTTGTCATGCTCCCTGACAACAAAAGCCGCCAAGTGAATGAAGTGTTGCATTGCGATGGGAACAATGTATATTTTTATACGTCTGGCTTGAAACAGACGATACTGCACCATTTTACTCTGCCGTAACTTGTTGCTACAATATTTTTATTAGCAAAAAATAATTGTTATGAAAAAAATATCTGTTTTTCTGCTGTTTGCAATTATAATAACAGGGAATGTTATCCCTCAAACCCCGTTGTGTACCCCAAATGAAAAGGCTATTGTTGCGTATTATACTCCGTCAAACGCACATATAAATATTGTCGGTGATGATGGCAATAAGTTTACGATGTTTTATAGTACGTATTGGATGTATTCACGCCTTGTGGAGGGCAAAAAGAATTTTCGACATAACATATTGACATATAATAAAAAGACAAACACAGTGGAGCACCATTCAGTGGAGCTACCAATAGACTACAGGGGCTTGTTCTCTTTTGGAGCTGGAGACAATATTTTTGCCTTGTACTATCAGGATACGAAAAAAGAGGGGCAGAAATTAATAACAGCAATGATACCTAAAGATGGAGGACCTGTGATTGAAAACAAAACACGGTTATCAATTAAATTGGAGAAGCGATCATACACGAAAGAGTATGCTGCAGTTTCGCCAGACGGGACCAAACATGCGTTCATGTTTTATGTTGTTAATAAGAATAGGATTGCGAGCGAGATGCGTGTTTTTGTTTTTGATGAGAATGGAGAGGAGATACTATATAAAATAATAACACCCGAAATATTTGGGGGCAGTTTCCATATTGAAGATGTTATCGTGAACAACGACGGAGAGGTTGCATTGCTGATGTTGACAGGTGAGGTGAACAAGAAGGAAGTGGTCAGCACCGCAATTCAAGTGGTGCTTTGCACAGACTCTTACACAGAGAGTCTCGGACTTTCATTTGAGGAGGGAATCATCAATTCGATGAAAATATGCCCGCTTAAAAACGGAAATTATTTTATCGGCGGATATTATACATCGCCTACAAGTCATACAACAGACGCATTCTTCCATTGTTTTATTGACACGAAGACTATGGAGATGTCGAATGTGAAAGTGCGGGCTCTCAGCGATGAGCAGGTCGCGCCACAAGAGACTACAAATCTCGGCGTTTTTTTGGCTTATAGAACAAAATGCTGTTTTTTACAACAGGTGGATGACGGTTCAATTATGATGATAGGTCATCATTATGGGCAATATCATGTATCTTCAAATAATGGTTCATACGATAGGATTCATGTTGGAAATATCGTATATCAGCATTTTGCCTCTGATGGTGAGATTCTTGCGGCTCCGATGCTTAAAAACCACCAAACTGTTGTAGGTGAATATGACGCTGATTATGAACTTAATGGATTGCGTGCTAATTTTGTGGATAAGTATATATCGTTTTCTCCCTTCGTTTCCAAAAATGACGTATATATTATGTATAATGAGACGAAAGCCAATTTTGATTCAGGGAAAGGTGCTGAAATGTATAACGGATTATTCAAAGCTCAGGAATGTTGCACTGTTATGGCGAAACTTACAGACGCGGGACCAGAGAAGCAACTTGTGATGTTGCAGGATAGCAAGAAACGACAGTTCTGTGGCGTGAACTATTTTGACGGCAAGAACGTCTATTTTACGGTTTCTGGCGTAGGTACAACTATGCAGCATTTTACTCTACCGTAAAATGCGGAGACGGTTGTTGTGTAACTCTATTTTAAAGGAAGTGAATTTTATTTCACAAACAGAAAATCAGCAGTAATATCTCTGTATTCTTCTGTGTATAAGCCATTTGATGCTCTGATTGTCAATGTGTTATGGCTTGTTGGTATGGCTCCGTCTCTTCCGAACACCATAATGCGGCGATTGGGCTTCTCTCCTTTTACAGGGATGATGTCTGTCTCTTGGAATTTGTGTAATTTATTGTCAACCAATTCTTTAAAAATATCACTTTCATTTGTTGGCAGGATAAGATGAAAATGCCCGTTGGGGGTTAGCAGTTCTGTGACATTATCTGCCAATTCCTTAAAACTGAGGTTGTTGTCGCTGTGTTTGCCTTGCCGTTTCCGTTCGGAAGCAGGTTTCAGCGAGTTGCTGAAAAACGGAGGATTGCATACGATAAGGTCGAATTTTTTTCCAGCTTTTGAATATTCCTGTAAACTGATATTGATAAAATCAATATGCTGGTTTTCGCTCTTCGGGAAAAAAACGAGGTTGCGGCGCGCGTCTTCTATTGAACGCTCGTCAATGTCAATACCTATAATATTATGTTGTGAATCGGGAAACAGTTTCTTGAGGCGGAAAGCTGTAACGAATGCTATTACACCGCACCCGCAGCCAATATCAAGCACGCTATGCGCGTTTGGTAGGGTGGGGACGGCGGCAAGCAAAACACTGTCAGTCCCTATCTTTATGGAACTGTTTTCATGGTAAAGTGAGAAATGCTTGAAATGGAACACCCTTATTTGAATATGTATTCAAAGACTTTTGTGGTTTCTAACTTTCCGTTTGGCAGGTAGTTATATTGTGTCTTTTTTGTGCCGTCGGCGTTGTATTCGAATTTGCGGATACGGTATGGCTTGTTGTGGGAGTTGTAAACTACTTCCTTGATACAAAGCCCTTTTTCATCGTATTCGTATGTTGTCCTTTCTTTCATGCCATAATTGGCATATTCTGTCTCTTCAGTCTTACGCCCCTTGTCATCGTATGTTGTGACATGGTCGAGATACTTGCTTTTGGTTGCTTCGTTGGTGTTCCACTCCTTTATTGTGAGGTTCTTGCGTTTTTCCCTCTTTTCGATTGTGGCTTGTGAAACCTGTGCCATTGAAGGCAAAATGATGCCGAAAATCAGGAGGCAGATATTGAATGCTTTTTTGAGACTCATAGTCATTAAGGTTTAATACAAACAGACAATGTCGGGGCTTCGACAATCTCGCCTGCCTGTGATACTGTGACATTTTTTTTCACGATATATGGTATTTCATCACCGTCTTGGGTGACTGAAACAGTGAAGACTTCGTATTCGCCGGGCTCGATCTTTTGGAAAGCGTAAACTCCGTCAATGCCGGTGCGGGTGTCATCGAAATGGGCGTCTTCGCTTGCGCGCTTCAGAAACACACGCTGGTTGTATACATAGCCGCTGATTACTGTATTTTCAATCTCGTTGCCGGTTCCATCTATGTACGTCGCCATCACAATGCCTTTTATGATAGAAGTGCCGTAGGCTTTGCCGTCATGTATATAGATGTCGTTAACGGTGCCGGTCTCACCGCGTTTTATGGTGATTGTCTGTTTGACAGCTATTTTCTCTCCGCTTGGTTTTGTGGAATATGCGAATATGGTGTAAGTCCCGGCATTCAGATATTTGAATTTGTAGAAGCCGTTATAGTCTGTTTCTACGTCATCATTGAAATAGTCGCTGTCACCGTAAATGATGAAGACATCGGCTTTCGCTGCCTTGAGCGTGTCGGTATGCAAGTCGAAGCAGTCGTCAGGGTGGTGCACAAGATAGACGGTGCCTTGTACGGCTCCGGTGCCGCCTTCACCTTCCTGTTTGTTGCAAGCCGAAAATAGCAGGCATATTATAATAAATATGTATAGTCTTTTCATGAAGTAAAAATATCAATAAGAGTTACTATATTATTTAAGATGGAGCTGGTGCCCCATTTTTTCCTGTTTCGTCTTCAGATATTTGAAGTTGATTTTGTTTGGCTCAATAATGATAGGCACTGTTTCAATGATAGTGATGCCGTGTCCTGTGAGTCCGACCCGTTTTGTAGGATTGTTGGTTATGAGTCTGATTTTTGTCGCGTTCAGGTCGCGGAGTATCTGTGCGCCAATGCCGTATTCGCGCTCGTCAGCGCGGAAACCGAGTTCAAGGTTCGCCTCAACGGTGTCGCGTCCCAATTCTTGCAAATGATAGGCTTTCAGTTTGTTTACTAATCCTATGCCACGGCCTTCCTGACTCATGTAGAGGATAAGTCCTTTGCCCGCTTCGTTTACCATTTGCATTGAGCGGTGGAGCTGTTCGCCGCAGTCGCATTTGCAGGAGCCGAAGATGTCGCCGGTGGCGCATGACGAATGCACACGCACAAGTATCTCATCATCTTTTGACCATTCGCCTTTTTTCAGGGCGAGGTGGACGTTGTCGGTGTTTTGCTGCGTGTATGCAATGAGCTCAAAATCACCCCATTGTGTCGGGAGGTGGACAGATTGCTCGCGCTTGATGAGGGTTTCGGTTTTCACCCTATGGGCAATCAGATCTGCGATAGTTATTATTTTGATGTCAAATTTTTTGGCTACTTCCATCAGCTGCGGCACGCGAGCCATAGTGCCGTCAGGGTTGATTATTTCGATGAGGGC
>JAGCRI010000007.1 GCA_017964755.1 Bacteroidales bacterium | reverse complement strand
CTCGACAGCGCCCCATGAGCCAATTCCTTTTGTGGAATCTCCGAGAGTGAGCGTGAGCAGTCCGTTGTCATTGGTGGACAGATTTGTATGTGTTTCAGTGTAGATAACGTTATTTGATATGTTCATCACTTCCCATTTAAGGGATATGTTGTTTCCGTTGACAAGCAATTTGTTATTAGTGTCGCGTACAACAGCTTGGTATGCAATTTTTTGTGATTGTGCCATTGAAACAGTGACAGCGAAAAATGTAATTATAAGAAGGAAAAAGTATTTTTTCATATAGGTAAATTAAAACTTGCAAAATTACGAAAAATAAGTATTGGGGGCATAAAGAAATTTTTCGTGCAGATACGTGTGATACGCGTAGATAAAAAAACAGCCACTGAAACCAGTGGCTGTCATGACATGAACTTGTAAAGACTACTGCAAGGCTTCCACTGCAGCTTTCATGCGCTTTGCCGCTTCAATTAGCTTGTCTTCCGAGGTGGCGTATGAAAGTCTTACACAATTGTCGTCTCCGAATGCAACTCCTTGAACAAGAGCAACATTGGCATCGTAAAGGAAGTAGAAGCAGAGGTCTGAAGAGTTTTCGATTTTTGTCTTTTTGTAGATTTTTGCAAATTCGCTGTCTGCCAGAACGTTTTTCCCATAAAGAGATGAAACTTCAGGGAAGAAGTAAAATGCGCCTTGCGGCAGCCTGACCTTGAAGCCAGGAATTTCCTGCAACAACTTGTAAACCATGTCTCTGCGCTTCAGGAATGTGTTGCGCATATTGATGATGTCCTCAGATGTTGCGGGGTCCATTTCCATTGCGCGGATCGTTGCCCTTTGCGCTATTGAGCAGGTTGCTGAAGTTACCTGACCTTGCATTTTGTTGCACGCCGCAGCGATGAACTTCGGTGCTCCGATGAACCCGATTCGCCAGCCAGTCATGGCAAAGCCCTTGGCAACGCCGTTAACGGTAACTACTTGTTCCTTAATGAAATCGAATTGCGCTATGCTTTCGTGTTTGCCCTCGAAGTTGATGTGTTCGTATATCTCATCAGCCATTATTATAATCTGCGGATACTCTTTCACTACCTCGGCAATGGCGCGCAGTTCCTCTTTTGTGTATAGCATCCCTGTCGGGTTTGACGGGCTGCTGAACATTATCATCTTCGTTTTCGGTGTGATGGCGGCGCGCAGTTGCTCCGGCGTTACCTTGAAGTCGTTTTCGATTTTTGTGGGAATATATACGCAATTACCTTCGGCAACACGTACTATCTCTTTGTATGATACCCAGAAAGGTGTAGGGATAATGACCTCATCACCTGGGTTTACCAATGCCATAACAACTTGGAAAATAGACTGTTTTGCACCAGTGGAGACAATAATCTGCTCTGGAGCGTAGTCGAGGTTGTTGTCGCGTTTGAACTTGTTGCTGATTGCCTTGCGAAGTTCGGGATAGCCAGGTACTGGCGGGTAGTGTGTCCAGTTTTCATCAATGGCCTGTTTTGCAAACTCTTTAACCGTTTCAGGAGTGTTGAAATCCGGCTCGCCAATGCTCAGGCTTATGACATCCCTCCCCGAATCACGCAGCTCGCGCGCAATACGTGTCATGGCTAAAGTTTCAGATTCAGCCATGTTTAAAACTCTGTTTGATAAGATTTCCATGAATGACTATTTTAAAAGTTAAATCAATTTTTTTCTGTGAAAAAATCTCCTATGATATTATCAGTGAGTTTACGCGCATTGTAAACTCCCGTAACTTGTCCGTGGTCAACAAAAATAAAGGTCGGAAACTCCCCGTTTACCAAATCAATGGCCAAAATCGGGTGTATTATATGTGTTTCGAATTTGTCGCTTTCAGTTTCTTTCAAAAAACGGGAAATTGAATTTTCATTTCCCCATATTAATATTTTAAGATGCTTGTAGTCGATATCGTTATTTTTAAAAATAGTGTTGGCTTTTTTCATGCTTAGTTTGCAGTGCGGACAGCCTGATGAGAGCATTGCAATGATGTACTTGTCGTCGGAAAGTGTGAGCGGCATGGTGTTTTTTGAAAATACTACAGAGTCGTTTTCGGGAAGCCGCCTCACATCTTGTAGCGTTGTCATCAGAGAAGAGTCCTGCAACGATTTCTCAAAAAGATTTTTATTAAGAGAGCTCTCCTCTTTATGGAAGATTGAGTATATGCTGTCGGGTGGAAAAGCGCAGAACGGGACAATCAGGCCGCAGGCGAGAATAACTCCGAACACGATTTTCCACCAGTGGAAGCCGTAGTCCTCCTCTTTTCTCACAAAAAGCATTAATCCGATTGTTACGATGTTTTTTAAAATAGATGAAACAGGGTCAAGTTCAATGAGTTCGCCGAAGCAGTGGCAGTTGGTGTCGTTGCGGAAAATGGCGGTATAGATTAACAGCAACGTAAATCCCACAAGCATAGCCAACGTGAGCCACCACGCCTGTTTGTAGAAGATTTTTGCGATGAGCATGCAGCCGAGGACGAACTCCGCTGCAATGACCGCGCGCGCCACAAGTGCCGATAAGGCATAACTGAAAATGTTGAAACTGTATATGTAAACAGTGAAGTAATCTATCGAGATTATTTTCAATACAGCGGTGAAAATAAATAATCCGCCAATCAGAATCCTTATAACCAGTTTCACTTTATCCAAGGCTGTTTCCATATCGCAAATTTTCTGCAAATATACACTAAAATATCCTAATCAAACCTTTATCGGAATATGCGTATTTTTAATATATTGATGTGATTTCAGCAAATTTCACCGATTTACAATACACCATTTTAAAACAAACGATAATAGCCGTGGCATGCCACGGCGCTACAAAACATCATTCTTAAAAATAAATGATAATAGCCGTGTCATGCACGGCTCTACTAACTCCTAACTTCTATCACCCACTCCCCAACCGTCATCGTATCCCTGTCGAACTGCACCCCGACTTTTACAATTTCCCGCCCTTCTGTTTCGTATGGTATTGCGTAGCCATTGCTGTTGATCTGCTCCAACGCCTCCTGTGCCGTGCCATTTACCTTTAATTCAAATACATAAGTCGTGTCGGGCATGAAGATAACGAAGTCAATGCGGCCGCCGGCGCACTTTACCTGAGTCCTCGCATAGATATTCATCATGTTGAAAATCAGATAGAAAGTGTATTCGTAGAATCCTTCAAAATTCTTCACTTCCTCTAATTTTTTCTTGAAACCTTCAACGTATGGTACACCAGCGAGGAACGCCTTCATCTCGCGCATGGCAAGGTCCATGTCGTTTTTTCTTATGGCTCTATAGAATTTCAGTGCGAATCCGTCCTGAACTGTGCTGCTGTTAAGCCCCAAGTAACTCGGAATCAGCCCTTCAGTCAAACCTATAAGCACTTCCTTGTTCGGTATTGACAAAATATATGAGTTAGTTTCTTTGTCAAACTCTTTGATTGTGAGGTAGCCGCTTTGGTAGAGCAGCGGCAGTGCGGTGTCCATTGCCTCAGTGGGACGGTCGAATGCAGGGGCGGAGGCCTCAATTCGCTCCATTGCTGTGATGTCGGTGCGGAACTTTTGCATCTGCCGAATCAGGAATGTCGGCGTGCCGCTGTCGAACCAGTATGATGTAATGTCTTTCTGCATGAAGCATTTAAGCAGGCTGAAGGGGTTGTAGATGTCGGGGGAGTTTTTGGAGAACTTGTAGCCGTCGTACATCTGTTTCAATTTCATACTCATTTCAGCGGGAGTGCATTCGTATCTTTCCGCCAACATTGCAATGTCCTCAGCCATATCGTGATTCAGTTCCTCCTCGGTGATGCCGCAGATGGCGGAGAATTCCGGTTGCATTGAGATGTTAGTGAGATTGTTGATAGTAGAGAAAATGCTTAACTGTGAGAATTTTGTGATGCCGGTGATGAAGCAGAAACG
>JAGCRI010000072.1 GCA_017964755.1 Bacteroidales bacterium | reverse complement strand
TTTGGATACGCTATTTGCCAAGGCTGACACGTTAGGCAGGGCAATGGCAAGCAATTGCCTGCCGGAGGTTATTACCTTTGTCCCGCAGAATGTAACCTCGTCGTCAGCAGAGCTTACTGCTGAAAGACAGGGTGCTGCTCAGGGCGGAGCACCGACAAGCAAGGGAATCTGCTGGGCATTGCATTCTGCCCCGACAGAGAACGACAATGTCATATTTTCTAATGATGCGGCAGTCCTATATACGATTACTATACCAGGACTTTCTTCTTCACAAACCTGTTTTGTACGTGCGTTTGCGAAATATGGAGATACAGTCGTATATGGCAACGAGGTTGTGTTCAAAACTAAATAATTGTAATCCATGTAGATTGTTTTGCAGAACTGCGAGCAATCTTGAGTTAAATAAAGGCTTAATTTCAATAAAGAAATTTTGCCTTTTGTCTTTTTTCAAAATAATAATGATACATTTCACCAATAATAGTAATTCAATCTTTGAAATTCCCTATTTTTAGGTATTTTGAAGCACTATTGTACATTCTATTTTTGCAGCCTTGAAACATTCAAAATAAAATTAATAACAATCAAATTCAAAAAAAGATGAAAAACATTAGATTATTTATGTTCGTTTTAGTGGCAATTTCAACCCTGTTTGTAAGCTGCAAAAAAAATGATGAAAAGGAAGCGGAAAAGACCCCGACCGATTCATACGTGGCAAAAACCTACCAAGGCACTTTAGTTATGTCTGTGGGCAGTTCAACCTACGATCCCACAAATGCTGAAGTCATTTTGAAGGGCAACGGCAACAATTCGGTCAATATCACTCTGCCGGCGGTGAGCGGCGGAATGAGCCAACTTCCAGCATTGACCGTTAAAAATGTCGGCGTAAGCACTTCTGACTACAAACATTTCACTTTGGCGGAAACACCTATTGAACAGACTGTGAACGATGTGCATTGTTCAGGGAAGGTCAGCGGCTCCGTAGCAGACGGCAACCTGACTCTCAACTATTCGGTAAAACCCGGCGAAATGCCAATGAGCATCAACTTTGTCTTTACAACAGGTGCAAATCAGGCAAAATAATTTTCCCAAATAAAAGTTTTTTCTCCCATTTCTTATGAAAAGGCTCTTCCTTTTTTTTGCAACACTTCTTTTAGCAGGGTTAAACAGTGCGTGTGACGGTATCTTTCATAACATTTATGATGAGCCGAAGCCCGAAACACATAGCGAATACGGATTCATAAAAGTCAATGAGGCGGATAAAAGCGGCATTATATATGTGGATGCCAGAACATACGACCGTTGGGTATATATTGATTTCAAGAATAAGAAGATTGACACTGCGAATATTCTGATGAATGAGGGAGAGCCTTCAAGGTGGGATTTTGCCCTGCACCGCTACGATGTGAAGACTTGTGGCGGCAGTGCCTGCGAAACAGGATTTCATACGTTGGAGGAACTGCGTGCGGCTGGAGATGTCAGTTTCAGCAATTTTGAGGCAGATGTAAATGACTCTGTCACAGTGGATATGTCAGGAATGATGGATGGAATTATTCTATAAGCCCCGTCTCCTCGAAACCATATCCTGTCAAAGTGGTTGAAAGTTGACACGAGTGTAATGCCGCCCATTTATACTCTTTCAAACAATGTATATATTCTTCAGATGTCTGACGGTTCAAGAGCAGCACTTCTGTTTACAAATTATATGAATTCTGCCAGTATAAAAGGCTTTATAACTATTTATTATCTATATCCGTACTGATGACATTCCGAATCAAAAATCTTTTTCTGATACTATTTTGGACATTATTTTTATCACCATTTTTTACGAAAAGTCTGGCGCAGGATGTGATTTCCGGCATCGTGCGCGATCAATATGGAAGCGCGTTATCAGGAGTTAGCGTTACCGTAAAGGAATTTCCTGAGATGGGCGCATATTCCGACTCTGCAGGCCATTATGAATTGCATTTGAACAGTTCCATTGAGTGTACGGTTTGTGCGACTTTGCTGGGCTATGACCAAGATTGCCGTCACTATTCGGAAAAAAGCAACGGCAAATTGGATTTTATGCTTGACAATCATTCGCAAGAACTTGATATG
Organism: Bacteroidales bacterium; assembly: GCA_017964755.1. Taxonomy (GTDB): domain Bacteria; phylum Bacteroidota; class Bacteroidia; order Bacteroidales; family WCHB1-69; genus RUG11942. The sequence goes on along the minus strand of JAGCRI010000072.1, from coordinate 3,624 downwards.
GTGGTGGTTACAGGAACGCGTACGCCTAAACCCTTGAAAGATGCTCCTATCATCACGCGGGTCATTACTCAAAAGGAGATACAGCAACTTGATGTCACAAATGTGCAGGAGTTGTTGCAGGCGGAACTGCCGGGCGTTGAATTTTCCTATTCGATGAACCAGCAGGTGTCGTTGAATATGCAGGGCTTCGGTGGGAACTCTGTCCTCTTTTTGATAGACGGAGAACGCCTCGCCGGCGAAACACTCGACAATGTGGACTACAGCCGGCTTTTATTGGCAGATGTTTCACATATAGAGATAGTTAAGGGGAGCGCGTCTTCGTTGTACGGCTCCAATGCGGTCGGCGGCGTGGTCAATATCATTACAAAGCAGAAAAAACAGCCGTGGTCGCTGAACCTCAACGCGCGCTACGGCTCCCATAACCAGCAGTGTTACGGCGGCTCCGTAGGTTTCAATTTGAAAGGTTTCAACAATATGCTCACGGCGCAGTTTGTTCACAACGACCCGATTACTCTGAAAAACAGTGGAGATATAGGTAATGTTTATGGTTTTAATTCTTTCGACATTAAAGACAAATTCTCTTATTCATATAAGGATAAGGTGAAAATTACAGCCCGTGCCGGCTATTTCTTCCGCGAACGCGCTACGCAGGAACTCTCGCACGAGAGATACCGCGACTTCAGCGGCGGTTTGAAAGGGGAATATAAGATTACACCCCACGATGACATCACACTTTCATACACTTTCGACCAATACGACAAAAGCGACTACTCCATAACCGACAAACTTGACGTGCGCGACTACAGCAACGTTCAGCACACGTTAAGAGGCATCTACAGCCGTACATTCCGCAAAAAACATATTCTCACCCTTGGCGGAGACTATATGCGCGATTATCTTATGAGTTACCAGTTCGCCGACCACGGCGCATATTACCAGCACACGGCCGATGCTTTCGCGCAGTTCGACTGGAATCCGTTGAAGAAACTGAATGTGATTGCCGGCGTGCGTTACGACTATTTTTCAAGCGGAAACTTGCACCATGTCTCCCCTAAACTCAGCCTGATGTACAAACTCAAGCATTTTTCGCTCAGGGCATCGTATGCGAACGGTTTCCGCTCGCCAACTTTGAAAGAACGTTATATGCAGTTCGATATGGCTAACATTTTCATGATTTACGGCAATCCTGACCTTAATCCGGAAACGAGCCATAATTTCAGTCTTGCGGGTGAATATTCGCATGGCAGCTACAATGTTACTCTGATTGGCTTTTACAACAGGGTGCGCAACCGCATTACCACGGTTTGGAATAATGAGATGAAAGGTATGGTTTATACAAATATGGTTCCGCTGCACGTTACCGGTTGCGATTTCACCGCCTCGGCAAGTTGGAAATTCGGGCTTTCAGTAAGGGCTTCATACGTTTTTACAAAAGAGATTATTCCCAAGGGACAGCCAGAAATTTCGGTTACCCGCCCGCACTCAGCAACTTTCCGCATAAATTATGCGAAGGAGTGGAAAAAATATGGCTTTTCGGTGATGCTGAGCGGCAGGGTGCTGTCAGGCGTAACCTGCGATGAGTACACATCAATGACTTCTTTGGACGAGACGAGAAAGGTTACTTATCCGGCTTACACAATCTGGAAATTTGGCTTTAACCAGACAATAATGAAAGGTTTGAATCTCAATTTTGTTTTGGATAATCTCTTTAATTATGTTCCTGACTATTATTACAGCAATACGCCTGCTACTACAGGGATAACTTTCACTGTGGGTGTTTCTGTAGATGTCGATAAATTTTTCAAAAACAAAAGCAAATCAAAAGTCTCTCATGAGTAAAACAAAAAAAATCATATTTATAGCATCGGCAGCGGGCGTGCTGTTGGCAGCCATACTGATATTTTGGTCAGCGAAGATTTCTCCGACAAGAATTGTCTTTGTCAATTATCAGATAACAACTTTGGGGCAGATTTCCAAAAGCAACAACAGCCGCTTCATCAAAATTAGGGAAGTAGGGCTTGACGAATTGAACACGCTGGGCAAATACGACATGGTGATGATTAATGCCATGGGGCTGCGTATCAGCGAGGAACAGCGGCAACAGATTGAGGAGGCTTCACTCAGTACAGCCATTCTTTCCACCGCCGTCACAAATCCGGCAAATTACATCGTCTCTGTTGATTCGCTGACAGCCGACACTCTTACACGCTACCTGAATAACGGCTCCCGCAAGAACTATCGCAGTATGTTGAATTATATCCGCCGCTATGTTGATGGGAAAATCTGTTTTGTGGAAGAGCCTGAGCCGGTCGTTCCAGCATCTCACGAACTTTTTTATCATTCAGACCCAAATAATCCGGATGAGGAATTGGGATTCAATACTCTTAAAGATTATGAGACTTTTTTGAAAAACAACGGGTTGTATAAAAATGAATCGCCACGGATAGTGCTGTCAGGACTTATGGGCGAACCCACTGAATTGGTTGCTGCGCTGGAAAAGTCTGGTAATCAGGTCTATCCGATTCGCGATGCTAACACTTTCATTACAAACGGGCAGGCTGATTCGGTGCTTCCGGCCGCATGGATTAACATGGCGCATGGCAGAATGGGAGACGGAGTTGTGGCATATCTTACCCATCAGAATATTCCGCTTTTCACTACAGTTTATGTGCCTCAGCTTACCGAAAAATGGGAGGAGGACAAGATGGGAATGAGTGGCGGTTTTCTTTCGCAAAGTGTTGTTACACCGGAAATTGACGGTGCCATCCGTCCGTATGCACTTTTTGCGCACCGTATCAACAAGGAGGGATTGCAGGAGATGTATGCCGTGCCTGAACGGTTGGCCGATTTTGTGGAAACGGTGAACCGTTATATTGCCCTTAAGACCACTGCCAACGCCGACAAGCACATTGTGATTTTCTATTATAAAGGACCGGGGCAGAATGCGTTGACCGCTTCGGGTTTGGAAGTCGCGCCCTCACTTTATGCCGTGCTGCTCCGTCTGCGCGAGGCAGGTTATAAGGTTACGGGACTGCCCAATTCCGCTGACGCTTTAGCGGAGATGATACAAAAGCAGGGTGCCGTTTTGGGTACTTACGCCGAAGGTGCGTTTGATGAATTTATGAAAAATGGCAATCCTGAATTTATCACTAAAAAACAATATGAAGAATGGATCTTAAAAACGTTGCGCCCTGCTCTCTATGATGATGTGAAACAGAACTTTGGGGAATTCCCCGGCTCTTATATGTCAACATCAGACGGCAAGTTGGCGGTTTCGCGCATACAGTTCGGCAATGTGGTTCTGATGCCGCAGCCGATGGCGGGTCTCGGCGACAACGATTTCAAAATAGTTCACGGCACAGACGTCGCTCCGCCGCACCCATACATCGCCGCCTATTTGTGGGCACGCTATTCTTTTGAAGCCGATGCCTTTATCCATTTTGGCACGCATGGCAGTTTGGAATACACTCCACGCAGGCAGGTTGCACTTTGTTCCAATGACTGGCCTGACAGGCTGATAGGTACTGTTCCTCATTTTTATCTCTATACTATCGGCAATGTCGGCGAAAGCCTTATCGCCAAACGCCGTTCATACGCCACCATCATCTCTTATCTTACACCGCC
>JAGCRI010000071.1 GCA_017964755.1 Bacteroidales bacterium | reverse complement strand
TCCTCAACCGTTATACAGACCTCACGCTTCCTGGCGGCGGCAAATTCCTCCGCGTCCGTGTTCAGGATTTCGACGATGTTGACCAGTTCGCAACCGTGGCAGGCAACAAGCCTTTGAGCGACCCGGCAATTTTCAACGGTAAAATTAACGCTGCATATCTTGAAGGTTTCTTGAGCATGGAATCAACCACTGAAGTTTCTGTTGATTATAACAGTTCAGCCAACCAGTTCCGTTCCGCTTTCGGAATGAACCTTCAGGGTACTGGCGGCACCAAAGCCACAATGTTTGCTAACCGTTATCCGTGGGAAGAGGCACTCGAACTTTTCGGTGCTGTTAAAGGCTGCGGAGCACAGAACATAAAATAATTGAGAATTGAGAATTGAAAATTGAAGAGCCGCATTCAAGTGCGGCTCTTTTTTTATGTGATGTATGCAAATAAAAAAACGACTGACTTTTGTCAGCCGTTTTTTTGCGGCGGTCCGGACGAGGCTCGAACTCGCGACCCCATGCGTGACAGGCATGTATTCTAACCAAACTGAACTACCGGACCTCCTGTCTTTGTGATTCCCCTTCGGAAATCGGGTGCAAAGATACACTTTTTTTTAATATGTCAATAGTTTTGATAAAAATTTTTTCGTTTATGTATTTTTTTTATCTTTGCGCTGTGTAAATTTTTATCAAGCATAATTAAAATATAAAGTATAACATTGTGAATTTCATAGCAAAACTTTTTCTCAAAAAATATAGATCTGACAATCAGGTTGACAGGGATAAGCAGATAACATCCCTTTCAAAAGCAAAGGACATCGGGCTTGTATGCAAGATAACGAATGAAGACTCGTACAAGGAAATTAACGCGATATTCGTGGGCTTGCAGAAATTCAACCGCACATTATGGCTTATGGGGTACATAGACGGGAAAAATATTCCGTTTTACTGTCTTCAGCAGCTGACCGCCGATTTTTTCTGCAATAAGGACTTGAACTGGTACGGCCGGCCGGAAAAAGTACAGATAAAGGACTACATGAAACGTGAATTTGACCTGCTGATTGACTTCACCCATGATGAGAACGACCCTGTCAGGACTATATTCACACTGTCAAGTGCCAAATGTCTTGTGGGGGCAAACAGGAACAATGAGGACCTGTACGATATTTTTATTGATTCGCAGGCCGATTTGTCGCACAAGGAGCTGCTTGACCAGATACAATTATATACTGAACAATTAACCGGAAGCAATGGGCAATAACAAATTCAAAGGATTGGGTGTCGCCTTGGTGACACCGTTTTCGGAATCGGGGGAAATAGACTTCGGATGTCTGGAAAAATTAATGGATGATGTTATTAATAATGGCGTTGACTATGTGGTTGCGCTCGGCACCACAAGCGAGTCGCCTACATTGAAGGACAAGGAGAAGGTAGAGGTGGTGCGGACAGTGGTGAGTGCTGTGGGAGGCCGCGTTCCTGTTGTTATGGGCTTGGGCGGCCCGTCCACTTACGAGGTTATCGACCGGTTCAAAGGCTGGAATTTTGATGGCGTTGACGCGATATTGTCGGTTACACCCTACTACAACCGCCCGTCACAGGAAGGCCTGTATGCCCATTACCGCACAATTGCCCACTATTCGCCTCTGCCAATCATTTTGTATAATGTGAGGTCGCGCACATCTTGCAATATTGAAGCTGACACGACTCTGCGGCTCGCCAACGACTGCAAGAACATAATAGCCATAAAGGAGGCTTCCGGCAACATAAACCAGATAATGCGGATTGTGAAGCATAAGCCTGATGACTTCCTCGTGATTTCGGGCGATGATGCGATAACATTGCCGCTGCTCGCAACCGGCGTTGACGGGCTTATATCAGTGGTAGCCAATGCCTTTCCGAAAGAGATTTCGCAAATGGTTCACTTGGGGCTTGACGGCAGGTTTGACGAGGCACGGAAGATACACCTGCGTATGTTAGATATTACACAAAGCTGTTTCAAGGAAGGCAACCCCTCAGGGATAAAGGCAATGCTGTCGCTGCAAGGCAAGGCGAACAACCTGCTGCGCCTGCCACTGGTGCGCGTTTCGGCTGAGTTGGAGTCGCAAATGCGGCAGTTGCTTAACACCTTTGGGGAGGCGCGTTAATGACAGCCTCGTTACAAGCTATAGACACAGCAGTTTTCCTGTTTTTCAATGGATTGCATTCCCATTGCGCTGATGTCTTTTTCTATTGGGTGTCCAACCGTTTTTTCTGGATTCCTCTGTATGCTTTCTTCTTTTTCTTATAGTTAAAAAAAATAAAAAAAGAAGTGTTCTGATTGTTTTGCTGATGATACTCGGAATATTTTTGAGCGATCAGACGTGCAACATAATTAAAAGAAATGTCTGCCGCCCGCGTCCGAGCCATGAGACAGCACTTGCAGATAAGGTGCACCTCGTAGATTACCCTGATGGAAATGTTTACCGCGGGGGGCAATTCGGCTTCCCGTCTTCGCACGCCGCCAACTCCAGTGTGGTTGCACTTTTCGCGATTTTCTATGCTGTTCCGAAAAACAGGTGGGCGGCCGCGCTTCTGATACTTTGGAGCTTGCTGTTAGGCTACAGCCGTATCTATCTCGGTGTGCATTATCCGCTTGACCTGCTTGCAGGCTATGCTGTGGGCATAACATACGGTGTGCTGCTTTTTATCTCTGAAAATTCTATCCGCAAAATTTTCTGTAAGTGAATTTCTGAGGGGTTTCAAACCGATTATTTTTATTATCTTTGCAGGGTATACAACCATCTGACATATAATCTCAAATGAACAACAACCAAAGAGTTATAAACGAACGGCTTAAAGATTTCACGCGGAAATACTACCTCAACAAATTATACCGCGGCGGCATTTTCTTTGTTGCCATCACTCTGCTCACTTTCATTGTATATGCTCTTTTGGAGTATTTCTCATACTTCGGCACAACCACACGCGCAATTCTGTTTTACTCTTATATAACTCTTTTCGCCGTAACTTTCGTTTTTTACATTCTGATACCTATACTGAAAATCGCAGGGTTGGGGAAGCAGATTTCAAAACGCCAGATGGCGGATATAATAGGCAGGCATTTCCCTGAAATAGATGACAAGCTGTTGAACATCATAGAATTGGAAGATATGGAGTCGTCGGGCGACTATCAGAGCCGCGACCTTCTTATTGCCGCTATAGATACAAAAATCGAAAAAATCAAGCCATTCCCGTTTGTTAAGGCCATCCCGTTCAAGGCAACGACAAAACATCTGAAATGGGTGGCTGTGCCTCTTCTTCTTTTTGTAATAATTTTCTCTGTGAAAAGCGAAATCTTTACAGATTCGACAGAACGTATTGTGAACCATCGTCAGGAGTACGAGCGCCCTGCGCCTTACAGTTTTGAGATTGAGAACGAGAACCTGACAGCATTCCAGAACGATGAGTTTTCTGTTAATGTGAAAGTTGTAGGCGATGAAATTCCTGAAGAGGTCTATATATCTTATAACAAGAAGAACTACAAGATGTTAAAGATCGGCAGCAGCCGTTTTACATATACTTTTGCCGCCCTTCAAAACAATCTCACTTTCAACTTCCTGACGGATGAAGTCGCATCTAAAGCATTTACTATCAATGTGCTGCCCAAACCGATGACGATAAGTTTTGTCATGCAGCTGCAATACCCCGCCTATCTCAACAAAAACAGTGAGACTGTTGAAAACAACGGTACGGTAACAGTTCCGGAGGGTACGCGCATCAGCTGGGCGTTCTACACAAAAAACACTGACAGTCTGTTATTTGTTCTCGAAGACAAAGAGTACTCTATCACACCGGATAAGGATGTTTGCCGCACAAGTACGGTTGCACGCGTCCCGTTCGACTATGCCATCATAAACCTTAACAAATATTACACGAGCAAAGACACACTGCGCCACAGCAT
>JAGCRI010000070.1 GCA_017964755.1 Bacteroidales bacterium | reverse complement strand
TGTCCAAGTTTCAAGGGATCCAGTGTATAAGCTACTTCGCTTTTTCCTATTCTATGGTGTGCATAAACGAATTATGCGGTTTTGTTCATAGGCATTCGGTTTGGTGAATAATCATTTGTATGGTAATTATTTTCTGCTTCTCTCTATAAACTCCGCAGGAGTCATTACAGGAATATTCAAATCTGAAAATCCTTTCTTGTCGCGGGTGATAATCACATCGGGCTGGTATGGCAGCGCGGAATAATATTGTACGGTGTCTTCAAAATCGGAAGAATCTTTTTGCACTGCCTCCAAAATTGTGCCTCTGCTAATCGGAGATACACTAAACTTATTGCAAAGCCATTCAATAACTGTAGCAATCTCTGATTTTTGAAAAATTTTTCGCATAATATATGCGCTATTGATGATAGTTAAAGCAGAAATAACACAATCAATTTCGCCATGTTCGTGCAAAACAAATATTTTTGAAGCATCATCAAAAAAAGGTTCTCGTTTGCATACAAAATCAAGAACAACGTTCGTGTCTAAAAAAGCCTTCATTTTGCTCGCTCCTCCCACATTTGTTCAAGTTCCTTGTCGATGTCAAAACCATCTGGTACTGGACCGAGGACCATTTCCTGCAATTTAGGGGACAACTTAAAATCATCTTCAATATGCGGGAAAACAAGTTCTTTTGTTTCTTTTTTCTCTTTCTTTTCCAATAACTTGTCCGCCAGCCAATGTCTGTCTTCCGACGATAGCGAAAGTCCCTGCAAATATGTCCACAGGTTGCTCATTGCGGCGGATGCTTGATAAGTGGATGTGCTTTTCATGGTTTTCTGTTTTTCAACTGGCAAAGATACAACTTTTCTGAAAATTAACAATTAAACAAAAAAAGTAGGAAGCAACCTCCCGTCACTCCCTACTTTTGAAAAATAATTTTCAATTCTCAATTTTAAATTTTCATTTCTCAATCACGCACACCAAGTTCCTGTCTCCAAAGGCGTCGTCGATCTTGCTGACGGTGGGCCAGTATTTGTCTTCGTGCGGTAGTGGGAAAGCGGCCTGCTGGCGGGTGTAAGGTCTGTCCCAAGTGTCGGCGCAGACCACACTCATAGTGTGCGGGGCGCGCTTTATGACGTTGTTCACCCTGTCGGCTTTGCCCTCCTCAATTTCGCGGATTTCGTTGCGGATGCTGATGAGTGCGTCACACAAGCGGTCAAGTTCGCTAAGCGGCTCACTTTCAGTCGGTTCAACCATCAGCGTGCCGTGAACCGGAAACGCAACGGTCGGGGCATGGAAACCATAGTCCATAAGTCTCTTTGCAATGTCGCCGACCTGAACCCCTGCACTTCTTTCAAATTCGTTGCAGTCGAGAATCATCTCGTGGGCGCACATTCCGTTTGTGCCTGTATATAAAATTTTGTAATGCCCTTGCAGTCTCGCTTTCAGATAGTTGGCGTTGAGGATGGCGCATTTCGTGACTTCAGCCAAGCCTTTGCCGCCGAGCATCTTCATATAGCCGTAGGTGATAGGAAGCAGATATGCGCTGCCGTAAGGCGATGACGCAACCTGGCTGCCCTTGCTGCCACCGACAGTGACGATTGCGTGCTTCGGCAGAAAATCGACCAAGTGTTCTGCAACAGCGATAGGTCCAACTCCGGGGCCGCCGCCGCCGTGAGGCATCGCGAAGGTCTTGTGGAGGTTGAGGTGGCATACATCAGCACCCATGAAGCCGGGTGATGTCAGACCGACCTGTGCGTTCATGTTCGCACCGTCCATATAAACGAGGCCGCCGTTGTCGTGTACTATCTTTATAATGTCCAAAATCGCTTCCTCGAATACGCCGTGTGTTGACGGATATGTGACCATGAGGCAGGAGAGGTTGTCGCGGTTTGCTTCGGCTTTCTCGCGCAGGTCGTTCACGTCAATTTCGCCGTGTTCTGTCGATTTCACAACCACAATCTGGTTGCCTGCCTTTGCCGATGAAGCGGGGTTTGTGCCGTGCGCTGAGGCGGGGATAAGGCAGATGTTGCGGTGTCCTTCGCCGCGGGCGATGTGGTAATTTCTGATGACTGTCATGCCTGCATATTCGCCGGCCGCACCTGAGTTCGGCTGGAATGAGATTGCCTTGAACCCTGTGATTTTGCATAGCCATTGACCCATCTCCTCAATCATCTCAATAAAACCTTGCGCTTGGTCGGCGGGCGCCAACGGGTGAATGTTGCACGTTTCAGCCCAACTGAGCGGGAGCATTTCAGCGGCGGCGTTCAGTTTCATGGTGCAGCTGCCGAGCGGTATCATGGCGCGGTTGAGAGAGAGGTCTTTCACTTCCAACATCTTCATATAACGCATCATCTCAGTTTCTGAATGATATTTTTTGAAAATGTCTTGTGTGAGGAAATCTGATTTGCGCTGCAATTTTTCCGAAATGTTCAATGCGGGGGCGCAGTTGCCGTTGCAGACGTATGGGGTGAACTGCTTGCCGGCTGCTTTTGCCAACACTTCAAGAACCTTGTTCACATCCGCCAGAAGTACGGTCTCGTCAAAGGAGACGGTGAAGCAGCGTTCGCAGTGGTAGAAGAGGTTCAACTCTTGTGCCAGTGCGATTTTCTTCACATCTTCGCAAGTGATGCCTTCGGGAGTTTCGAGGCAAACCGTGTCGAAATAGTTTTCGTTATACTGTTTGTATCCGTATTTTTCCGCTTCGCGGGCGAGGACTCCGGCAAGGACATTGATTTTTGTCGCCTTGTCTTTCAGCCCTTTCGCTCCGTGCCACATCGCATAGAACCCAGCCATGATTGCCGTGAGTGCGCTTGCGGTGCAGATATTCGAGGTCGCCCTTTCGCGTTTGATGTGCTGCTCGCGGGTTTGGAGAGCCATACGCACTGCGCGGTTGCCCTCCGCATCGACTGTGATTCCGATGAGACGGCCTGGCATCTGGCGCAGGAAGTTCTCTTTGCAGGCATAAAATCCGGCTGCCGGTGAGCCGAAGCCCATAGGAATGCCGAAACGCTGTGTGGAGCCTGTAACGCAGTCGGCGCCCCATTCGCCCGGAGGCGTGAGCAGCGTGAGTGCGTACAGGTCGGTGGCTACTCCCACGAAAATTCCGAGTTCGTGACATTTTGCGGTGAAAGCGGAAAAATCGTGTATGCCGCCCCAATAGTTCGGATATTGTACCATCGCGCCGAAGAAAGTTTCATCAAGCGTAACTTGGTCTGCTTTCCCGATGACCAATTCGATGCCTTGGGCGGCGGCGTTTGTCTGCATTACGCCAACACAGTGCGGGAAAACACCTTCTGAAACGAAATATTTGCGGACATTGTTCTTCTGCTGTTCGCGGCTGCGGCTTCTGAAGAACATCAGCATCATTTCACCGGCTGCGGTCGCGTCGTCAAGCATTGAGGCGTTTGCCAAAGGCATTGCGGTAAGTGAGCTGACCATCGTTTGGAAATTGAGCAGAGCCTCGATACGTCCCTGCGAAATTTCCGCCTGATACGGTGTGTATGCTGTGTACCAGCCCGGATTCTCAAAAATGTTGCGCATGATGACTGCCGGCGTGTATGTGTTGTAATGCCCCATGCCGATGAATGAGCGGTAAACCTTGTTTTTCATCATCTTCTCTTTGATGACATTGAGGTATTCGCCTTCCTGAATCCCGTCCGGCAGGTCGAGAGGTTGGGGGAGGCGTATCGCCGCTGGTATGGTTTTGTCAATCAGTTCGTCCATCGACTTCACACCGATGGTTTCTAACATTTTTGCAGCCTCATCCGCACTCGGGCCGTTGTGTCTGCTTGTGAAATCGTCTTTGATAATCATATCTGATAATATTTCTGTTGTTTATAATTTGTTTTTAAAATAATATGTCAATATCGCCTTTTCCCTCCCTTATAATCTGAATATCATCGTCTGTGCAGTCAACAACAGTTGAGGGAATGTTATCGCCGTAACCTCCGTCAATGACAATGTCAACGACATCTCCGTAACGTTCGTAAATGAGTTCCGGATCTGTGGTGTATTCCACAATTTCGTCATCGTCTTTTACCGAGGTGGATAAAATGGGATGACCGAGTTGTGAAACGATTTCGCGTATAATGCTGTTGTCAGGGACGCGAATGCCCACTGTCTTCTTCTTGCTTTGCAGAATTTTCGGCACGTTGTTGTTAGCATTCAAAATAAATGTGAACGGTCCCGGCAGGGCTTTCTTCATCGCCTTGAAAACAGGGTTGCCGATAGGCTTTGTGTAATCCGAAAGGTTGCTCAAATCGGAGCAGATGAACGAAAAGTTGTTCTTTTTCTTCGAGTCGCCGATTATTTGGGAAATGCGTTCAACGGCTTTATGCTGGAAGATGTCGCAGCCGAGCCCGTAGATAGTGTCGGTCGGATAAATGATAATTCCGCCGTTTTGCAGGCACTCCACCACTTTCTGTATCTCGCGTGGGTTGGGGTTCTCGGGGTATATTTTAATCAGCATACACTTTTAAAATAAAAAGGGTAAGCGACTTGCATCGCGTCGCTACGACCTGAGTGCCCTTGCTGCATTCCTGCCCTGGGGGAGTTGTCAGGGAGCTGACCGTACAAGACTTACCCGCTGCAAAAATACAAAAAAAATCATTCTGTTGGCAGCTGGCCTTCATTTTATTTCAAAAATGTCTTTTCTTGTTATTTCATTATGTTTATGTCTTTTTATTAACATTTATTAATATTTTTAATCTATTTATAATCAAACTATTGGATTTTTTATTGAAAATAAAATTGGGCATTTAAATAAAAAAATTGTACTTTTGCCGCTTGTTTAAAAAATTGAATGATTACGCACATATTTAATATATGATGAAAAGGGTTTTTGAATCAGGATTGTTGTTAGTGTTGTTGGTGGTATTTCCGCAACTGCTTGATGCTCAAAATAAAATTCGTGGAACTGTAAAAGATAGCGGGGAGGGGTTCCCCTTAGCCTACGCCATGGTTCGTACAAATTGTAGCAGTGAGGTAGTTATGACTGACAATGTCGGGCAGTTTGTCATCACTGTGCTGAAAGACACATGTGATTTGGAAATCTCATACTCATTATACGAAACTTTCAAGCGTAAGGTTGTCTTTACCGGCAAAAAGCATGAAGTAAGGTTGGATGTGCGTTTGAATCCACAGGCTGTAACACTTGATCAAACCAGTGTTACGGCTTCAAAATATGAAACCAATGTGGAGAAATCCACTAATTCGATACTTGTGCTTAATACCAAGACTGTTGAGAATCAGAATATTACCACGGTTGACGGCTTGTTGAACAAGGCTGGAGGCGTGGCTGTTGTGGACAATGAGCCGCAGATTCGCGGCGGCAGCGGATTCAGTTCGGGAATGGGCAGCCGTGTGATGATAATGCTTGACTATATGCCGCTTCTGCGCCCTGATGCAGGCCGTCCGATGTGGACATTTATCCCTATGGAAGATGTCGAGCAGGTTGAGATCCTGAAAGGTGCCGCCTCAGTTGTGTTCGGTTCTTCAGCACTCACCGGAGCAATAAATGTGCTTACGGCTTATCCGCGCTCAGAACCAAGAACTAAAGTCACTATGTTTGCAGGCATATATGATGACCCGAATCCTGAGTACAGGACAAGTTGGATACACCAGAATCCGATAAAATGTGGTGTGAGTTTCCTCCATTCGCGCATTATAAAGAATAATTTTGACTTGGTTGTCGGCGGCGAATATTTCTATGACAAGGGTTATATAGGACCTGAAGAGCGTGTGTCGGAAACAATTAACAAAAATGGCGATGATGTTGGTAAGTTTGAAAGAAGGGCACGTTTCAATTTCGCCACCCGCTACCGTCCGAATAAAGTCAAAGGGCTTTCTGTGAGTCTGAACGGCAATTTCATGTATTCGCAGAACAATCAGACTTTCATGTGGTTTGACGCCGACACAAACCGTTATCGTTCATATAAAGGCTCAATGTCAAAATTCAGGGACTGCACATTTTACGTTGACCCTGTTGTGCAGTACGTTGCCCGTAACGGCTGGGTGCACACTTTCCGTAACCGCTTGACGTTCAGCAATAATATGGAATCTACCGGCAACCAGAATTCACAGTCGTTTGTGGTTTATGATGAATATCAGTTCAATAAGCAATTCAGGTTTGCCATGAATTTTGTCGGTGGAATAATGAATATGTACGCCGAATCGGTAGGGCCTTTGTTCAATGGCGACAACTACTCGTTAGAGCCAGCGAAAATGTATTCCGACAATTTGGCTGTATATGCCCAAATTGAGCAAAAGCTGCTTAAGCATAAAAATCTTAACCTCTCTTTTGGCGCAAGATGGGAGATGTATAAGCTGAAAGATGTATTTGAAAACAAGCCGATTTTCAGGGCGGGTATCAGTTATCAGTTGGATACCGCAGTTACTGAGGCGAGGACATCGTTCCGAGCTTCGTTTGGGCAGGGCTACCGCTATCCGAGCATCGGTGAACGCTTCATTGCAATCCATGTCGGCCGCTACGGTTTCTACCCGAATCCTGAGCTCGTCTCAGAAACGAGCTGGAACGTGGAAGTGGGCATTATGCAGCCTTTTGGCACAAAAGACAAAAGATTTTGGGGAATGTTTGATGTCGCCGCTTTTTACCAGTCGTATAAGAATTATATAGAGTTCTGCATGGGGCCGTGGGGCGACAGAGGTTCGTTTATGGACCGTTTCGGCTTCCGTTTCCTGAATACAGGTCCTGCCACGATAACAGGCGTTGACGCTAATTTCATGACAGGTGGTACGATTTCTGATAATGTGAGTTATAGTATCTCATTGAGTTACAATTATAATCTTCCTATAGCAAAAAATCCTGACAAGGCATACTATTCTAATGACGGGAAAGAATACACTTTCAATAATACTTCTTCAGATACGACTCGCAAAGTGCTTAAATATAGGATAGAGCACATGGCTAAATTTGACGTGGAATTTACTTTCTGGAAGCAGCTGAGCATAGGTTTCACAGGTTCATATTATAGCGCAATGAAGAATGTTGACAAGTTCTTCTTTAGCTATGACGTGGAAAATCCTAATCTTTCGGCTGTGAGAATCAAGCAGTTGCGTGCCATGGGCGACCTTCCTTTCTGCGGCTACTACAACTATTTCAATTCAAAAGACTACCAGCGCGGCTCGTGGGTTTTCGATGCTCGCTTGAGCTATACAATCAAGGATGTAACATTGTCATTTATAGTGAAGAATCTTTTCAACAAGAGTTACGCCCTTCGTCCGCTTTATGTTGAACCGACTCGAACTTTCACTTTACAGTTAGTTTATAATTTTGACAAAAATAAAAATAATCAATAGTATTAATCAAAAAAAACAATCATGAAAAAATTATCTATGCTTTTTGCAGCTGTTGCCATGACAATGGCTGTCTCTGCCCAAAACATCATTCCTGACGGAAGTTTTGAAAACGGCTGGTATGTGCCACAAGGTACATCATACGATGAATATTCAAGCGACCTTTTCTACACTCTCAACGAGTTGTCAGAAGAGGACGAGGTAGGTGTGGTTACCGCTTTTAAAAGCACTGACGCACAAGACGGACAGTATGCTGTGAAACTTGTCAGCCGTAAGGTTCCTGGATTCATCCTTATTCCTGGTGCAATGGGGACTATAAGCCAAGATTTTGTCGGTGAATACCTTGACAATAACAGTCTTGATCCGAGAAAAGACTTCGCTTTCACAGCACAGCCGCAGGCTCTGCAAGGTTATTTCAAATATGTTCCTGCAAACGGTGATTCTGCTGCAGTTGAAGTGGGAATCTATAAAGATGACAATTTGCTTGCCACTAAAAAATTTGTTACAAACGAATGGGTTGACGAGTGGACAGCTTTCAGTGTTCCGTTGAACTATGAGGACACTACAGTAATTCCTAACAAAGTGAAAATTCTTCTTGTTGCGAGTGCTGCATACGATTTCGACAATTTGGAAGATTGTCAGGGACAGGATGGTTCAACACTTTACATCGACAATATCTCTTTCCTTTACAAGGGAGAAGATGGTGTGGGCATTTCTGAAAATCTCACTGACAGACTGTCAACCAAGGCTTTTCCGACACCTGCAACTGATAACGTAACAATCAGCTGGGGCGCTGAAAAGACTCTCGAAGTCGTTGTATTCAACATTGCCGGTGCTGTTGTCGCAAAGGAGAACGTTACAGGCAGCACATGCACATTGAACCTCTCGAATGTTGAGACAGGCAACTATTTCTACCGCCTCGTAGAAGGCAATAACATTGTCGGTTCTGGTAAATTTGTCAAGATCGGAAAATAATCCGGTTTATTAGATTGACAGATATAAAAAAGAGACGTACCTAAGGGCGTCTCTTTTTTTTATATGGTTAGTGAAATTTTACAATATTTTGTATAATTTTGTGGCAGTTTTAAATGAAGTTCTGGTTCACTAAATGAAACATCACACGGATTTTTTGTTTGTACTGACAGTGGCAATAGGAATGGTTGCCTGCTTATCGTCTTGCAAATGGAATAGGCAAGGGGGTGATGTTGCGAATGTCTCGGCTATCAGTTGCATTGAAAATCCTGATGAGCAGAAATTCCTGCCCGACATTGTATATCCTTCGGTAAAAGACCTCAAATATGATATCACAATTTTCGACAGCATAACTTCCGGTGAAATTTCAAACACTGCAGATCTGTACTCCGGGGTGTCGGGAATATTCACTTTCAGAGGAAATTCGATGCGGAATGCGGCATTTCGCGGGCACGTTGACAGTGTTCCCACAGACATTGACATTGACTGGACATTTGTTACCGGTGTAGATACAGTATTGACACGTTTCGGCCGGTGGGGCGGAGGAAGCGGATGGACAGGCCAGCCGCTCTATGTGCAATGGGACGATACCATGATGCAAAAGTTCAGAGAAGGTTCGGACTCTCTGACCATGCATTTCGCCAACAAAGAGATTATGGTGGGCTCGTTATGCGGAAAATTATATTTCATCAATTATGAAACAGGAAAAGCATCCCGAAAACCTATTGATGTGGGCAATCCGATAAAAGGCACCCCTATGCTCGACCCTGCTCTTAACGGCAACCTTTACGTAGGGCAGGGGATACCGAATCAACGCCCGTTGGGTGCCATGGTGATAGACCTGTTTGAACACAAAATTTCTGACTTTTTCCCAGAAGACAATAAAGCATGGAAAGGCTGGAACGCCTATGATGCCTCCCCGTTAGTTGTAGGTGATTTCCTGATTCGTGTTGGTGAAAACGGCACAGTTTACAAGTTCAGTCGCGAAAAAGGGAAAATCAAGCTCCACTCGACTCTCCGTTATAGAAAAAACAACGACTGTACGGGCGGCATGGAAGCCTCCATGGCAGTTTATAAAAACTATGGTTTTGTCACCGACAACCACGGAAGCATACTCTGCATTAACCTCAACAACATGAAGCCTGTTTGGTACTACAACAATCATGATGACACTGACGCATCTCCGGTTATTGAAATCGGAAACGGAATACCATATTTGTACTCAGGCTGTGAAATGGACAGGCAAGGCACCAACGGTATTTCATACCTCGTAAAGCTGAATGCACTGACAGGTGAACGCATTTGGGAACAGCGAATTGAATGCAATAAAATGACATTCCGTGATAAGCAATTCGATGGTGGAATGTACTCGACCATGCTTCCTGGCGTAGGGAATTGCTGCGACTTGCTCTTCACAAACATCTGCACACACGAGCCTCCTGCAAGCGGAAAATTTTGCGCTATCAGCAAACTGACAGGTGAAATTGTCTATTCTAAAAACCTTAAACATTACGCGTGGTCATCTCCAGTAGCAATAACAGATGATAATGGCAAAATGTATGTGCTGACTTGCGACTGTGCAGGTAACGTTTACATAATTGTTGGAAAGACAGGCGATTTTTTGGTCTGCAAAAAGATAGGCAGCAATTTCGAGTCATCTCCAATTATTATTGACAATCATGTGGTGATAGGTTCGAGGGGGACAAACATTTATAAACTTTCGATAAGATGAAGAGAATTATAGCGGCATTATTGGTTATATTACCGTTTTACGCTTCTGCACAGAAGCTGATAGCCCATCGCGACAGTGTAAAGGAGAGTTACAACTTCTGGGTATATCTCCCCGCATCTTACGATTCCGTGGCGGGCACAACTCCCACAGTGCTCTTCCTGCATGGGAGGAGCCTTTGTGGGCGCAACCTCTCTATGGTCAGGCGTTATGGACCGCTTGAGGCAATAGCCATGGGACGCAGGATAGATGCCGTGGTAGTGGCACCGCAGAACCCCGGCTCAGCATGGAATCCTGATAAAATCATGAAGATAATAGACTGGACAACAGAAAAATACCATACCGATACGAACAGGTTTTATGTGGTTGGAATAAGCCTTGGTGGTTATGGCGCAATAGATTTTGTCGGCACATATCCTGATAAGGTTGCGGCGGCGATGGCTCTCTGCGGCGGCGGTACGCTGAAGTCATACTGCGGACTTAACAACGTACCGCTATGGATAATGCATGGTACTGCCGACAAGGCCGTGGGTGTGAGCCAGTCGCAGGCGGTAGT
>JAGCRI010000069.1 GCA_017964755.1 Bacteroidales bacterium | reverse complement strand
GGGAGATGTTATCCAAACATGAAAAAACATCATCAAAAATAAGAGACAAACGGTCAACCTTATTTAGGCATTAACATCTTCCAAAAACGAATAAAAGCCGCAGTACACTGCGGCTCTACTAACTTCTAACTCCTATCTCCTAACTCCTAACTCCTATCTCACCACCTTCACGGCAGCGGCGGCGGCGTCAATCAGCGGCTGGGGCGAGACTTCGCTGCCTACGGCATTGCGCATCCATAGTTGCGGGGTGAGTCGCCCGGCAGGGAAAATACGTTCTATCTCCGTCGCCACGGTTTTGCCTCTCAGCTGCTGCTCAAGCTGGAAGTGGATGATGTGCCCGTATGGGTAGTTAGGCAGATAGAGCGGTACGTCTATCATGTGGCTGTAGATAGCAAGTATGGGGGAGTCCTTCTCGCCAAGATATTTGGCGTAGTATTTGTTCCATACCTTTTGCGCTGTCTTTATGACCTGCTCTTTCAGTTGCACGGCTGTGGCATCGGGGTGCTCGTAAAGCCATTGCCAGCAATACATGTCAACGAGTGCCACACCCATAATTTCATAACAGCCCCAGAATATGTCAAGGGTCTGCATGGCCTCTTTTGTCTTGTCGTTATTGCTGTAGCCTAAAAATTCGAGGTCGCGCGCCTGAAACACGAATGCCAGGGCTTCGGTGAATGCCGTATTTGGCACCCCTTTCATAATGTAATGGTCAACATCGTGCAGGGTGATAGTCTGCTCCACATTATGGCCGAATTCGTGCACTGCAATGTTATATCCTTTATAGTCCATGCCGTTTTTCCCGATGCGGGTGCGCAACCTGGCGTTGTCCATGCGCATAGCAGACTCCCAAGCGTGCCCTGCGCCGCGCGAGGCGTCAACGGTAACATGCGAACAGATAAAGTCGCTTTTCTCTTTACTGAATCCTAACTGTTTCAGGATTGCCGGCATCCCTTTGGTGGCGAAGGCTTTGCGGGTGGGGTAGAGGCGGCGGGTCTGCACCGAGAGGTCATCCTCGTTCATTGTGCTGCGGCTCTTGAAGCCGTCATACCATATATCGAAAGGTTCCAATTTGCGCCCCACGCGCTGTTCTATAATTTTCGCAACTTCACCTATAAGTTCAGAACTGCAGAAAGTGTCGAATAACTTTTCAATCTCTTCAAAACTGACTTCCATACTCTCATCGAAAGCGCGCGAAATGGCAGTCGGATAACGCGGATTGTAGTTGTCAGCCTGCTTCATCGCCTTGAAGTTTTTCAGGAAATAGTCGTATCTGGTGTCTGGCTCCGGGGCGGGGTGCATTTCTGTTTTCCCGTTTTTGTCGGTGACGGTGTTCTTATAAGGATTCCATTCATAGTCAGGATTGTTGATGACGCAGGCAGGGATGCTCTGGTCGATGATTCGGCGCATCACCTGATAAATCATACGTTGTTTTTCCAAGCCCTCATCGCCTTCGTTGTAGTGTGTTTTCAACTCGTCACGCAGCCCCCAATGGGTGATGAGTGATATGTCAGGGAAGAGGTGCGCGCCTTTGTCGTTCAACAGGTGCCCCATCTGGATATTGTAGTTGGCAATGTAGTTGTCGGCGGCTGAAAGTTGGGCGGCAAGCGCTTGTTGGCAGTCGGCGGGGACACGGGCGGTGAAGAGGTCGCCTATCCGTGCGTACGCCCACTGCTGGCGGCTCCATGCAGCCCCCGCCGTGATCTTTTCCTCAAGCGTGTAGAAAGGGAAGTTCAGCACAATCACAAACGCAATTTTCTGTTCGAACATGTCGTCTTGGAAATGTGCCGATGGACTGTATGCGCCAAACATCTCATCTAATTTTGTGGGTTCGGGACCGTCAGTGTGTATTGGAAGACTCAAGTCAACACTCATCTTGTTGAAGCAGCCGAAAATGCTTTCAAGGTTTTGTTCTATCTGTGTGGCCATGCGCTCTAATTCGGAGTCATCAGCTACAAAGTTGTCGAGACAGAACTTTTGAAACTCGGCGGGAGTCCCGTCATTTGCGGTCCACAATGCGGCAGTCTGGGTTACACCGCGCTCCAAACGGTCTTTAAAATCCTTGTCGGTTCCGAATTTTGCTTTGCACGCTTCAATTGTGCCTTTAACCTGTTTTTCGTCAATATTACCCATTGTTGCACCATAAATTTTTCCGTTCACGGCTGCAAATTGCACCAACGCCGCCGTCAGCAGAATAGTTACTGTTTTCTTCATTTTTTATCATTTTATGTTATTGTTTTTATTAGAGCCGAGGTTTCAAAAGAGGGACAAAGGTACATGTTTTTTGTGGAAAAACATTTAATGTTTCTGTTTTTGGACTTAAATAGATTTGCATTTGGCATTATTGGCTGGTTCCAAAAATGGAAACTTATTATATTTTTGACAAAAGTTTTAATTCTTCCTATAAATTCGGGATTTTTGTGTAAATTTGCACTTGCTTTAAATAACTGAATTATGAAGACAATTTCTGAATTGGAAACTATTGCGGCGCAGGTTCGCCGTGACATTATACGCATGGTGTCTGGCGCAAAATCGGGGCACCCGGGCGGTGCGCTCGGTTGCGCAGATTTTATGACAGCGCTGTTTTTTGAAATTATGGACACCGCCCCCGAATCGTTCACCGTTGAAGGTAGGGGTGAGGATATGTTTTTCCTTTCTAACGGGCACCTTTCAGCACTGCTTTACAGCGTAATGGCACGCCGGGGCTTTTTCCCGATTGGTGAGCTCGCCTCCTTCAGGCAGATTGGCAGCCGCCTTCAAGGGCATCCCACTCCGACCCACGGACTCCCCGGACTGCGTATCGCTTCGGGCTCGCTCGGTCAGGGGCTCTCTGTTGCCATTGGCGCGGCATTAGCAAAGAAAAGCAATCATGATGACAAACTCGTTTTTGCCCTTACAGGCGACGGCGAGCTTCAGGAGGGACAAAACTGGGAGGCGCTGATGTTTGCACCCGCTAAAAAGGTTGATAATCTGATTGTTGTTGTTGACTATAACAAAAAACAGATTGATGGTCCTACTGACAGCGTGCTTTCGCTTGGCGACCTCAGCGCAAAAATGTCCGCTTTTGGTTGGCAGGTTCTGGAAATGGACGGCAACAAGATGGAAGAGGTGGTCTCCACACTCGGCCATGCGAAACAACTTACCGGTAACGGCAAGCCCGTTGTGGTGCTGATGCATACCGAAATGGGCATGGGAGTCGATTTTATGATGGGGACACACAAGTGGCATGGCACCCCGCCAAATGCAGAACAGACCGAAAAGGCGCTCGCACAACTGCCCGCCACCATTGGTGACTATTAAAATATCCTTCTGTGAGAATAAAAATCGTTTACCGATACCTTATAAAAACGTTCATAGGGCCTTTTATCCTGACGTTTTTCCTTGCCATGTTCATCCTGCTCATGCAGTTCCTGTGGAAGTATATAGATGATGTGGTAGGTAAAGGTTTGGATATACCCATCATCGCAGAGTTCATATTTTATGCTTCAGCATCATTTGTTGCGATGGCAATGCCGTTGGCAGTCCTGCTCGCTTCGCTGATGACTTTCGGGAATTTGGGTGAACGCTACGAGATTGTCGCGATGAAGTCGGCGGGAATACCTTTGAGCCGTCTTATGATGCCTCTGGCCTCTTTTTGCTTCCTTATCGGTGTCTTCTCGTTCTGGTTTGCAAATAATATCGCACCGATTGCAAATGCCAAGGCCTCAGCACGTTACTATGACATAAAAACATTAAAGCAGGCTTTTAAGATTGATGAGGGTGTTTTCTATGATGGCATCCCAAATTATATTATCCGTGTTGGGAAAAAAGATAAGGATGGCGAAGGCATTCACGACATTATCATTTATGACCATTCGCAGAGGCAGGGCAACACTACTGTCACCTACGCGCAAAGCGGCACAATGAAAATGACACCTGACGACAAGTATTTTCTGATAACTTTGTATGACGGCTACTATTGGGACGAAAGCGTTAACGAAAACAGCCCATCTTCGCGTTATCCGCTCACACGTGCGAAATTCAAAAAGCAATATCAGAAATTTGACCTGTCGTCATTCCAGTTCCAAAAGACAACAGACGAATCTTTTTTCACCGATAGGCTTCTGCCCACCGTTGCAGACCTCTCCAACGATATTGACACTATTAACATGGACATTGACACTTTGAAAAAGAATTTCACCAATGACTACTTTACAAATCTCTACTTTTTCAACCTTTATTTGAAAAACAATGACTCTCTCGAGTTGCCGCCACCTGTAGGAAATTATTACAGCTACAGGGATTTGCCGCGCGACAAGCAATGGGAGGTGTTCAACTATGCCAGCCAGTATGTGCAGGTAAACATGAATGCCATATTTTTTGCTCACGAGCACATGAATGAACGAGTTACGGCGTTAAGACACAATTGGATAGAATTGTACCAGAAGTTTACGGGCGCATTGGTATGCTTCCTTTTCTTCTTTATCGGCGCGCCGTTAGGCTCAATCATACGCAAAGGTGGAATCGGCATACCGCTTGTAATCACGGTGTTCTTTTACACCACCCATTTTGCGCTTACTCTCATTGGCGAGAATATTGCAAAATCAGGGCGGATTCCAGTTGAGTTTGGCATGTGGCTCCCTATAGCACTGCTTGTCCCTATCTGTATATTCCTTACATATAAGGCCACTGTCGATTCTGCGATGCTGTCGCCCGACACTTACGAGAAAATATTAAAGAAATTGAAATTCAGAAAAAAACATAACTGATGAAAATACTTCAAGTTTGCCATAAGCCGCCTTTGCCCGCCGTGGATGGTGGGTGTATAGCAATCAATAACATTACGCAGATGCTTCTCGCGCAAGGACATGACGTGAAGGTGCTTGCGATTTCAACGCCTAAGCATAAGGTTGAAATCAGAAATCTGCCCCAGGATTATGTGGCAAAAACGCATTTTGAAACGGTGTTCGTAAATACTACCGTGAGACGTTTCGCCGCTCTCAAGTCTCTGCTGCTCGGCCGTTCGTATCATGTTGACAGATACGTGTCGCGTGAGATGAACCATAAGCTGAAGACTCTCCTCCAAAAAGAGGATTTCGACATCATACAGTTGGAGTCGCTTTTTGTGGCTCCGTATATTCCGGTTATCAGACAATTTTCTAAAGCGAAGATTATCCTGCGGACACATAACATTGAACACCGTATCTGGGACAGGGTCGTTAGAAACGAGAGCTCGCTGCCGCGAAAATTCGTGCTGAAAAGCCTTGCCCGTAATCTTGAAAAATTTGAACTTTCTGTCTTTGGCAAGATTGACGGCTATATGACGATTTCGGATGTTGACTATAGCTTTTTTAACGGTAAGTTCCCGTCTGTCAGCGGTGTGGTCATACCTTTTGGCGTGAATGTTGACGACTACGAGCCTGACGAGGAGTATATCCCTTCCGACACCCCCGAACTGTTCCATCTCGGTTCATTGGACTGGCTGCCAAACCGTGAAGGCGTGGAGTGGTTCTTGGAAGAGGTGTGGCCGCTGATATTTGAAAATTACCCTTCATTGACTTTTACTGTCGCAGGAAGAGCTATTCCGCAGGCAATGAGAGAGTTGCCACTTGAAAATGTCATTATTGCAGGTGAAGTCCCTGATTCGCGCGAGTTTATGCTTTCAAAGGATATTATGATTGTGCCTTTGTTGTCAGGAAGCGGCATTAGGGTGAAAATCATTGAGGGGATGGCGTTGGGCAAGACAATAATCACCACCTCAATAGGGGCGGAAGGCCTTGCCGTTGAGCACGGCAAGAACATTTTTATAGCCGACACGCCTGAGGAGTTCGTGGAATGTGTGGGCAAGTGCGTGCATACCCCTGACATCTGCAAGATTATTGGTGAAAACGCCGCCTCTTTCGTGGCTTTGCACCACAATAGCGACATTATCGTCAATGATCTGATTAAATTCTATGGAAGTATATTAACTCAAAAAGCCAAGTAAGATATGAGTGTCGTAGAATTGGAAATTGCCGACATTAAGAGCTCCAAGCAGGGCGATGCGTTTGTCCTGGTGTTGAAGGAGAAAGGCGGTGAGCGTCTTTTCCCGGTGATTATCGGATTGAGTGAGGCGCGCGCAATAGCACTGCAGTTCAATTCAATAAAACCGTTGCGGCCGAGCACTCACGACCTTTTTGATGCTTTTGACCAAAAGTGCGGTTTCAAAGTCAGAAACGTCGAAATAGTGAATTATGCGTCAGGGATTTTCTATGCAACTGTTTTTATGGCCAATGATGAAGGGGAAGTGCTTGAGCTCGATTCCCGCACTTCGGATGCTGTAACTTTGGCTTTGAAGAACAATGCCCCCGTCAATATATCTCCAGATTTGCTTGAACGTGTGTGCAAGGCATTGGAAAATGGTGAATTGCATGATGATAATAAAGGCCAGCAATACCTTGACTTTTCAGAAGTGGAAACGGAACAGCCGCCACAAAGTGAGGAACCGCTTGGTGTTGAAGACGATAAGTATGTTTTGCAGAAACTCGGTGAAATGTCTATGGACGAGCTCCAAAACCTGTTGGATGGTGATATTGAATGCGAAGAGTATGAAATGGCGTCAAAGATTAAAGAGGAGATTGAAAGAAGAAAATCATAAGAGCAATGGCATTCTCTAAAATATTTGAAAATTCTGTTGAAGAAATTGCCAAGCTGCCAGGAATTGGCAAAAGGACGGCTTTACGTCTTGCTTTGCATATTAATAAAATGGAAGAACCTGATGTTCAGGCGCTTGTGTCGTCAATTTCTGACTTGAAGTCGAAGGTGCGCCATTGTAGGTTTTGTTATAACATTTCAGATGATGAGGTGTGCGAAGTCTGCGGTAACCCCAAGCGCGACCGCAAAGTTGTGTGTGTGGTTCAAGATGTCAGGGATGTGATTGCTATTGAGGCGACACAGCAGTACAGTGGGCTGTATCACGTTCTCGGTGGTATCATTTCACCTATTGACGGTGTCGGGCCGGAACAGATTCGCTTGAATGAACTTTTTCAAAGAATTGATAATGAAGAGATTGAGGAGGTGATTTTGGCGTTGCCCGCAACAGTTGAGGGCGACACTACGAATTTTTTCATCTATAGGAATATCTCTGGTAAAGTACCGAAAATCACAACTATTGCACGCGGTGTTGGTATTGGCGAGGAGCTTGAGTACATTGATGAAGTGACGCTTGGCCGGTCTCTGCTCGCCCGCACCGATTTCAATCAAATTTATCAAAAGCGTAAGTAGATGATGGATAATGGTTTGGCTGCTTATATTGAAGTAAAGGGTTTTCAGAAAATAGTCATTTTCACTGATGAGAATCTTCTTTCCCTATATCCTCATTTTTTTGATTTTATTGATAACAGTAAAAAAGAGTTTATTGTTTTGCCGCGCGGTGAGGCGGCGAAGACGTTGGCTGTGTATGAGAATGTGTGCATGCAGCTGCTTGAGAAAAATATTGGCAGAAAAGCGCTTATAATAAACTGGGGAGGGGGATCGATTTCCGATTTCGGCGGTTTTGTTGCATCAACCTACAAACGCGGGTGCACAATGGTTAATGTCCCGACAACGCTTCTTGCAATGATAGACGCTGCCATTGGCGGGAAAAATGCGCTTAATGTGGGCGGAGTGAAGAATGCAGCCGGAACTTTTTATCTTCCGGATATGGTTGTTACGGAGCCGTCATTTTTGAAGACTCTGCCTCAAAATGAAATTTTGAACGGTTTTGGCGAACTTTTGAAATATGCTTTGATTTCAAATGGTGAATTGTGGGAGGAACTGAAAAATTCAGAGTCGGTTTCTGCGAAGGGGATAAGAAAGGAGTGGATTGATTTTTGTCAGAATTATAAGGAATCGATTGTTAAAAGGGATTTTTACGATAATGGAGAGCGACATCTGCTCAATTTCGGCCATACCGTCGGGCATGCGCTGGAGTCACTTTTTGCGCCGGCGCTTTCGCATGGCCACGCGGTTGCGCTTGGATGCGTTATTGCAGCGTATATCTCTTATAATAAGAATTTTATCTCAAAAAAAGTTTTTCAGGAAATTCATGATTTTGTCAGGAAGCACTATTCTTTTCTCTCTTTGAATGATGAACAAATTGATGCCATTTTGCGGCTTTGTCGCAACGACAAAAAAAATGACGGTGGCAGTCTGAAGTTTATCCTATTGTCAAAAATCGGTGAAGCGTTTGAAACGGATGTCAGTGAGGTGGAATTGCGTGCGGCCTTGGGAAATGTGTTTGGCTAATATTTGTCCTTTTTTATTTCCTTAATTGCCAAAATGTTACGGCTGAAGCAGCAGCCACATTCAGAGAATCGACATTATGGAACATGGGAATGCGGACGGTGTGGTCACATCCTGCGATGGTCTTTTGGGATAGCCCGTCACCTTCGGTACCCATTATGATAGCAAGCTTCTCTTTGTTTGCAAGGGTGGGGGAGTCAAGCGGCGTGGCGTCTTTGTCTAAGGCCATTGCAAGAGTGCAGAACCCCATTGCCTTTAACATTTCCAATCCGGGGTGAGGCCAACTCTTATGGTCTGTGCAGATGTATGTCCACGGAATTTGAAACACAGTTCCCATGCTCACGCGCACCGAGCGTCTGTTCAGCGGATCGCAGCAGGTTGGAGTGACCAGCACCGCATCTATGCCGAGTGCCGCTGCCGAGCGGAATATAGCCCCTACATTGGTTGAGTCTGCTATGGTGTCGAGAACTACAATCCGGCTTGCAGCTTCGCAAATGTCTTCAACGTCAGGGAGCTCGGGACGCCGCATGGCACAGAGAACTCCGCGTGTGAGTTTGTAACCGGCAATTCCCGAAAGTGTTTCATCAGAGCCTGTAAATACTGGAATGTTACCGCAGCTTTCTATTATTTCGCGCGCAGCACTATTTATCAGCTTGTGTGTTGTGAGGATGGAAAGCGGCTTTAAGCCGGCTTCTAAGGCGACCTTTATGACTTTTGGGCTTTCGGCTATAAAAATGCTCTCATCGGCTTCTAATCTGCTGCGTAGCCCGCAGTCTGTCAGTGCGCGGTATATTGAGATTTCACTATTATCTAAGTTGTCGATTTCTATTATATTAGCCATAGATAATGTTGGGACTTACTTTATTTTGTCCCTATATGAAAGTATTGCGGCGGTGTCGATTATAACAGCCATTACCGAAAGTACGATGAGCTGTATCTGAATATCTTGGGCATTCCCGCCTTTTAATACTATAAGTTTTATTATATCCATGAAAAATGACATCGGATTGAGATAATTGAGATAAACAGCCCATTCTGGCATTCCTTCAATGGGGGTGAACAGGCCGCTGAGGAGTACAAACACTATGAAGAGGAAGAAGACGATGAACATTGCCTGCAGCTGGGTGCCCGACACATTGGAGATGAAGAATCCGAGTCCCAACATGACAAGCAGGTAAATAGCTGTCGCTCCGAGCAATAGCATAATGCTGCCCTGTACGCTTATGCCGAACATCATGTACATAAGACCGAGTCCGAGTATGAACTCGCTCATACCGAGAATCCAGAATGGAATCATCTTACCGAGCAAAAACTGCCATTTCTTTATAGGCGTGACGTTAATCTGCTCTATCGTGCCGATTTCCTTCTCACGCACGATGTTGAGGGCGGTAACATACGCACCAATCAGTGTTACAAGTATGACTAAGAGCCCGGGCACAATAAGTGTCTTGTAGTTCATGTTTTCGTTGAACCAATAGACATTGGTTGTTGATATGTGGATCTGGTCGGTGAGTTCGCTGCCGGAGGATGCCGAGAGTTCCTGAATGTAGCCGTATAGTATGTTTTGAACATACCCGCAGCCAATGCCAGCCTTCACACTGTTGATGGCGTTGGCGGTAACTGCGACCTCGGCGTTTTCCCTGTTCAGCAGGTGATACTCGAAATTGTCGGCAAATTCCACTATTATGTCGATTTCATCTTTTTGCATCATGTGCTCGGCGGTGCCGCGCGATTCAACGACCCCGTGGCTTTGAAAGTACCCCGATGCGAGAAACTGTTGCATCATTTCGCGGGTCGTGGTGCTCCGGTCGTTGTCGATGAATGCTATCTGCAACGTCTTGATCTCATAGTCGGCGGTGTAAGGAAACAGCAGAAACTCGGCCATAGGCGCAATAAGCAGTATCTTCCATAGTAGCGAGTTACGGAATACCTGCAAAAACTCTTTCTTTATCAGTATAAGAATTATCCTCATCTTCTATGACCTTTTGTCTAATTTTGCCAAACTTATTGTTATCAGTACTACCGCCATTACGAAGAGTATCAGCATATATCTCCAAATGTCTTCAAAGCCGGAGCCCTTTATCATCACGTCTTTTATGGCTATAATGAACCATTTGGCGGGGAAAATGTCTGCCATTATCTGGAAGAAGTAAGGCATATTGTCAAGCGGGAAGAGAAAGCCCGATAGCAGCACTGTCGGGAGGAAAAGCCCCATCATTGTTACCATCATCGCGTCTATCTGTGTGGCCACCAAAGAGGAAATCATAAGTCCGAAAGAGGCGGCGGTGAGCATGAATATGAAGCATAGGAAGAGCAGGAATGCCAGACTGCCGTTTATCGGCATATTGAAAACCAAGACGCTGATGACCAATATGAGTATTGTGCAGATGAAGGAGAGCAGCATGTAAGGTATTATCTTTCCGATAATCACGTATATTTTTTTTACAGGAGTGATAAGCAGCATCCGCATTGTCCCCGTCTCCTTTTCGCGTGCTATGGTAATGGACGACATCAGGGCGGTGACGATTATCATTATCAGGGTTATAATGCCGGGCACAAACATGTAAACGCTGTCAAGTTCCGGATTGTATTCCATTTTTGTGGAAATGGTGAAAGGTATTGGCGAGGGATTTGCGGAGTTGTATTCTTCTGAAAAGTCGTTGAGGACAGTCAGCATGTAATTGTTCAGGATTGAAGCCACGTTAAGGTCCGACACGTCATTTATTATCTGAAGCGTGGCGTGGCGGTCGTGTGTGAGCTGCTCCTCGAAGCCGGTGGGTATGATTACCGCCAGCTTTATGCCGTTGGTCTTGAACTCGTGGTCTATCTGTGTCTCCGACGACACTATTGAAGCCAGCTGAAAGTAACCTGATGCCGTTATTTTTTCAATGAGCAGCTTCGATTTGGAGTCTTTCGACTGGTCGAGAACGGCAATTCTTGCGTTGCGGATTTCGGTGCTTATGGTGAAGCCGAAAAGAAGAACTAACATCACCGGCAGGGCAAGCACCAGAAACAGAGTGATTTTGTCCCTTATGAGGTGAATGAATTCTTTGCGGAGAATCATCAAAAGTTCTTTCATAAACGGCTATATTTCAAGTTTGCAAAAATACAATTTTTATTTATCTTTGCAGTTTTATATTTTATATTAATGTAACGTCATTTCAGATGTCGGCGGCGGCAAAAAAAATATTGAAAACAGGTAAGATAATCGGCAAGGTAATGCTGTGGATTGTGGGCGTGTTCCTTGTACTCGACCTGCTGATTGTGGGCTTGCTGTTTGTGAAGCCGGTGCAGAATTTTGTGGCTGACTTCGCTACTGAAAAAGTCTCAGAAATTTGGGGCTGCGACCTTATCATCGGTGAAATGTACCTGACCCCGACCCTGAATGTCAAACTGTATGATTGTGTCTTGCGCGACTATCGCGACAATGACATGATACGGATAGGTTCTTGTAAAACAAGCCTGCTGCATCTTACCCTTAAGCCAACAGAGCTGTGGTTCGGAACTTTTGCCGTGGATGACGCTGAAGTTGTGGTGAGAAAATACAAAGGTGATGGAAAGGTGAACATTGCATTGTGGGCACAGAAGCTAAAAAAGAAGGAAAAACCCAAAAACGTCTTTGTGATGCATTGCGACAGGCTTCACCTTACCAATTCTGAATTCCGCTATGTTGACGATGAAAAGAGACGCTCCGATTCACCTCAAAGCGGTATTATAGACTACGGCTTTTTCCAGCTGCAGAACATTGAGCTTGACTGCATTGACTTCCTCGTCCGCTCAGATGACATCTCGGCTGAGATTTCACGTCTCGCCTG
This sequence comes from Bacteroidales bacterium, assembly GCA_017964755.1. Lineage (GTDB taxonomy): Bacteria > Bacteroidota > Bacteroidia > Bacteroidales > WCHB1-69 > RUG11942. Next base: position 8,863 of record JAGCRI010000069.1, on the reverse strand, counting down.
CTCGCAGTATTCGGGCTTCAACATCCTTAATTCAGGCGGGCGCTTCCGTATCAACTCGCATCATATAATCTACGACAACGCTTTCGTGGTTACGCCCAACAGCCGTCTTTTCCTCGACCTTGCCATGATTTATGACGAATGGAATTTTGCGGATTTTACCAATACTGTTATCTTCAACGCCCGTATTCATCCTTCAAAATTCGGTCTGGCTGATATTTCTTGCTTTGCCCCCCAAACTGAGGGGATGAACGGCTTGCTGCTGTTTAGTGGTGATGTCATCGGAACTATTAATGATTTGATGGCAAGAAAGTTATATGCAAAATTTGGAAAAAATTCCTTTATTGAAGGGAATTTTAACCTGAATGGAATCACTGATATTTCAAATGTGAAATTGGACCTTGATTTTAAGAGGAGTAATATTGATATGGCAGATATTGCCGACTTCAATCTTCCGTCAGGCAAAAAGATAGCTTTGCCAGCTTCCATTGCATCATTGCATTCAAACCAGCTTACAGGAAAGTTCAAAGGCACACTCGACGACTTTAAGACAGAGCTCGCTCTTAAATCTTCGGCAGGAGATGTGAAACTTGATATGGAGGCTTCATCTGATGCTGACAATATGATGCGTTGTTCTGCAAATGTCAGTGCAGCCGGTGTAAATGTCGGACGTTTCCTCAAGTCTGATTTGGTCGGACCTGTTACCTTGTCGGCAAAAATTGACGGGAAATTCGCCTCTCCGCTCCGCCGCTCCGATTTTGTTGAGACCGCCGATGTGAAGCTGCACGCCTTCGTCAGACAGTGTCATCTGAAGAATTATCCTCTTCAGAATGTGAATGTTGACGCCACTTATAAGAGAAAGAATTGTGAGGCGTCTCTGCTTGCTATGGATAAGAATGTGCAGCTTGTTTTTGACGGGACCGCTGATTTTTCGGAAGAGTTACCGAAATACAGCGGCGAACTAAAGGTTGACAAACTTACTGTGGGTGAGGCTTTTGCCCAATGCGCTACTGTCGATTCGGCTACTGCTGCAGGCTTCGACAAGTTCATCTCCTTCGCCCAACGTCATCAGGATATGAATCTCACGCTTGGCCTTCTTAAAGCGAATATTGTTGGAAATAATTTGGATAACCTGTCGGGGGTGATTATGCTCGATACGGTTGTTTATACACAGGACTCCAGACAGCTGAAAACAAACACTGCACGTCTGATAGCCGCAAATATAGATGGAGTTAGTAAGTATCGCTTTACTTCCGATATTTTAAATGCTTATTTTTCAACAAATTATGAACTGAAAACAGTCGCAGATTCACTATATGATGTTGCATACGGTTATTTCCCGAACCTGTTGCCTGCCCGTGAATCAAAGGGGATTGCTGAAGCTGAAGTTAGCGGTTCCGATGATGAAGAACGCTTTGTTACTGCTGAGCTGGAGACTTTTGCAATACACCGCCTTCTCTATTTCATCTATCCTGAAATCAGGATTGCACCGAAAACACAGGCATATATTCACTTGAGCAGCGATACGCTGAAAGACAGTATTTATGTTGACTGTGCTTTCTTTGAACTGAAAAATGTATTGAGAGTCAAGAATGTGAATGCAATTTCAAAGGAGAAGGGGAAGAATAATTTGGGCTTGGTGATAGTGGCTGACACAGTGTCAATACTTGGCGAGAAACGCAATTTCTCATTTTCCGATATTGATTTCAAAACGCATATACGCCGTAATGCTGTGGATTATGACTTGCGGTGGCGTAATCCTGCAATTATTTCAGAAAAACTTTCTTGGTTGGCCGGTACTTTTGAAACACGTTCGAAAAACTATTTCTCAAATATATTCACTGGTTCGGAACTTTATCTGAAAAATTATTTGTGGAAATTTAATGAAGATAACAATATAAGCTATAATTCAGGTGATATTGAGGTCAACAATCTGTTGCTGAAGTCGGAGGAAAGCCGCATCAAGGTTGACGGGAAATATACTAAGAAGGACAATGAGCCTTTGGTGGCGGAGGTTGACAATTTGGACATTTCCATCCTTAACTCATTCATCAATGGGGAGAGTATGAAATTTGACGGTGCGCTGACGGCCGAGTTTTCGATGGTGCGCAAGTCGGGCAAACTGCTCATATCCGGAAAGGCGTTGGCTGACAAGTTTGAGTTCAATGACACGCCGTTCGGCAATGTGAGTCTGTTTGCTCTTATGCCTTCCGTGAACAGGTTCGGTTTCATCGGCGGCCTTTTTGATGACGGCGATGGAGCTACTAAGGAAAACTTTGCGGAATATACGATAGACAATTTCCGCAGTGACATTGACCGTAAAATCCAGCGCGCTACGCTTATGGGCGGCTATACCCCCGACAGGAAGGAGTTTTCTGTGAAAGCTGCAATGGAAAAACTCGACTTGGGGTTCCTCGAACCATTCCTCTCTTCTTTCAGCCACCATATATCGGGTGACGCCTCTGGTGAGCTCTCGTTCATCTTCACTCCCGACAGCGCATATTTTGACGGTATTGCCACAGTCAATCACGGACAGCTTGGAATTAAAATCCTTAATACAATATATACTCTTGATAATCAGTCTGTTCATTTTAATTCTAAAGGAATAGAATTAAAGGATATTCAGGCGAAGGACAAGTATGATAATGTAGCCACGATAAACGGATACATCTATCATAAAATGTTCAAAGACATGAAGATGAAGATAGATGTATCTACGAAGCGGCTCCTTGCGCTTAACACGCCGAAAAGCCAGGATATGCTGTTTTACGGTGACGGCTTCGTGGGAGGTGACATCTCTATTGTGTCAGACGGTCAGAAGATGAGCTTTACGAGCAACAATCTTGTTACACAGCAGGGTACAAACTTTGTACTTCCGATATATTTCAGCGAATCGGCTTCTGAGTCGGAGGTTATCTCATTTAAGAAAAATGCCCAGATAGATCAGGAGGAGACGGAAGAGTTCTCTACAGAATTGGATTTTGACTTCAATTTCCAAGTAACGCCTGACGCTATTATACAGCTTGAACTTGACCCCTCTATCGGCGGGTTGATGAAGGCGCGTATAGCCGGACCGTTCCGTCTTATTTACAATGCGACATCGGGACTTGCCATTAATGGTGAACTTGCCATACAGTCGGGAACATTCAGGCTGACACTGAAAGATGTGATTGATAAGATGTTGACATTGCAGCCTGGTGGGAAAATCAATTTCATCGGGCCGCTCGACAATGCAACTGTCAATGTCAGTGGTATATATAAGACTACCGCTTCGCTCAACGAAGTCCTTCCTGAGGAGGTCGCGGGCAGCAGCACGCGGCGTACCCCTATAAACGCATACATGAATCTTTCAGGGCCGCTTTTCAATCCCAATGTCGATTTTTCGTTTGAACTTCCCAATAGCACAAACGAACTTTCCACACTCTTTTTCAGTACCTTGGATACAAGCGGTATTGCAAACCGCACCCAGCAGTTCTTCTCGCTTTTGGTGCTTGGAAAATTCCAAGCAAACAATACCGCTGCCACAACTTCAGATGTTGTTACTTCGGCGGTGGAATATACAGGGATGGAACTGCTTACAAATACACTTAACAATTTCCTCTCCAAGAATCTCAAATATGTTAATGTGGGTATCAATTACCGTAACGCTGATGATACACACGCCGCCGAATACAGCGTCTCAGCATCTACGAGTCTATATAATGACAGAATTGTGATTGAGGGCAGTTTCGGCTATGCCAACAACAAGAACGAAGTCTATAACAATGGTAACAACTTCATAGGCGACTATAGCATAGAATATGCGCTGAACGAGCAGAAGAACTGGCGCGTAAAAGTCTTCAATGTTACGAACCAATTTTCTTCGCTGACACAGACCTCTCCTTATGCCCAGGGCGTGGCGCTGATTTACAAGCAGGAGTTCAATAACGGACAGGATTGGAAAGATTCGTGGAAACGTTCGAAGAAGAAAAGTGAGGAGAAGAAGGGAAAGAAGGAGAAGGAGAAGAAGGAGACAGGAGATAGGAGATAGAAATTAGATATAAAAAATGGAACAGACAGATACATCTACAGCAAGGATTTTCGGCATTTTGCTCTTTTTGGCTGCGGCTGCGGCTGCTGCGTGGTTTTTCTCTGATATTGTGCTATATCTCTTTTTGGCAATCATTCTCACAATGGTAGGCTATCCGATGGTGAAGCTGCTCAGGCGTGTTAAAATCAAGGGGCACGGCCTGCCTGACGTTCTGATTGCATTGCTTTCCCTCGTTTTTATCTTTTCGCTGATTTTCCTTTTCGCCTATTTCATCGTGCCGCTTATCGTTGGCGAAATAAGGGGTTTGCTCTCTATAGACCCTGATGTTGTTAACGACGGCGCAGCTGCATGGCTCACAAAAGGAGAAGACTATCTGAAGAGTCAGGGACTTCTTGACCGCAGTGATGATCTCGGTAAAATAATTATGGATAGGCTGCAAGGTCTTTTCAGCCAGTTTAGCATAACAACTCTTTTTGGTGGTACGGTCAATTTTGTCGCCTCGCTCTGTATAGGCATTTTTTCAGTTATCTTCATCACTTTTTTCTGTCTGAAAGATGAATATAATTTAAAAAGCAAGCTCAGAAGGATTGTCCCGATTTCATTCCGTACGAGTTTTGACCATATCATTACGAAGACGGGGCCGAAGCTGGTGCGTTATTTCAGCGGCGTGCTGATAGAGATGTGCGTAATCGGTATTATTGAAGGGTTGGCGTGTTATTTCCTCGGTGTGCCTAATCCGCTGCTGATTGGTTTTCTCGGTGGTTTGCTCAATGTGATTCCATATCTGGGGCCGATTATTGCGGCGATACTCGGTTCGGTTATAGCTATTGCAGGTTCACTGTCAGGCCCTGTGGAAACAATGCAGGTGCTGATGCTTGTTGTAAAAGTGTTTGCCGTATTTCTTTGTAGTAATTTACTGATAGACAATTTTATACTTCAGCCGCTTATTTATAGTAAGAGTGTCAAGGCGCATCCGTTGGAGATATTTTTTGCCATTATGGTCGGTGCCACACTTGGTGGAGCGTTGGGCATGATTTTCGCAGTCCCGGTATATTCAATTTTGAAAATTGTCCTCAGCGAACTTTTCGCGCCATATTATGTCGAATCGGAGCAGCCTGCTATGACGGAACAAGTGGACATTTCGCAACCTGCGGAGCCGCAACCGGTGCCGGATCAGGCTGAAGCAGTTCCAGCTGACGCACAGCCCAAAGATATTGATAATACTGATAATAGCAAAGATAATGTTCAAGGTATATAAGGCTTCGGCGGGGGCTGGAAAGACCACACGTCTCGTTATAGAGTATCTGTCGCTTTGTTTCAAGGAACCGAAGAATTTCCGGCATATACTTGCAATAACCTTCACAAACAACGCAACGGCGGAGATGAAGGCGCGTATTGTGAATACGCTCTACAGATTGGCTTTCACGCCATTTGAATCACTTTCCAATTCGGAAAAACTCACTTTTTGTGAGGTGCAGAAGGCTGCTTCGCTTTCAGCTGAACAGATGCCAGCTGTGGCTTCTGATATTTTGCGCATTATTCTGTATGATTATTCCGATTTTTCAGTAAGCACTATCGACAGCTTCTTTCAGCGCATTTTACGCAGCTTTGCTTTTGAACTTGGACTTAATATGAATTTTAATGTTCAGGTTTCGTTAGACGAGTTTTATGAGCAGACAGTTGATACTCTGTTGAACCGGCTTTCAGCCGCGAACAAGGATGTGTCATGGCGGGTGCTTAATGTGGTGGAGCAGAGTATGTCTGAGACCGGTCGTTGGAATATCGAAAGAGAGTTGTTGAATTTCCTGCCTGTCATTTATGCTGAAGAATCCTACCTGCCAATGCAGCAGTTGGAGAAGTTCGGCTTGGAGTTTTCGCTCAAGGATTGTTATGAGTCCTTCCGTGCCAAACGTGATAAATTGAAGGCTCAAGTTTTAGAGGCTGCAAAAAAGGGAAATGATGCAATAGGCGGACGTCCTTGTACTGATTTTGCATATAAGAATAGTGGTGTCTTTTCTTTTTTTGATAAGATAATTGCTAATCCGTATGTTGTTCCGGCGCATGTTAACGTTACAAAAAGCATGGATAAAGGTTCGTTTACGGTAACCCCTGACCCAGCACTTTTTGCTGTTTTGTCTGATTGCGTGAATATAATTGAAAAGGTTGGCTCGGAATTGTATGAGACTGTGCAGATTTTGAAGACTTTCAGAATTTTGCTGCTCCTTCTTGATATGAAATCTATTATGGATGAAATCAAGTTAAGGGATAATCTTTTCTATCTTAGCGAGACAAACACAAAAATTTATTCTGAAATAAAAGAAGAGGATACACCATATATATATGAGAAAATTGGCAACAAATATGCTTTTTTCTTTATAGATGAATTTCAGGACACTTCCAAATTCCAGTGGAATAACATGATGCCGCTTGTGCGGAATGCCTTGGCGCAGCAGGCTCCTTTTTCCAAACAGCATAATGAGACAGGGTCGGTTATACTTTTCGGTGATGTGAAGCAGTCGATTTACCGTTTCCGCAACGGGGATGCCTCTTTGCTGAATACGCTGTCAAGTCGCGAAGGTGTTGACAATATGCTTTATAATGGGCGTAGTTCCATCTCTGAGTCTGATTACAAGGTCGAAAATCTTGATTTTAATTTCCGCTCATGTGAGAATGTGATTAATTTCAACAATAATTTTTTCTCTTTTTTGAAAGATAATCCGGAAAAATTTCCTTTGGCGGCGAGGTATTATGGTGATCTTTGGCAGAAGATTCCTGATCATACATTGGAAAACAGGCGTGACGGCTTTGTTGCAGTCAGTTTTGATGATGGTAACACAGATGATTATATGTGCACCAAGATTTATTCGGCGGTGCAGGATGCATTGCAGCGTGGCTACTCGTACGGCGATATTGCTGTGCTCTCGCGCGGACGGGCGCAGTCGAGCTTAATAGCCTGTGAGTTGACACGGCGTGGCGTTCCTGTCATTTCCAATGAGTCGCTTCTGTTAAGTTCTTCCGACAAGGTTAATCTGATTATGGCAGTTGTCCGTTATATCAATTCGGCCGACGACAATCTTGCCAAGTTCATGATCATTGATTCCCTTGTGAAAAACAAGCGTCTTGACAAAAGTTTGGAGGATATTCTTCAGATGACAGGCGGCGAAAATCCGTTTAAGGAAAGCAATTTCGTCGGATTATTGGAACAGGCTGGTGTCGCATTCAATAGGACAGTTGTGCGCAATTATCCTTTGTTTTCAGCCATAGCGGACATTTGCCGCTCATTTTCTGTTAATGAAGATGATGTCTTTGTGGCGACATTTATGGATTATGCCCTTGAACAGATGCCGTCAGGAGATATGTCTGTGTTGGAGTTCATTGACTGGTGGGAGCGTAATTCTGGCAAATTGTCTGTTCCGGCGGCCAATGGCATAAATGCGGTTACAATCAACACCGTGCACAGCGCAAAAGGATTGGAATACCCTGTTCTGATTTTCCCGATGCTGATGTACAGGTCCGGCGGCGGCAAGAATTTCTTGTGGTGTGACAATCCTGACTATAGGGAAGGGGATTCTAAAATGCCTCTCTTTTTATTGGAAAACAAAAAGGATTTGGTCGGGACATGCTATGAAAAGTATTATACTGTTGAGGCGGAATTTACCACACTTGATGTGCTTAATATCATTTATGTCGCCCTCACCCGTGCTTCCGACTGTATGTATATTATTACCGGCAATCCTGAAAAATTATCGAATTTTGCCAAATTGCTGTTTGCGTTTATCGGCTCCGGAAAATTGGATTTCAAACAAGATGAAGAGAAAAATTGTTATTGGTATGGGAACATGGAGTGGAAAAATGGAAAACGTGTGGCAAAAGACGAAGTATCTGCTGGTGACAGTGACAAGGCAAGCCTCTTTAATTCGGATTTCACAATCGGCAACTTGGTTTTCACGGTAGAGGAACAGACACCGGAGCAAGTTGCAGGGATTTACGTGCATGATTTTCTTGCTTCGCTGAAAACTTTTCCGCAGAATGAGGAGGAACTGCTTGCTGCCGAAAGCACCGCCCATGCCGTTTATCGCGACAGGGTGGGGCAGGCGCTGCGGAAGATTTGCGGTGATCCGGAGCTCGCACCTTATTTCAAACCCGATGTGCGTTGCCTCAATGAGGTCTCTATTGCCAGTCCGAGTAACAGTGAAGGAAAAATTGAGGTCTATCGTCCCGACCGTGTTGTGTTTTTTGAAAATAGCGTTACTGTAATTGATTATAAAACAGGAAAATATCATGAATCATACGAACAACAGCTCCAGCAATACTGTGTTTTACTCGAACAAATGGGGTATCAAAATGTTGATTATAAAATTGTTCTTGTCTGAAAATCTCTTTTCTATTTAAAAACTAACAAGCTTCATTATGCATTATCTTGATTTTCTTTCTGACGTGTTGAAAAATTCAGTTACCATAACCTGTCTTGTGATGGTTATGCTTCTGCTTATTGAATTTGTGAATGTCCGTTCTTCTGGGCGCATAGTTGCAAAGCTCTCCGACAAATCGTGGCTGCAGGTGATATTTGCCGCGCTGCTCGGACTCATTCCGGGCTGTCTGGGAGGCTTCACCGTGGTATCGCTCTATTCGCAGCGGCTCCTTTCCTTCGGGGCGTTGGTTGCGGGTATGATAAGCACTTTTGGCGATGAGGCGTTTGTTATTTTTGCCTACAGCCCAAAATGGACGCTGCTCCTGTCGGCGGCGCTCGTTGTTGTCGGCGTGGTTACAGGTTTGCTCACCGATTTTTTTAATCGTCACGAGGTGCCCGTTGCTTCTGACGAGTGTGTATACCAT
>JAGCRI010000068.1 GCA_017964755.1 Bacteroidales bacterium | reverse complement strand
CCAGCAACACGCTCCATAAAAGAATTAGTCCAGTATTTCACCGGCCATAAGTGACCATCCCGCCACTTACCCTTGTAATACACCTTATCGACCACAGAATCAGCCGCCACCACGTCATCATTCGGGTTCTCGACATCATGCAGGCAAAGAAAAAGCACGGCACTCTTGTTTGCCGCGCTCAAAGCATCCACGACGCGTTCCAAGGCTTTTCGCTGACCTTCCGGCATCTCCACCCCGCGCATCTTGAACTCATAGAATATAAACGCCCTGTTTCTCCATTCGAACAACCCATCAACGTCTGTCGGCGTACCGTTGTCATACCGCAAACCGTCAAAGCTGATTAGCTGCCGCATACGTTCTCTATGCTGTATCTTGCCTCGGCTGTCCATCCCTGCCCCATTCCCTGCCCCATATAAAAAGATAGAGCGCCGGGAGGAGCAGAAAACCCGACGCTCTACCGCCTAACGGGGTGTGAACCCGTGAAGGCCAAAATATGAAAAGCCCCGCAAGGGGCACCATCCGTGCCGCTGTTGGCTGCGGTTTCGGACATCATAATTATACCAAATAATATCGCGCGTGAAAAGATGCAAAGTCAAAGCAAAACAGGGGCAAATGCAACGCACCATCGCACAGAAGCCAATCGCACACACGCAACCGTGTAGCTCACGCGCCGCCCTGTGTCACATCGCACACTTATCGTCAACTGGCAGAATACACAAATTTATTCGCAAATATTTGTGTATTATATCAATTGACATATGCTCTTTACGGAGTTATACTTATTACATCAAATGAACCACGCGACGCCGCAAGGCAGAAGGGAGCACACCATGAGCAAAGACATTTATCAGGAAGTCACCGACCGCATCATTGCCGAGTTGGAAAACGGCATCATTCCGTGGAATAAACCGTGGTGCGGAGTCCGTTCCGGCGCTATCAGCTACGCCACCGGCAAGCCGTACAGCCTGCTCAATCAATTCATGTTGAAGCCGGGCGAGTACATCACCTTCAATCAGGCAAAAGCCCGTGGCGGCAAGGTCAAGAAGGGTGCCAAAGCCCACATGGTAGTCTTTTGGAAGGTTATCACGCGCCAGCGCAAAGACGAGAACGGCAACCCCATGACCAACGCCGAAGGCAACCCCATCATGGAAAGCCTGCCATTCCTGCGTTACTTCAATGTCTTTCACATCGAAGACGTAGAAGGCATCGAACCCCGTTGGGCGAATAAGCTGCCCGCCGAGAACGCGGAACCCATCGAAGCCGCCGAAGCCACCCTGCAAGGCTACATCGCCCGCTCCGGCGTCAAGTTCGAGAACGTCATGCAGAATCAGGCGTACTACACTCGCGCACTTGACAAAATCGTGCTGCCGCTGATGGAGCAGTTCCCCAAAATCGCGGAGTATTACAGCACCGCGTTCCATGAAGCCGTTCACAGCACCGGCCACAAAAGCCGCCTGAACCGCTTCCCCGAAGACGCGCTGACCGCCCTGTTCGGCAGCGAGTGCTATAGCAAAGAGGAACTCGTCGCCGAAATCGGAAGCGCCTGCATAATGCACGACCTCGGCATTGAGACCGCAGGCACCTTCAAGAACAGCGCCGCCTATATTCAGAACTGGTTACGGGTTTTGAAAAACGATAAGCGCTTTATCGTAAGCGCCGCAAGCAAGGCAGACAAAGCCGCCCGAATGATTCTGAACATCACCGACAGCGCCGCAACCGAAGCCGAATAAACCGACCGACAGCCCGCCCGTGGGCTTTGTACGCGGGCAGAAAGGAATTCACGATGAAGTTTAAAGTTGGGCAGCGCGTTCGCATCAAGAGCGCAAGGAACATCCACTCGCACTTCGGCATCATTCACGAGGCATGGGACGACATGCCGTGCTATTTCGTGAAAGTCGGTTGCAAGGAAGACTACGGGCGCAACCTGCTAAAGATATACGGCAACGACGTTTCGCACTGCATTCTGCTCGGCGAATTGAGCCTTGAACCCATCGCATAATCAAGCACCCGCCACGGAGGTTACGACGGCAGAAAGGAGACCCGCATGAAGGTAAACAACATCCCCGATTACGCCCGCAAGTATGCCTACACCGTTGTTCGCATGGTAAACAACGCGGCATGGTTTTATGGCGCGTGGAACGACCTTGAATGCGCAGCACGCGCAGCATACGATATCAATGGGCACGTCATCCCCACCCACGAAATCGAACCCAATACAGACACGCGACCAGCACACAGCGGTTTTGAGGCAGAGCCGCCAGCGGGCGCAGTAAAGGCATACCCGCGCGGCACGACATTCAGAAGGAACACGGACAACACCATAACGCCAATCTCACCCCGCAACACCGAACTCGCGTAATCAATAGCCCGCCACGGAGGTTACGATGGCAAGAAAGGAGCATCCCATGTTCAAGTTTTTTGACCGCCCTGCCAGCAGAACATTTGAAGTCGGCAAATCATACTACGCCGCCGACAGTTGCCTTGACCCCATCACCGTCATCAAGCGCAACCCCAAGTCACTAACCGTCACCAACAACAACGGGCGCACGACATGGCGCATGTTAATCAGGGTATTGGAGGGCGTCGAGTACGTCATGGACTCATCCCTGCCCAAGCGCTACCGCGACAGTGGCGTTTACGCCGCAGCGTGGGAAGTGGGCTACATTGACACGATGAATCAAGCCGAGTATGACCGCCTTTATGGAGGTACAGTCCAATGAATCTCGCCATCTGCATTGAAGCGAACATGTACCCATGGAACGGCAAGCACTGGTTCGACCCATCCAAGCGCCTGCGCTTCATGGAGTACAAAGGACACGTGTTCTATCTGGCACCCGATGAGGTATGGCGACCGTACACCCCCGACACCCCGGAAACATGACGCCACATCGACCGCACCAAGTCGCCACGAGCAACCAGCTCTGGCGGCTTTCGTGTAGCTCCGCCCGCAGGCTCCGCGCTCTGTGTATATATGCTCGCATAAGAATAATTGTTAAGATTATATGAAATCGCTCAAAACCCCTTGACATTTACTCGATAAGGTGCTATCATTAACTTGTAAGAAGGAAACAACAACGACCACTTGAAAGGAGCTAATACCATGACTAACAAGGAAATCGCCACCACCATCTTGCAGCAGCTCGAGGCCGCCGCTTCGTAATGTTCACCGGAGCGAATGACTTCATCACCATCGACAACGGACTGCGGTTCAAGATTGGCCGCAACGCAAGCAAAGCCAACCGAATCGAAATCACCCTCAACGGCTGCGACCTCTACGACGTGAAGTTCATCAAGCACCGCCCGTTCTCCGTCAAGATTGACCACACCAAGGGCGAAGTCAAGACCATCGAGGAGAAGTCCACCACCGTCAAGGAATACAACGACATCTATTGCGACCAGTTGGAGGAGCTTTTCACCGACGTCACGGGGCTTTACACACACTTCTAATCGACCGCCGCTGACCTACCGGCATGACGGGGAGAAAGGAAACCACCATGAAGGAAAGTTGGATTAAGGAAAAGGCCCGCAACGAACGCAAAGCCGCCGAGTACACCGCCGAAATGGAGCAGTCCATCCGCACGCTCGACAAAGAACGTTTCCTCGCCGCCTACATGAAGTCCGCGCGATACATGCGCAAAAGGCTGCGCGATACATATTATCGGCAGTTCCTTGCCGCAAACAAGGAATACCGCGACCGCATCAAAAGCCGCGCCAAAGCCGACGCCGACAGCCTTGTGACCGCCTACGCCACCAACCATGAAAGGAGCTAATACCATGGCAAAATGGAGTTTCACCGCCCACGACAACGGCGGAAAGTTTCAGGCATTCACCGTCACCGCGAAAGACAAGCCCACCGCGATAACCAAGGGCATAGAACGCGCCACCAAGAAGGCAAGCGGCGACATCACCACATGGAATTGCAAGCTGATATCAGCGTAACCAACGACCGCAGAAAGGAGCATCCCCATGGAGAAAACCTATTACATCTTCGACCAGCAGACCGATGATTTTATCGGCGAAGTCCTTGCCATCAGCATTGCCGACGCGGAGTATATCGCCTGCGGCACATTCCTTGACCACGGCGCTTTTGACATGTACGCACTCAGCGCCGACAGTTTCTAAGCCGACCACAAGGCCGCTGTCACGAAAGGCAGCGGCCTTCCCAAACATCCGGCTATATATACGTTATACTTAATATTCTACTTATGAACATACAGGCAAGAAAATGACTCACCGGCCGGTGATACGCTGTTTATGCGCCCTGTAATATTTTACAAACTCGCACTCTCCTTTTCGTAAGTATTTGTATGCAGTTGTATCAGATATTCCTAAATCCTCCGCCCACTCCACACCTGATTTCGTATTACCGTCAATAGTAACATGATACGCATGTCGTGAATTTCTCGCCTGCACTTGCATCGTTGTCCACCTGCAATTATTTGGTTCATAATCTCCGTCGTTGTCAATTCTGTCTATCGTTAGGTCATCTCTATAACCATTGTTCATAGCCCACTCAAAAAACGCCGACGAAGATTTCATCCACTCATCACACACTTTAATTCCTCTACCGCCATAATTGCTATACTGTGCGCTACGTGGGTTTGTACACCTACGCTTCATACCACGCCAGATATTATAAAGGCGGCTTTTACTCATACCGTGTGTTCGGCTTGCTTCTGATGTCCGTTCACGCTGTAAACACCCACACGATTTTATACTACCAGACCGCAAAGAACCGACAGACACCCGCGAAAAATTCCCACAATCGCAACGACATTTCCACAAGTTATATCCCTGATTATTGCGTCCGTCAAGTCCAATTACAGTAAGTCGTCCATACCTTTGACCGGTTAGGTCAATAAACTTTGGCATAAAACACCTCCACCGTCATTAAAATGCTGGCAATTTGCTATCACTTTTGTGGCAATTGCCTATTGACTCCGAAGGTGCAAACATGGTAAAATTTGATTGCGCCTTTCGGTAATGTTTTGTGCGTTACTCGGCGTGTAGGAGATAGTCGTTATCGTTGGAAGCGGGGCGACTATCTCATTATTTTATTCTGATTTCACGTATTCAACGATGTCACCCGGTTGGCATTCAAGCAATTCGCATAGTTTCTCCAAGACTTTCCATGAAACCATCTTCTTCTCGCGAATAGCTTGAAGATTCATTTCATGAAGTATCTTTTCATGCGTTAGCTTGTATGTTGTATACCCTTTGGTTCGCAACGCCTCTAATACGTCAATCTTGTAACGCATAGACAAATTGCATCACACCTCCTTTCATAAACAAGTATAGCATAAAAGATAGTCATATTTCAAGACTACATGTTGCACAAAAAATATGCTCAATCTTTGTGACTATAAACAGTTGACATAGTCACGTTTATTGACTATAATAATAAATGTCAAGAGGAACAACACCGACCACAAACAGGGGGCATTCACGATGGAACGCGACGAATTGTTTTATGAGAAGCTCGAATGGAATTGCAATCTCAATCAAATGTGGTGGGACTACGAGGACAACGACGATAACGACGATGATGAGGAGGAATAAATCATGAAGCGCAATTACGATTTGTCTAAACTTTTCCGAAAAGCATGGGCTTTGTATCGCAAGTCCATGAAGAAGGCCGCCATCACGTTCTCCGCCGCCTTGAAGCTGGCGTGGGCGTGGCTGAAAGTGCAGGCTGCCAACGCCGAGAAGGTGGAAGCCGCCGCCGCTGCCGCTGGTTTCGGCGACATCATTTGCCGCACGTGGTACGGCTGGAAGACCGTGGGCCGCGAGGTCATGCACACCGAGCAGGCTGTCTTCCAAGTCGAAGTCGCAGACCCGACCACCAAGAAGGGAAGCCGCATCGAAAGTTACTTCACCTACGAGCAGACCTTCGCGCCCATTGCGGCGTAATCAACGGCAAGCCGGGCCGGGGCGGCAATACCCCGGCAGAAAGGAGCATCCGCAATGTCACTGAAAGAGTTCTACAAGACCATCAAACGCATGGGTTGTGCCGCCAAGTACGTTGAGTTCAACGGCATCTTCCCTATCATACGGCAGGCAGTCTACGTATGGGGAAACGCAGCACCAGCCATCGCGCTGGCGCACGAGAACGGCTTCATAGTAGACACAGAGGGCAAGCGCTTCATCGTCTACTAATAACAACGCTGAGCTACCGTCAACACGGGCAGAAAGGAGCATCCGCAATGGACAAGCAGATTCACTTTGACCCCAACGACATGAAAGCCATGATTGCCATTATGGACAAGCACGGCAACAGCGACACCATGTACCCCGGCACCAACGAGAACGGCGAGACCGTATTCATGTCGGTCTACCCTGAACACATCGTAGTATCTACCATGCAAGACAACGGCTGGAACCGCATCAACACATACTGGCGCGACGGCACCCACGAGGAAACCTTCGACGGCAAGTGGCGATAAGAAAGGAGAGCATTATGGGAGCATTCGATTTACCGACCAACCATGTTTGGATAGTGAGCTACTACACCGGCGTGGTAAAGACCCAACACAAGTGCAGAGATGGTGTTGTAAGGCCGTTGAGCAAGCCCATAAGGGAAAAGGCCGACCGCTATTTCAAGACGAAAGAGGAAGCGGAAGCCAAGGCAGAACAGCTTCGCAAAGACGGGTTTGAGATTAACTACGTCACCGAAGGGTTCATTTAATAGGCTCGCCCGCCCGTGGGCTTTGTACGCGGGCAAAGGAGGCTAAATGGAAAAATACACCCCTGATATCATTCGCGAAACCATAAGGAACGCGCTATTCGGTCAGGCCGTAGGCGACGCCATGGGCGTGCCCGTGGAATTCCTGTCCCGCGCGACAGTACGCAAAATCAACCCTACCGAAATGATGGGCTGCGATACCCCCAAGTCATTCAAGAGTTGGTTTAGCGATATCATCCCCGCTGGCACGTGGAGCGACGACACGTCTATGACCATAGCTGCAATCGACGCAATAATCAGTGACGGCGGCGACATTTATTGGCAGCATGTCATGGAGCGTTTTGTCGAGTGGGTTTGCCAAAGCAAATACACGCCAAACGAATTCTCGTTCGGGCTCGGTGGCACCTGCGCTCGGGCTATCGGTTTATTTAAAAATGGCATTCCCTCAATAAACTGCGGCGGCACCGAAGTAAACGACAACGGCAATGGTTCGCTTATGCGCATATTCCCGTTTTCGCTCTATTGCATCTTCAAGGGGCTTGGCGTTTTCACCTCCGTCGATATAATAAACACAGCCTCCGGCATCACGCACGGCCATGCCATAAGCAAGATGGGCTGCCTGTTCTTTACGCTGTATATGAATGCGATATTGGACGGGCAAAGCCCAATCGAAGCATGGGAGACAGCCCGCAAATTCCCCTACGTTCGGTGGTATGGGCAGGAGTGCGTCAACGCCTACAAGCAACTGTTATCCGCAAACTTCCCGAAGATAAAAGACAGCGAAATCAAGTCCAGTGGGTACGTCGTTGACACGCTGAACATCGCCATATACAGCATGATTCATGGTCACGACTACGAAAGCTCAATCTTGTTGGCAATCAATATGGGCTACGATACGGACACAAGCGCCGCAATCACCGGCGCATTGGCTGGCGTATACTATGGCTTCGAGTCCATCCCCGACCGCTGGCTTGCCAAGCTGCGCGGCAAGGAAATGCTGTATTCCTTCGCCGACAACTACGCCCAAATATTTAATGCTTGACATATTTACCCTTTAGCGATACAATACAAAGCATCACAGCAAAGGAGGAATGAAAAGACATCATGGAGAAATACACAGTCTATGCCACGCTTGAAATCAAAGCGGAAGGCAAGGGCACATCCCCGCAGGAAGTGCTCGACAAGGCCGTAAGCAGCAAGAAGTACGAAGTCATCAACGCGACCATGAACTCCCAGCCCGTAGACAACTACATCGTGCTCAGTGAGTACGCGCGTCGGCATCACATCGCGGATGGCGGCATCTACCTGCGCAAGCAGTGCCGCGAAGGCAAGATTCCTACCGCCAAGAAAGTAGGGCGCGACTGGTGCATCCCCGCCGACACGCCGCACGTGGACAGGCGGCTAACGGCAGGCGGAAAGTACGCCGGATTGCATGAAAAGAACACGCAACGCCGGAAAGAAAAGCTGCTTGCCGCCACGGAAGCCGAGAAGGGCGTCTAAAACGTCATCAGACGCCCAGAAATGCCCTTCTCGCCGCGTTTGCCTGTTGCGGCATATGAATGCTCGCCCAAATTTCAACCGTCTTATATGACCGATTAAAGGGCGGGCTTTTTATTGCCAATCTTCTGCCCAATCACACCGCCAATCGTCTTCACTTCCCGTTTCGTGTAGCTCCACCCGCCGTCTGCAAGTTTCTGGCGTATACTCCGTATAGAGTAATAATACACAAAAACAGCCTTGAAATTTTGTGTATTATTTTCCCCAAAAAGGGCTTGACATTTGCTCGTTATGGCGTTATACTTATAACAACAACTGAAACACAGCCGACCACGAAAGGAGCTACTATAATGCAGGACAAGACCACGAGATTCCAGATGGGTATGAAAGCCCAGACCTTCGGCGTTGAAGTCGAAATGAACAGCATCACCCGTGAACACGCCGCCAAGATTGCCGCCGAGTTTTTCGGCACGAACAATTACCGCTATACGGGCGAGGGTTACAGCACGTGGAGCGCGTGGGACGCGCAGGGCCGCAAGTGGAAGTTCGCAAGCGACAGTTCCATTTCCGGGCCGGAGAACGAGCGTTGTGAGCTCGTAACGCCCATTCTTACCTACGCCGACATGGAAACGCTGCAAGCGCTGCTGCGGCTGCTCCGCAAGGCTGGCGCGAAGTCCAGTCCCAGCCGTGGGTGCGGCGTTCACATTCACGTTGGGCTGAAAGGGCTTGACGGGCGCGACCACAACCCCAAGACGCTGCGCAACCTCGCCAACATCATGGCCGCCCACGAGGAACAAATCGGCAGGGCGATTCGCATTGACAGGCATCGCACATGTTCGTATTGCCGAGTGATTAACCCGCGTTTCCTCGAAAGGCTGAACAAGGAAAAGCCCGACACCATGGCCAAGCTGGCCGACGTATGGTATGAGGGCAATGGCGCGAGCTATGGGCGCGACCGCCACTACAACGACAGTCGCTACCACATGCTCAATCTGCACGCTTGCTTTACCAAGGGCACCATTGAGTTCCGCCTGTTCCAGTTCGCCGACGAGCACGACGGCAAGAAGGGCGGTCTCCACGCTGGCGAGTTGAAAACATACATTCAGCTTTGCCTCGCAATGAGCGAACTTGCCAAGGAAGTCAAGTACGCAAGCCCCAAGCCGCAACAGACGGAAAATGAGAAGTACGCAATGCGCTGCTGGCTGCTCCGCATGGGCTTTATCGGCGACGAGTTCAAGACCGCACGCGAAATCATTCTCCGCAACATCGAAGGCAACGCCGCATGGCGCTTCGCAAGCTAACAAGGGCGTTGACACCCTCAACGCCCAACCTATAAACATCAACAGAAAGGAAGTATTCATCATGGGAAAGAACAGGTATTACATCGCATACGGAAGCAATCTCTCCGTCGCCCAAATGGCATTCCGCTGCCCCGACGCCAAGGTGGTTGGCAAGGCCATCCTCAAAGACTGGCGGCTTGTGTTCCGACTCCACGCCACCATCGAACCCGCCGAAGGCTACGCCGTTCCCGTCGTCATATGGAAGATAAGCAGCGCCGACGAAGCGCGGCTTGACAGGTACGAGGGCTTCCCCAAGTATTACATCAAGCAGAACATCCGCCTCACGGCGTACAGCCTGAACGGCGAACACGAGCGCGAGATTACGGGCATGGCGTACATAATGACGAACGGCATCCGCGACATCATCCCGCCCACGGCTGGCTACTACGCCACCATTTACGAGGGCTATGAGCGTTTCGGCTTCAATAAGCAAATTCTGCGCAATGCCGCTTCCGACGCGTTCATGTATCGCGCCGTCAACGACTGACCACCGCCCGCCTGAAAATGGCGGGCTTTTCTTTTGCCTTTTGCAATTGTAAAGAGATTGTTAAACATCAAATTTACCCCTTGACATTTACTCGATATAGCGTTATAATTAAACCATAGAAAGCAACCACCTACCGACCACTGAAAGGAGACATCACAATGAATAACTTCAACACCGCTTCCGCCCTTTACAACGACATGCTCAATCAGACCCACATTCTCATCGCAGGCGCTACCGGCAGCGGCAAGTCCGTCATCATCAACGGCATTATCGCCACCGCGCTGAAAAAGAGCCAATACGACGTCAACTTCATTCTGATTGACCCGAAGCGCGTTGAGCTTGCCGAGTACAAAAACCTGCCGCACACAATCGCCTACGCGTGCGAACCCGACGACATGGTGAAGGCATTGGAATACGCCATAGAACGCACCGACAGCCGCTACCGCGCCATGGCTAATGCTGGTCTGAAAAAGTGGGAGCACGGCAAGATTTATGTCATCATCGACGAGCTGGCCGACCTTATGACCACCGACAAAAAGCGCGTTATGCCGCTGATTCAGCGCCTTTGCCAAATCGGCCGCGCCGCTGGCGTCGTGGCAATCGCCGCGACTCAGTGCCCTCTCGCTACCGTCATTCCCACCCCCATAAAGGTAAATTTCGACACCCGCATCGGGCTGCACACAGTCACCGCGCAGCACTCCCGCAACATCATCGAGTTCACCGGTTGCGAAACGCTGCCGCGTTATGGCAAGGCGTATTACATCACCCCCGAAGGAATGAACGTCATCGACGTGCCCATGATTGACGATGCCACGCGCCACGCCATCGTCGAGCACTGGTTGGAGGAAAAAGCCGCGCAGGAACGCGCCCGCGCCGAAAGAGAAAAGGCCGAAGCCGAAGCCAAGGCGAAAGAGGAAGCCGCCAAGGCCGCTGCCGCTGTCAAGCCCGAACCCGTCATCGCGCCTGCGCCCGCCCGCCGCAAAGGCTTCTTCGCAAGGCTGTTCGCGTAACGACATACAAGAAGCCCGCCTGAAATGGCGGGCTTTTCTTATTCGCTCATATCATAAATCATATCGAGCGCCCTATCGCGTATTCTTTTCAGTGTGTCTTTGCTTCGATACTCGCCAAACTTCTCCGGGTACTGCGTCAGAATTTCGCGCCATATAACGCCGTCGATAACCTGCGTTTCAATCATCCACCGCTCACGTTCCGGCAGCCCCGCAAGCCATGATTCCACATAAACGACCGTCTTATGTCGCTCATTGTATTCGAGTTGCAGTTCCCCGAGCTTTGCTTCCTTTTCGCGTATCTCGTCGCTGATATACCCCGATGCCAGCATGATACCCAGCTTTTCGGTTGGGTTGCCTATCGCCGTGCCGCGCGGCATATCTGATATAAACTGCGCCCCCGGCCCTGCAAGGTCATCCGCTAAAAACGCCTTGTCTGCTTCTATCTCTTTTCGGAGCAGTTCCATTTCCATCTGCAAGTGCCCGCAGCGCCCGACCTCCGCGCGATAGGTTTTCAGCATTTCCTCTATGCGTTCGGCTGTCATTGTCCCACCTCATACAGCAGTATTTCAAGTTCCTTCCCCGCCACTTCAAGGTTACCTGCCAATGCCTTTCTCCGCAGCGAGCTATACTGCTCGCCGGTGATTTCCCGCCGCATATACCGCTTGCGCAAGTCCGTCAGAAAAGAGTGTGCCTTCAAGTATGCCGACGCATCTTGCCTTAACGACATCGTGTTATATTCAGGCACCCGCACCCGGTCATTATAAACACGCTTTGCCACGCCTACACCCCCTTAAAACGGAAGTTCAGAATCTTCATCTACCGGCGTAAACCCCGAAGGCATAGACGACGCAGCGGGCTCGTTTGCGTTGGCACGCGGTTTTTGTTCGCCTCTATCGCCGCCATCTGCCCTTGTCAGGCTTTCTACGTTCTCGGCAATGATTTCGGTCACGTACCGCTTGGAGCCGTCTTGTGCGTCATATGAGCGCGTCTGAATGCTGCCCTCTATGGCGACTTTCGCGCCCTTCTTTAAATACCGATTGCAAAACTCGGCAGTCTGCCGCCACGCCACAACAGTCAAAAAGTCCGCTTCACGTTCCCCCTGCGCGTTTCTGAACCGACGCTGAACCGCCACGCGGAAAGACGAACGCGCCACGCCGTTTTGCGTGGTATACGCCTCCGGGTCAACTACTAAGCCGCCTATGATTATGCAATGATTCACCGTTTTCTCCCTCCTTCGATGTTATGAAATCTCGTATGCTCTGCATTTGTCATCATTATCAGATTTTCAATGCGATTATCCGCCTTGTCGCCATTGATATGATGTACAACAATTCCTTTATCCAATATCCTGCCAATATGTTCTTCCATCACAACTCTATGCTCCGCTATACGGCCTTTCTTATCCGCGTTTGGATGCTCTGGCATATATCTATAAACATAGCCTTTTGATGAAAGTATAGTCGGCGCATGTGGGCGTATTTCCTTTTGCACACGGCTTCTCGTGTCAAAAAACGCCGCCCTGTCCTTTTTTATTCCGAGCTTATGCGCCTTGTGTTGTACACTGCTTTTGCTTCTCCCTATCGCACTTGCAATGTCTTCCGCACGTTCCATTGGATAGTTCTTTTTTAAGTATTCTATATCACTGCTTCGCCACCTTGAATCATCACATATTTTCTTGTTTTTCTCTGCCTTATTACGCGTTCTATTCCGGCCTTGCTTCCTGAAATTGCAGCCATTGGTTTGTAGCATATAGTACGTCTTGCCAACAGAAATGCCAAACGCCTTTGCCACATCCTTAACGCACATGCCATCACCATACAATCGCAACATTTCATCTATTTGCACCTGCTGCACACTGATTTTCTTCCCCATATCATCACCCTGTAATAGCAACAAAATTCATCTCCGTACCCCCTTACATCAAATCGCTTATCTCGCGTGCCGTAGTCGTAATGGCTTCAATGAACTCATAGAACCCATCGGCATCCTCTATCCAACCCTCGCGCGGTGTAGTCTCAAAATCGCCAAACAGCCTGACGCAAATTGTCCAAACAGCCTCGGCAAGTGGCGTCGGCACCTTGCGCAGTATCAGCACGCCTTCACGCTCTACCAGCCCGCCAAACTGTGTCCATGCCATCAGTTCGGGCGCAATGCCCTCAATAAACACCATAGTGTCAATCGCGTCGATAATGTCCTTCTTCGAAAAACTCATAATTCATCTACCTTCCTCGCGTCATACCTCCATGCCCGCTTGACCTGCGACTGGCTGGCTTGGCTTCTTACTGTGTTTTATCTGTTCCAGTATCGGCTCCCACCTGTCCATGTCCACAGGCATATTATACATCCCGCAAGCCTGATATGCCAACCGCCAATCTGTTGATTCTCCGCGCGTATATCCGTATAGCTCGCACTTATAATATTGCCTGTCGTGGTATTTCCCACCGCACAGATGCTCGCATTCTTTGCACCGAAACACGCCGCAGGTTCCAAACCGCTTGTGCATGGCCGCTATCTTACGCTCAACCATCGCAGCTCGTGCCACCTCCGCCTTACGCTACTCCACCACGGTTCTTTCATGGTTCGCTCCTATGCAGTGACTTGTCAGCGCTAAAGCCGTCCGGGAATCTCCGTCTCAGCTTCGCAATGTTGTCCTCCGCAATCCAGCCCATGTCCCAACCGTAAACATCGCACAGTTCGGCAATCATCCACAGCACATCGCCTATTTCCTTGCGTAGTGCAGAAGCGTCTAAAGCGTGCCCCTGATGCGTTTTCTGATGCAGGCTGCATACTTCACCAACTTCGGACGAAAGCCCCCACAAGGCGTGTTCTAAGCGCTCTCGCGGCGTCAAATCAGGGTTTTGCGTTCTTCGCGCCTGCTGTTGATACTCCTTAAATGCGAATCCCATCCTCACTCAACCTCCTCATCGTTCCTCGGCAGTACAAGCACCTTGTCGCCGCCTACTTCGGCGGGCGTAATAGACGTGGAATACATATTTAATCCATTTTCATCTTCGTACACCATGGTTATTCCGCAACCGCGAAAACCGTCAGGAATATCAAACGACATTTTCATCGTCTTTCCCACGCTCCTTCCAATACCCGTTCATTACATTGACTTCTATCGGATGCCACAGCGAAATAATCATCAGCAATATACAGCACTGCAAAAACCGCCAGAAATCTCCAAAGATAAACTCAAATACCGCAAGCATAAATTCCTCCATTTAATACCGATTGTTCAGCTTCCCAATTATCAGCGAACCCCAAAATCCAACCCATAGCAAGATTATATCTTCGCTGCTTGCACCTTTTGACCGCCCGACAAAAAACATGACAAGCGCCACTAATGCAAGAATATAATTCACCATTCCTATCACCTTACCCTCAATGTCAACTCTTTCCCATCCACGCTGATTATGTCATACTTCACCGCGACCTGTTCAAGCGAAATCGGGCCATTTGCGCAGGCATGAATAATCTGCTCTTTCGGCTTGTTGAAGCCC
The DNA here is from genome assembly GCA_017964755.1 of Bacteroidales bacterium. Classification (GTDB taxonomy): domain Bacteria; phylum Bacteroidota; class Bacteroidia; order Bacteroidales; family WCHB1-69; genus RUG11942. The sequence goes on along the minus strand of JAGCRI010000068.1, from coordinate 9,667 downwards.
ACAACCATCAGCGATATTCCTACTGCGGCAAGTATGAACAATACTACAGAAAACTTCCAGCCGCAATCACCATAGTAGACAATAGCAGAGATTGAAAAACCCACCACCATTATCGCCCCAATAACCACCAGCACGCTTGCGCCAGCAGACATTTCCATGTGCGCGTTCATTTGAATCAATTCACCAGTCAGCGTCATGCCCATTTTTCTGCTCCTCCATAAAATACATCCATTCGCTGCGGCGCGGATAGCTGTACATCACCATTCCGCATTTTTTGCACTTCCACTCAACCTCAATGATGACAGGCTTGTTATCATCGAATCCATGTGTCCAGTGCCAGCGAACTAATTCCGGGTCATGCTTGCACTTCCATCGTTTAATCATATTGCGAATCATTATCCCGTCTCCTGTACGCGTTCTCCGGGTATATCTTCGGCAAAGTTCAGCGTCAGCCCCATAGTGTCATACACTTCCTTGATTGCGTCGGCGCTTGTAAGGCTGTACGTCACTTTTTCATCCGCCAAGTTCAGCACTTCGCGGCATTGGTCAGCATCAAATCCGTGCAATTCGTGCATAGCCAGAATAAATGACGCATAGCAGATTATCAACGTTTCTTCCTTGCCGATTCGGTAGCCGTCGCTGCGCCCTTGATTCTCCGCATTCCGCAAATCTTCAAGGGTAATACCGTTGCGGTTGATTCGCTGGAAGGCTTCGTTGTCAGCCATCCGCTGCGCACGTTCCTCCGGCGTCAGCGCCCAGAACGCCTTAATGCTTTCCTGCCGTGCCTGCCGCCCAGCTTCGCGCTCTGCTAATCTTCGCATCTCGCGGGAAGTCTGTGTCCCGCGCTTGAATTTGACCTTGCTCATTTTTCATAGCTAACCGCGTCGGCTGTTGATACCGTACCGTTCGTGATGGTATTGGAATCGAGCGTAACGCTGTTTGATGCTGTCGTTACTGACCATTTATACGGTGTCCAGTTCGGAGTAGTATAGGTATATGTGGGGTTGTGCGCCCTGTAGCCATCCCAATACGCCTCGTCCAACAGGTTTTTCAGTTCGTCCTTCGTCAGTTCAATCTTGCCGTTCTTATTCGTTGTGAAAACCTTAATCATTTTTCAGCCCTCCTTCGGCTCATTCAGCATATCTTCGTCCTCTTGTGGGTGTTTATCGCGGAATTTATGCCGCCTATTCTCCACGCACCACTCACACGTTCCGTGGTTTCGGCAAGTGTAATCAAATGCTTTCGACCCTCTGTACGGCTTTCGCATTTCCTTGCCATGCTCGATGGCCTTGTCAAGCGACACAGCTATCCCCCCTTCGGCTCAATCCCCAGCTTTTCGGCGATGTCGGCGGGGATGGGGTCATACAGAAACATCGAAGAAACATCCGTTCCTTTTTTCCAAACTTGTCTCTGGAACCACTCAATCCACGTCGGATAAACCGGCTCCGGGTGTTCTGCGGCCCATGCCATGATTGCGTCTGCATACCGCTGCCAGTCGGTGCCGTCCTCCGTCTCAAATATCGCGCCGCAACCGTGTTCGTGAAAATCCGCGACAGGGCAACCATCGCAGCATGATTCATCGTCCGTGGTATATGCCTTGCACATCCTGCGCCAGTCCTTCATCGTCTGCACGAAATCAGCCACTATCTCGCCTCCTCAACCGTCCAATCCCAACTTCCACCACTCATAGCCGCATCTGACGCTATTTGAAACGCTTCTTCTTCGCTGTCTGCTTCTATATCGTCATATTCAGCTTCAAGGCATACCCACACTTTATAAATCATACGCCCTCCTTCGGCTCAATCCCCAGCTTTTGCGCGATGTCGGCGGGGATGGGCTTGTATGCGGCTTCATTTAAGATGTCAACTTCTTTAATCTCATACGAGTATAGATTTGGCTTATGCACACAAAACTGGCCTGTATCATGCTTTGTAAGTCCTATCGAGTTCAGCCATTCAACCCACGTCGGATAAACCGGCTCGGGGTGTTCTGCGGCCCATGACATGACTTCTCGTTCGATATAATCAGGTTCTTCTACAAATGAACTTATGCTACATTTAGTTTCTACCGTGCCTTTTATGGCTAAAGGACAATCAACACATCCCGCATGTGCTTTGCACATTCTGTCAAACTGTCGCATGATTTCGCTGAACTTAGCCACTATCTCGCCTCCTGTTCCAACCCATTGTAATAATCTTTAAGTTTGTCAAAATCATCTCTTGAAAGCCCAAATACTTCAAAATAGCTGTAATAATAGCAGCCAAGAATTTCTATCGAATCATCCTTGTAAATCGTTATCATGGGGTCGCCTACTATATTGGGCGTATTAAATATCCCACAATTATAATACTTGTAGTGTTCCTTTATGACCTTTTTTGCAGTGTCAAGCGGTTTAGCGTTAACCATTATCTCGCCTCCTACTTGTATTTGTGCATGTTTTCGACAATTATTACGGCACAAACTCCCGCAATAATCAAAATCAAGCTAAATATCAATACTGCACTAATGCCACATTCACTCTCGGCAACTGCTATTGCACCTTGCGTCAATTTCACTATCTCGCTCTCCTTATCGCTCCACAGATTGCCACAACGGCCCAGATAGCGAACACCATCCAGTCGAACACATCCACACCACCACGCATCAGTTTGACAATCAGTTCGCCTATCATGCCGCATATACCGAACACCATCATGTACAGTGTTCCTCCTGTTCCTTCTCCCACAGTCCCTTTACCACCATCAGCGCTTTAAGTTCAGTCGATTTCAGCGCAGACGCATACCCGCGAATCTGCGCATCCAGCCAGTCGATGGGGATAGCGGGGATGGTTGTGGCGTTGTCAATGTGCTACAGCAACAACGTTGTAGTCGAGTGATATTTGTGTGTTTTCAGCGCGTCAGCGTCCACTAAACGCAACCAGCTCACCCTCTTTTCTTTCTGCGAAATCCAGTATTGCATCAATAACCCTTTGTGTCGGGTTCGCACCCAACCATCGCAAGCCGCACGACTGGAATTCAAAGCACGGCTCCTTTGCGTTCCATTTCAGCCACGCAACAACATAGCAGTATTCCGTGCTAATCTCCTTCTTGCCCGTCCGCATATTAACAACCTCTTGCGGTTCGGTCTGCACCCATTTCACAACGTCGAACGTGGGCGGCAATCCTTCGGGCGGGTCGCCAAGATACGTCGGGTCGCATATCTGAAACCCGTCTATGCGTTCGGTGTAATACATACCATCACCCCTACTTCAAATCGTTAATCTTCCGTCCCGTTCGCCTGTTCCTTCTGCCACATCGACAATGCTTCTACAACGGTTATATACCGCCTCCCGAATTCATTGCCTTCGCTGTCATGCTCTTCCAGCCACTCCACCGGGATAGCGGCGATGGTAGGCGCGTTGTCGATGTCTTCAAGGCATATTTCCTTGAACCGCGTCATCCCACGCGCTTCCGCTACGGTGCCACATACAGAAACGCTCGTAACGTGAAACTCCACCGCTTTCCGCAGCTTATTTGCACTAATCAGTCTTTCCATTGATTCCTCCTGCTAAAATTCCCATTCTTCGACCGTTTTTTTATCGCGCCTGAACAATACCCGTCAGGGCCGGTATAGAACAAATGTTCTTCGCCGTTTACGTGGTAAATGCTGTGCAATTCGCAATAGCTACTCTTACCAACGTCGCTCATATCGTTCCAGTATTCGCAAACGCGACAGCGCACTACGTCAACCCTGTCGCTCACACGCGTCACGTTTTCCATCGTCACTCCTCCTGCTTGCCGCCGCTTTCCGTTTGGATGACAGGCATCGCATTATCCGAACCGACGAATGTTTCAGGCAGTTTGCCGTCCCAGCTCTGCGCCTGTGTATAGTCAATCAAGTCAGGGGTAATTGAATCAGCAATCAGTTTGTTCGCCGTGGCTTCTGCCTCGGCTTTTGTAGTAATGGAATACGCCTCGGCGTCTGCGCTAATCTTTAGTTTCTCAGCCTCCGCCGCAGCCTGTATCTTCTCGCGCTCCGCAGCCTGCCGCGCCTCCATCGTCTGCTGCTCCTGCAACGTCTGCGCCTTCTGTTTGTCCTGTGTAGCAACCTGCTTGGCTTCTACGGCAGCTTCAAACGCGTCGGTAAAGTCGATGTTCTCCACCGATACCGCGCTCACCGTAATGCCGTATTCAGCCAAGTCAAACTGCATCAGTTCAAGCACTTCGCCCGACAATACCTCGCGGTTGGCAATCAGGCTTTCAGCGGTATAACTACTAATCGCAACCTTGACATTCTCATTCAATCGCGGCAGCATCAATGTTTCAAGGTAATTGCCGCCAACTGTCCTGTACAACGTATTCGCAATGTCAGGCGTTATGTTGTAATTGACGGCAACCAGCAACACGACCTGCTGGATATCAGACGAAAACGCCACCAGTTCAGTCCTGTAAATCTGTGTGCGAATGTTGATGGGATGTACCTTCTCGAAAAATCCAGTCAGGTGAAATCCTGCGTCAAGCACCTTGTCCTCAATCTTGCCAAAGTGCGTAACAATGCCAACATTGCCCGAGTCCACTTTCGCGAAAAAGCCATAAGTCGGCACCAAAATATCGACAATCAACAGCACAACCAGAATGGAAACCAGAACGGTAATAATCACCTTGAAGAAATCATCCATGTTATATCTCCTCTCCTGTCATCTTCGCGCCACAGTTCGGGCACGACACCCATTGTCCATCCGCTACATCTTCCCCATACGTTCCATGCTCTACGCCGTAAACATGCCTGCCCTTACCGCACTCCGAGCATTCCCAAACAGGGTCTCCACCGGGCGTAGCCCATCTGCCACGCGCTTTCACCCACCGCCCGTGCACTACCTGCTCAACGTCTGGCAGCGGGCAATCTGCGTAGAAATTGTCCTTCGCATCGCCTTCGTCTACGCATCTCGGGCACTTATGCTTTTTCCAGTTGTAATATACGCAATCGCCGCAGCAACTAATTCCTTTCATCGCGTGCCTCCCGTAAAAATGCTGTACACATAATCGTTAAAATGCCCAAGTGCATCAATCGCCTCCGCCCTCGAAATCAGGTCATCCATCGTTCACCCTCCTGTTCCAGCCTTTTATGACTTCTTCTTTTTCTACGCTCCACCCATATGCTGCAAGGCAAAATCCATTTTGACAAAACACCTTATAAGCGTTCCCGTCACAAACAAGCGTCGGCTTTCTCCCGCAAAACGGACATTCACGCAAGTTCTGATTGCCTGTTTTGCACGGTTTCAGTTCCACGGTATCTCCTCCCGTTCTGCCTCTGTCGGGCGGGATGTCCACAAACGGAAAAGTTTGCCATACTCATCTCGCACAAAATGCCACACGCCACCATCTGTAAATTGAATGCCTGCTTTATCCGCATGGTGGACTATCCTCGGTCTTGGCGAATTTTCCCCGTTAAATTCATACCATACAACAGTATTACGTCCAAGCGCGGCTGCTTCTTCAAATGTCATCACTCGCGGCTCCTGCGCTTTCAGCAGTTCCAGAGCATCCTCCGCATATTTGACCATCTTTTCGGAGGCTCTTGCATCAATCCACCCCCTGTCCACGGCGAATTGTGACCAATCTCGGATGCACTCCAGCCCCCGGATAACCTTTCCCAACTTATCCACGCCGTCCACCCACCTTCGGATATTTGCCGCAGCCACGGGCTTCCGGGCACGTCTTGCTTGGCTCGCACTTGGGATAAAGCTGTGTCCGCACAATGGTCTCCCATTCGCCATTCTCGGCACAATAGGCAGACAGCGCATCGCAGATATCGCTAAACATCTGCCTGAACTCCCAATATGCCCGATTGCACATCCGCTGCCTTGACATATCAATCAGGTTGCGCAGGTTGCGCTTGTCCACTACGCGCGTTGTCATACCCAACGGCAGCAGCATAGCGGCATCTTCGCGGGGAATGCCCATATCTGTCAGCATGTTTATGGTGTGTCCTATCATTCGCATTGCGTCTTGATACTCTTCGCCAGCGACCTCATTTGCCGCAATACTTTTCGGCATAATATATCCAAATTCTTCGTAGTTGATATACCTTGTACTCGCTTGCAACCTTGTCGGTGCACCTCCGATGTGCGTGTACCACTCCCTCATTACCCGGGCGGAATAGCCGTCCAAAACCATCTCGATATTGACATATTCAAGCGTTCTGCCATGTCCAGATATGATGCAGTCCCAACCGCGCTGATAGTTCTTTACGGGGTCAGACGTGTCAGCGCCCCAGCAAACACCCGCGCGTTCACCAATAGTCGTAATCGGCATCTCCGTTGTCGCGCTAAGAATACTTACCTTTCCCAAAGCCCTTTGCCCCTCCTTTTTCTGCTTGCCTCCGCAGGCGATTCATCTTGGCTTTCACGCGGCAATCAATGCACATCATCCTGTCGGGTTCTTCCTTCTTGCCGCCGCAGCACGTGCATAACCCCTGTTCTCGCCACTTGTCGCGCCTGTTCTTGTGATAGGCTGCCTTTTCCTCGCTGTCCCACTTTTCGCGATTCCGTTTATTCTTCTTCTCTTGGCATATAGCGCAATACCTATGCCCGTTGACCGTATGTTTGTCCTTCCGCCCGCACTGTACACACATCATTTTTTCAACGCACATTGCATACCACGCACGCTTGTCATCGTTCTCCCGCTTGCGTTGTTCGGGCGTTCGTTTCTTCTTCGGGCTTGCATTCGCCCTATGCCTGTCGCGGCACTCCTGACAGTAGCGCATACCCGCAAGCGTTCGCTCGTCCTGCTTCCCGCAGGTCACGCACTTGTGTTCACTGACCTTCTTCAAGTAATGACGCTTGTTGCGGTTTCTATGTCCTTCCGTCACGCGCGTTCATCTCGCTTAATTCTGATGAGTTTACTTAATACGCTATTACAAGAAAACACACCCGTCTTTGCCCTGCGTTCGTCAATGCTTACGACCCTGCGCTTGCAGTACGGGCAATACCGAAAACCAAACTGGTAATACATGATAGCCTTGCACTTCTCGCATTTATACTCCTCGTATTCGCTATCCCATATGATTCTTGTACAGCCAATCATCATTTCCTCCTGTACTTAGTTTCGGCCTTTTCCTGCTGCTGTTTCCGTATTCGCTTTGGCCTGTCTATCTCAACCGCGTCGGCTTCGACCTCATGCTTCGGCCGCTTTGGGCGTTCAGCCATCTCCTTCACCCAATCCGCATATTCCTTGCAGTGGGAATGGCAGAGCAGACATCTTTTCACGCACGTATAGCACGGTGAATATTGTCGATTCACAGATTTTTCCTTTCCGCCAACAACTTGGCTAACTCCATCTGCGCTTCGTCGGGATTGCCTGCTAATGCCATCTCGCGAAACTCTGACATTTCCTCGCAGCTAATAAGCCCCTGCAAATACTGTTCGCGCAGCTCTTTCAGAAATTTCATGTTGCGCACATACGCGCCGGGGTCTGCTTTATTTCCCACCGCCGTTCGCCTCCCGATAGCGCCGCATAGAATCAATCTTATGGGCCTCGGTTTCAGACACAATTCGCACGCCAATGCCGAGTGTTTCTTTAATGCGGTATGCCACACTAAGCCGGTAAATCACCATGGCATCCTTCCCCCATTCACTCCACATGGGCACCAATTCATCTGCCTGCCGCTTCGTTGCAGCCTTCCAACCAGCGAAAAATCGCTCGTTTTCCCTGTCATAAAGCAGCATTTTGTCGCCAATCATGCTACGCCTCCTCTAAGCGTCCATGGCCGCATTATACGGGTAGCAGTCATCCCGTTGCCGAAGCATGGAACGGTTATTGCAAAACGCATATATCGCGCTCTCAACCCGTGCAAGGGCTTCCTTGCTGTCCCTGTGGTCACGCACATAATCGCGGATATTCAGCGCGTGACGCGGATTATAGTTCTCGCAGCCTGACACTTCATTCTTGCTGTATACGTTGCAAAATTTCTGCAACGCGTCTTGATTCTCGCCGCGATAGATAGCTGACAACAGCGCCGCGCCAACCAACGCAGGGATATTCCGCACCCCGCCGTATTTCAGGTCTTTCCGCGTAATGCTGTACAGTTCAGCTATTTCGCTGTAGTGCCGTTCAATATAGGCAATTACCTCGGTGGCTTCGACCTTCCTGCCACCCGCAGGCTTCCATTTCAGATAGCTCGAAACATACGACGCCGTATTCTTATACACAACGTCATCAATGCCGCTTATCTGCATGATGTTCAGCGTAGTGCGCCGACGCCCTGCATCAATCGTGAACGCTTCGCCCTCGTGGTGCTCCACGTCGTAAGTCACCATCATTTCAACAGGCACGTTTGCCGATACGATAGCCTGCAACCTATGCTGACCGTCCACAAGCAACCCGCTGGTATCAAATGCGATACCTTGGTGGGTAAGGTTCCAACCGCCCGCTTTCATTATCCGCGCATACCGGTTCACGGTATCATGGTTGACGCGGCGGTTGTTCTTCATGTTTCGTTCCAGCATTTCCTTCGCCATCTTGGGCGTAATCTCAATTATCTTGCTATACACAATTCTACTCCTTTGCCGTAGCTACTCTGTGCTAATCCTTCTCTACGCGATTCTCTGCAACGCATCTCCATGTCCTTGCTTATCGTCGCCGTTCAATTCCGTGTCTTGTCCGTGCGATTCAATTCCATTCGATACGATGCCATCTCTTTGCGAGTCCGTTCGATTCCATCTCCTCTCGCGTCCTGTCCATGCAAAGCCTTCTCCTATCAGTTCTCCGCTATCACAGCTATTCCGTGGCCATTCTGCGCAAATCAAAACAACGCATTTCCCTGTCTACGCGACTTCTTCCCACAGGAACCGCCCCTTCCCACTTAACACTATCATTCCGCATCTCTAAAATGATATCCGCCAGCAGTACCGCCTCTGGCAATCGCGCAAGCAATAGCGCCGCCATTTGTCCCAATAGCTTTAGCCGCAGCAAATCGTGATGGATATATTACGCCGCTTTCTATGCACAAGACAGGTTTACGCTCGTGGTTCCGTGAATAGTCTTTTTCGATGTACCCGCAACGAATAACTTCTTCAATTCTTTGCTCTGCGTACTCTTTCCCGCGCGTAACAACCCATGACTTTACTATACCATGCGGCAAATTCAGGCATCTTTCCCATTCTGTTCTGGCTTTCGTTGTGCCATTAACCGTGAGAAGTATAGTCCGTCGCCTATTGTTCATATTGTCGCGTCTACATACCCATCTGCAATTCTCTGGCGAATAATCCCCGTCGTTGTCTATTCTATCAATCTCGAAGCCAGCGGAATACCCGTTTTCAATAGCCCATTTGCAAAACGGTTCAAACTCTTGCCATCTATCACATACGCCTATTCCACGGCCTCCATAGTTGCGGTATGCCTTGCATCGCGGGTTCTGGCATCGTTGTTTCATCGACTTCCATGCCCAATAGATATTTTTATTGCCCTGCCGCAGCGTTGTTCCCGCCAATTATCTTCCCCCCGTCACCAAGTTCTTGCCATGTAAAAGCCCCTTTCCCGCTTGAACGCCACTGCCCCAAGCCATGCCGCGCACCGTAGTCAAGGCACTCGCGGACAACCGGCTCCAAATCATCCACCATCATGTGCACAGTGAATTCAAGCGTGCTGCCTGCCGGTACGGTTTCGCTGTGTGCCAACGCAACGCGGCT